>NZ_JBRJGV010000001.1:0-317500 GCF_053628675.1 Pseudomonas sp. ADAK2 TE3594 | reverse complement strand
GTATTGATCCGACACCGCAAGGCCGGCCCACAAATCTGGCAAATCACCAGCAGCGGGATAAAAAACGAATTCCCGCCCGCCCTGCTCGAATGGTTCGACCGCCTCAACCGTTGGCTCTACTCGCCCCGCTCGCCCCTCAACTGGCTGACCAAGCGCCGGCGCATGCGCATTGTTCCGCACATCCCCGAACACGCCGAAGCCGGCGAGCGACTTTGGAACTCAGCAGGAATCGGCCAAGTGTTCTTCAATGAAAAAGGCCAGCCGCAGGATATTTATCAATTCAATGCGGATGGATCACCGAAGACGCGGATGATTGCGCCTGAAATTTCCGAAACGGCTGACTGACTTTGCCCGAGTTGCCATGAGCAATCATTACCCGCACACCATGAACCTCACCCGAACCCTGATCATCGGCAACTCCGGCTCGGGCAAGAGTTGGCTGGCCAAACAACTGGCTGAGCACTTGCAAGCGCCCTGGACCGATCTCGACCTGATTCACTGGGCATCCGATGAACACAGCATCGCTCGTCCCCGCGCCGAAGCACTGGGAATGGCGCGAGTGGCGGCGAGTGGAGAGCGCTGGGTTATCGAGGGTGTTTACGACTGGATGATCAGTGAACTTGTGCAGCAAGCGACAGCGCTGATCTGGCTGTGTCTGGAAGATGAAGACTGCGTCAACCATATTCGCCAGCGAGAGGCGAAGCGCGATGAGCATGACGAGTTACTGATAGCGTTACTGGAATGGGCGAGCAGCTATCGTACTCGTGAAGAGTCCAGTGGATTTGCCGCGCATCAGCGTTTGTTCAAAGGGTTTAGACGTTCGAAACTTCAACTGATGAATCGGGATGAAGTCACGGCTTTCGTCAGTACGATGCAACAAATCGACTGATCGTTCCTGATTCCACTGACGCAGACACCGATTCTGTAGGAGCTTCCGAAGGCTACTCCTACAGGGGAATGCATTCATCCAAGAAAGGTCAGGCTACGCTCACCGCCCGACCAACTCCTCTGACAATCATCTCCACTTCCCGCTCATCAATCGTCAGCGGTGGCAGCAGGCGAATGGTTTTGCCCCGTGTCACGTTGATCAGCAGCCCATGATCGCGGGCTGCAATCAGGGTCAGGTCGCGAATCGGTTGTTTGAGTTCGATGCCGATCATCAAACCCTGGCCGCGAATCGCCAGGACGTTGGGGTCATCGGCCAATTCGATGCGCAATCTGGCGAGCAAGCGTTCACCCTGCAGTTTGGCGTTTTCCAGCAGGCCTTGTTCCTCAATGATCTCCAGCACGGTGCACCCCACTCGGCATGCCAGCGGATTACCGCCGAACGTGCTGCCGTGGCTGCCGGGGGTGAACAGGTCGGCTGCTTTGCCCCGGGCCAGGCAGGCACCAATAGGGATGCCGTTGCCCAAGCCTTTGGCCAGACTCATGACGTCCGGGATGATGCCTTCGTGCTGGAACGCAAACCACTGGCCAGTGCGGCCGATGCCAGTCTGGATTTCGTCGAGCATCAGCAGCCAGGTGCGCCGGTTGCACAGTTCGCGCACTGCTTTGAGATAACCGGGCGGAGCCATTTGCACACCGCTTTCGCCCTGAATCGGCTCCATCAGGATCGCCACGATGCGCGAGCCGTGGGCTTGATGCACCGCCTCCAGCGCCGCGAGGTCGCCGAATGGCACTTTAATGAAGTCCCCCGGCAATTCGTTAAACCCCAGGCGCACCGCCGGGCCGTCACTGGCGGACAAGGTGCCAAGAGTACGACCGTGAAAGGCGTTTTCCATGACCACCACCAGCGGCTGCTCGATGCCTTTGTGCCAGCCGTAAAGCCGCGCGAGTTTCAGCGCGGTTTCGTTGGCTTCGGCGCCAGAGTTATTGAAGAACACCCGATCCATGCCGGAAAGCCGAACCAGTTTCTGCGCCAGCCGCTGTTGCCAGTCGATGCTGTACAGGTTGGAGGTGTGCAACAACAGCCCGGCCTGCTCGCTGATGGCTGCCACAATTCGAGGATGGGAATGGCCGACGTTGGTCACCGCCACACCCGCCACCGCATCCAGATATTCGCGACCGGACTGATCCCACAAGCGCGTGCCCAGGCCTTTGCTGAAACTCAGGGCCAAGGGTTGGTAGGTGCTCATCAGGCAGGCGGCGGTCATGACATCAAACTCCATTAATAGTCGGTGTTTTTGCAGTATGGTTAGCCACCTGAGCTGGATAAACACTGCAACACTTCAATAATTTTAAAGCTGAGCTTGATAATGGATTTGTTCCAGGCAATGACCGTTTACGTAAGAGTGGTGGAAGCCGGCAGCATGACCGCCGCCGCTTTGCAGTGCGAAATGTCGACGACCATGGTCGGCAATCACCTTCGGGCCCTGGAGCAACGCCTGGGCGTGCGCCTGCTCAACCGTACGACACGACGCCAGCGGCTGACGGAATTCGGCACGACGTACTATCAACGTTGTCTCGAGGTATTGGGGCTGGTGGCCGATTCCGAACGCCTGGCCGAACAGACCCTCGACGAGCCGAGCGGCACCCTGCGCATCACCGCGCCGCTGACCTTTGGCACCGAACGGCTGGCGCCGGCCTTGAGCGAATTCGCCCTGCGTTGTCCGCAAGTCAAACTCGACGTCGTTTTGACCAACCAACGCCTGGATCTGCTCGACAACGGTTTCGATGTGGCTATTCGCTTGGGCACTACCGAGATGTCCAACATGATCGCCCGCCCGCTCATCGACTACACGATGACCCTGTGCGCTTCGAAGGACTACCTGGCGCGCCGAGGCACTCCGGAAAAACCTACCGACCTGCAACACCATGACTGCCTGGCCTTCGCCTACCCGGCCGGAGATGACTGGCACTCGGTAGCAAAACAATGGCGCCTGAGAGGACCCGAAGGCGAAGTCATGGTAGAGGTCAGCGGACCGATGCTGATCAACAGCTCGGCGGGGCTGCATCAAGCGGCGCGAACCGGGATGGGCATCGTGATGGTGCCCGATGCGTTGGTAGAACAGGACCTTCACGACGGAAAACTGGTGGCCTTGATGCAGGACTACCAACTGCCGAGTCGACCGATGAACCTGGTGTACGCTCAGGACCGCTACCGTTTGCCGAAATTGCGCAGCTTCGTCGACTTTGCGCTGCAGAGGTGGGGCAAGCACTAGCCGAGGCAATACCCCATGAACTAATCTCCCCGACTGGCGAGTCACGTTGATATCAGTTCGGCAGGGAGACCGATGATGGGTGAGGCATCGAATATCGAGCCGTTGAAGTTCAATCTGTCAGATTTTAACGAAGACATGCTGCACACCATCCTGGAACTGGTCAGCGATGGCATCTGGGACTGGAACGCCAACACCGGGTTCGTCTATCGCAACCCCGGGTGGTACGAGATGCTCGGCTATCCGCCTCATTCCCTGGATAACAACGTGCTGACCTGGGAAAACGTGATCCATCCCGACGATTATTCACAGGTCATGGCGCTGTTTGATGACTACCTGAATCAGCGCGCACCCGGTTATCAAGCCGAGTATCGCTGCCGCATGCGGGATGGCACTTATACCTGGATCGAAGATCGCGGCTATGTGCTGGCACGTAATGCCGACGGCTCGGTGGCACGAATGGTCGGCGCGCACCGCAGTATCGAAGACAAGAAACGCCTGTTCGAAGAAATGGAACGGCGCAATCAATCCCTCGAAGCCATCGTCGAAGAACGCACCCGGGAGTTGTCTCGGGTCAATCAGCAGTTGCAGATTCAACTCGAAGAAAATCGCAAACTGGCGGAAACCGATGTGCTGACTTCCATCGCCAATCGCTATCGACTGGAAAAGGCCCTGCCCCAGGAATGCGATCGCGCCCAACGCTTTCGCCACCCCCTGTCGCTGATCGCCATGGACATCGATGACTTCAAAAACATCAACGATCACTACGGCCACGCCTTGGGTGATGCGGCGTTGGTGCAGGTAATCGAGAGCGTGAAGCACTGCGTGCGCGAAGGCGACCTGTTAGCGCGCTGGGGTGGCGACGAGTTCATCATGATCCTGCCCAATACTTCGTTGGCCGACGCCAGGGCACTCGCTGGAAGAATCCGCCATGGCCTGTCGAGCCTGCTGCCGGTTGGGGACTTCCAAGTGACCATGAGTTTTGGCGTGGTGCAACGCTTTGAAGAAGAACAACAGACAGGGCTCCTGGCCAGGGCCGATCAGGCGCTGTATCGGTCGAAGATTGCGGGCAAGAATGTGATTTCGGGGTGATCTTGCCTACATGCCTGCTTTAACCAATACCGGCGTCTCCTGATATCGATCCGGATACAGCTGCTTCAACTGCGCCACCTTTGGCAGGTCATTGATCACGATGTAAGGGTACGTCGGGTGCTCCGTGAGGAAGTCCTGATGCTCCTCCTCCGCCGGGTAAAAGCCGTTGTAGGTTTCCAGTTTGGTGACGATGGGTTTATTGAACGAATGGGCGGCGTCGAGTTGCGCGATATAGGCCTGGGCGACGCGTTGCTGTTCAGCGCTTTTCAGGAAAAGGGCCGATCGATACTGGGTGCCGCGGTCCGGACCCTGACGGTTTAGTTCGGTGGGATTGTGGGCCACCGAAAAATAGATCTGCAACAAACTGCCATAACTGACTTGAGCCGGATCGAATGTGACTTCGACGGCCTCCGCATGACCGGTATCGCCATTGCTGACCCGCTCGTACTGAGCGGTGTCAGCGGCGCCGCCAGCGTAACCGGAAACGGCATTCTTCACTCCTTTGACGTGTTGAAATACCCCTTGGACGCCCCAGAAGCAACCGCCCGCAAAGACCGCCGTTTCTCTGTGCGCCTGGGTAATCTCGTCGAGCGTTGGCGCAGGGATGATGACCGCCTCTTCGGCGGCCCCGAAAGAGAACGCGGAGCACTGACCGATAACACTGGCGGCGGCCAGACCCAGCAAGGTGCGACGCCAGTTAAATTGGGTTTTCATGGGCTGTCTCCTCAGTGAATGGAGCTATCAACCAAACGGCTATCAACCAAAGGTAAATGCATACGCCGATACACCCGGATCGAGAAACTCAATGCTGAATGTCCGGTCCGTTACGCCTGCGGTCTGGCGAACCAGTTGATACAAACGCTGCTCGGTGACGCTGCCGCTGCCATCAGGCGCAACGTCGACACCGTGGGCATCACCTGGGGGCTTGCCGTCAATCAACACTTTGAAACGCACCGGTTTGCCGTCAGCGCCGGGGCCCAATACCAGATGCAGATCGCGAGCGTGGAAGCGGTAGACGATACGACTGGCCGGTGCGTTTGAAATGGCCCGCTCCGGACCGACAGTCCATTGACCCTCCAGGCTCCAGTTATTGAGGGCCAATTGTGACGGCGGGCTATAGGCCGCCACCTTGTCTGGCGCCAGATCGGTTTCAGCAACGAAATGCTCCGCCCGTCGGTAGCCGACATAGGTTTCCGGCGATTGCACTTCACTCATGTCCGGGGCGAGCTGGACACCCTCGGCACGAGCATTGATCAGCCCGTCCGCGACCTTCGCGGCGCCCGCCTCACGCAGCAGTTGCTGAATCACTCGCTCCGATTCGGCATATTTGCCTTCACCAAAGTGGTGATAACGAATGCGCCCTTGAGCATCGGCAAAATAGTGGGCTGGCCAGTATTGGTTGTTGAAAGCACGCCAGACCTTATAGTCGTTATCGATTGCCACCGGATAAGTGATGCCCAGGTCTTTCATGGCTTTGGTGACGTTGCCTGCATCACGTTCGAAGGCAAACTCGGGCGTATGGACGCCGATCACCACCAAGCCCTGATCACGATACTTCTCGGCCCAGGCCTTTACGTACGGCAGGGTGCGCAGGCAGTTGATGCAGGAGTAAGTCCAGAAATCCACCAGCACAACCTTGCCCTTCAAGGACTGGGCGGTGAGAGGGGGTGAATTGAGCCATTGCACAGCGCCGTCCAGCGATGGAAGGTTGCCTTCAATCGGCAGTTCGCCCGGTATCTTGGCGGTCATTTTCATGCTGCCGGTGGGTTGATCGCCGCCCCGTGGAATCTGCGACATCATCGCCCCACTGTCGGTAGGCAACTTACCAGCCAGTCGACTTACCAACGCCTGTTCGATGCCGCCGGTGGAGGCTGTCGAAACCCGCGCCAGAATCCCTGTATCCAACCCCAAGGCGATCGCCACCACACCAGCCAGCATCGCGACTCCCAAGCCTCGACGCAGCCACTCGCCTGCGCCTATCGAACGCTTCATCGCGGCGAAGACTTTACCGCCCAGCAGCAGTGCCGCGGCGAGAGAGGTGGCGGCACCGGCCGCGTAAGCCAGTAGCAACAGGGTGGTGGCGACATTTGCCCCTTGCAGCGCCGCGCCAGTCAACAGCAGGCCCAGAATCGGCCCGGCGCAGGGTGCCCAGAGCAGTCCCGTGGCGACGCCGATCAGCAACGACGCACCGGGCCGTGGCCGGGTATCGGCGCCCGCGGCCTCCGACAGCCGACCTCCGGCCGCCACCAATGGACGCGTCAGACGCTCGGCCAGCCGGGGCAGCAACAGCGTCAGCCCGAACAGCGCAACGAACAGCAACGCGAGCCAGCGACCGTACTGATTGACTTGCACCACCCAACCGCCGCCCACCGCCGCCAACGAGGCGACGAGCGCGAAGGTCAGCGCCATCCCCGCCAGCAGCGGCAAGCCACTCTTCATAAACGGCTGCCCGGTGCGAGCGAAGACAAAGGGCAATACCGGCAGAATGCACGGGCTGACGATCGTCAGCACACCACCGAGATAAGCGAGGACCAGAAGCCACATAACGTCGACCTGCATGAAGTGAGTGAAAGGAAGTGCCCATGGATTACGCCTGCGGCTTGAAGGTCAGTGCCAGACCGTTCATGCAGTAACGCAGACCAGTGGGCTTTGGCCCGTCTTCGAAAACATGACCCAAGTGACCGCCGCAACGACGGCAATGAACCTCTTCGCGCAGCACGCCGAAGGAACGGTCCCGACGGGTGGCCACCGCGTTGTCCAGTGGCGCCCAGAAGCTCGGCCATCCAGTGCGGCTGTCGAACTTGGTGTCGGAAGAAAACAACGGCAGATCACAACCGGCGCAGGCAAAAATGCCCTCCCGATGCTCGTTGTTCAGCGGGCTGCTGTAGGCCCGCTCGGTGCCCTCTTCACGCAGGACCTCGTACTGCTCGGCGCTGAGCTTGGCGCGCCATTCGCTATCGCTGTGGGTCACCTCGAAAACCTCTGCCGCGCGGGCCTCATCGATCAGCGCGACGCTTGCGGAAAATTTTGGCAATACACCGACCACCAGGGCTGCAGCCCCCAGCCCGCCGCTCGCTACAAGAAACTGTCGCCGTGAAAACATGGGCCTTCTCCAAAATTCCAGATGCCTTGCATGGAACACAGCCTAGGCTTGAGTTGATCGCCAAATCCTCACGAGGAGTTAAATAATTCGTGATAACTCAACCTCAGGAAAACCCGCACAATGTGTTCATTGCGTCACAAAGGATTGAGCTCCATGGAACAGACCAAACGCGTCCTGGTGGTCGAGGACGACCTGCATATCGCCGACCTCATCTGCCTGCATCTGCGCGATGAGCAGTTCGAGGTGGTGCACTGCGCCGACGGCGATGAGGGCATGCGACTGCTGCAGCAAGGAAGCTGGGACGCACTGATCCTCGACCTGATGCTACCCGGCGTCGACGGCCTGGAAATCTGTCGCCGCGCCCGGGCCATGGCCCGCTACACACCGATCATCATCACCAGTGCGCGCTCCAGTGAAATGCATCGGATTCTGGGGCTGGAACTGGGTGCCGACGATTACCTGGCCAAACCCTTTTCCATGCTCGAACTGGTGGCGCGGGTCAAGGCATTGCTGCGACGGGTCGACGCCATGGCCCGCAACCTGAAAATGGATGCCGGCAGCCTGATCAGCGATGGCCTGTCCATCGACCCGATTACCCGTGAAGTCTCCCTCGACGGCCGGCGGCTTGACCTCACGCCACGGGAATTCGACCTGCTGTACTTCTTCGTCCGCCAGCCCGGAAAGGTCTTCTCGCGCATGGACCTGCTCAACGCGGTGTGGGGCTACAGCCATGAAGGCTACGAGCACACGGTCAACACCCACATCAACCGCCTGCGGGCCAAGATCGAGGCCGATCCGGCGCAACCGGCGCGCATCCTCACGGTGTGGGGCCGTGGATACAAGTTCGCAGTAAGCGGAGAGCAGCCATGAGGCTGACCCTGACTCAACGCCTGTCCCTGGTGTTCGCCGTGCTGCTGCTGGTGTGCTGCGGTACCTCGGCATGGATGCAGGTGCGCTCCAATCAGATGCATGAACTGGAAGTGGTGCAAGGCTTGTCGCGGGATCTGGCGCAACACATTGCCCACGACACCGTACTGATGGACCGCAATGGCCCGATGCCCAATGCCGTGCGCGAATTGTTCAGCCAGTTGATGCTGGTCAATCCCAGTGTCGAGGTCTATCTGCTGGACACCGGAGGCCGGATTGTCGGCAGCGCCGCGCCCGAAGGTCGAATACGCCGGGAGCGGGTCGATCTGGCGCCGATCCAGCGTTTGCTCAAAGGCGAGGCCCTGCCGATTCTCGGCGACGATCCGCGCAGCGTCGATGGCCGCAAGGTGTTCAGCGCCGCGCCATTGCGGGTCAACGGTCAACCGGCCGGTTATCTCTATGTGGTGTTGCTCAGCGAGGAGCACGATCGCTTCGCCGAACGCGGCGCCACCAGCGCAGCGCTCAATACAGCGTTGTTGTCCATTGGGCTGGTGGCGTTGCTGTGCCTGATTGCCGGCCTCACGGCATTTGGCCTGATCACCCGGCCATTGCGCCGCTTGACCGAAAAAGTCAGTCAGTTCGATATCAACGGTGTTCCGTCGGCGCCACCCGCCTCGCCCGAGCCAGAGCCGGTAGAGAAAACCGCCAGCCACGATGAAATTGCCGTACTCGACGCCGCCTTCCGGCAGATGCAAGCGCGCCTCGGCGAACAATGGCGATCGCTGACCCGTCAGGATCAGGAGCGTCGCGAACTGGTGGCCAACATCTCCCACGACCTGCGCACACCGCTGGCCTCACTGCATGGTTACCTGGAAACTTTGTCGCTCAAGGACGCCACATTGTCCCCCGCCGATCGCCGTCGTTATCTGGGGATCGCCCTGGATCAAAGCCGCAAGGTCGGTGGCCTGGCGCAATCGCTGCTGGAACTGGTGCGGCTTGAACACGGTTTCGTGCAACCGGTGCTGGAGCGGTTTTCGCTGACCGATCTGGTGCAGGACATCTTTCAGAAATTCGAACTCAGCGCCGAAGCGCGCCAGATCGAACTCAAGGCCACCTTCGCCCCCAACGTCTCGGCGGCCTGCGCAGATCTTGGGTTGATCGAGCGGGTGCTGACCAACCTGTTCGACAATGCGCTGCGCCATACGCCCCAAGGTGGAGAAATCGAACTCAGCCTGCGCCCACAAGGACCTTTTATCGAAGTGACAATCAGCGATACCGGCCCGGGAATCGCTCCCGAACTGCGCGAAGGTCTGTTCCTGCGTCCGTTCAACATTGGCGGCGCACGGCGCGATGGCGGATTGGGGCTGCGGATCGTGCACCGGATCCTGCAATTGCACGGTCGCGAGATCCATCTGATAGATATTCCCGGACGCGGCGCGACCTTTCGCTTCTCGTTACCGGTGGATGAGCAGACCGCCGAGCAATGGGCCGGTCGGTCGACGAATCCGAACGCAATGAGGAAATAGTCGACAGACTTGGCCATAGCAGCGGCTATTATCCCGGTCCTCATTTTTCGGCAAGGAACGCTGCGCAATGCTCATCACCCTGCAAAACATCCCGCTGTGGGTTTACGTGATTTTTTTGGTGTTGTGTTACTTCGGGGTCAAAGCGCTTTATCCGACCCATGAAAGCAAAGCCGCATTGCTTGTCACTCCGCCGGCCTTGCTGGCATGGTCCCTGTTTTCATTGAACCTCACGCTAAACCCTCAGCTCTCGGTGGGTTGCTGGTTGGTCACGTTTCTGCTGGGCAACCTCGCGGCGCTGGTGTTTGTTTCACGCAAGGGCGTGGAGCTGGATGATCCGGAAACCGGGTTGATCGTGCCTGGCAGCTGGAAGACGCTGGTGTTCTACCAGCTGTTTTTTGCCGTAAATTTTTACTTCGGCTATCAGGACGACGTGCATCCGGAACAGGCCGCTACGCTTGAGGTGTTGCTGCTCAAGGCTTCGGCGTCGGGGTTTGTCTATGGATTGATCTGCGGACGGTCGCTGAAACTTTATCGGCTGTTGCTGGAGCTTCAGGCGCAACGCCCCAAAATGGCTGCCGGTTAAAAGTCCCTCGCCAAAAATGCTGACCAGCCGCCTGTTCATCCGTGACAACGCAGCCTCGGTCCAATAGATTAGGCGGCCTGAAAAGGCTTCGTGCTTTCTCGCCTCAATCCAAGTTAAAGAAGTAGTGAAATTTCAATGTCCGATTCCAATACCGCTGAATCCGTAGTCACCTTGTCGTCCAAAGCGGAATACGAAAACTCCATCAATCTTTCACAACACGTGCCTCAGGCCAAGACCATCAGCGAGATGGTTCTGGATGCTTTTCAATCCACCCGGGAAAGCGACCAGATCCGCGAGCTGCGCGCCGCGATTCGCCAGGCTCATGACAGCTTCGACGACGATAAAGCCTATGAATTGATGGGCGAACTCAAGCAATTGAAAGACGCCGAAGCGGCCGATATTGCCGCCCTGGAAGACCTGAGCAGCAAATTCCCGATCAGCCGCATTCTGTCCAGCTTCAAGGACGACCCGGCGTTCCAGGAAATCGTCTACGGCCTGGCGCTGAAGGTACTGAACCAGACTCACCAGGCCATCAGCAACCCGAGCAGCGGCAAGAGCAAAGCGGCTCGCGCCAAGAAAGACGTCGAAGTGTTCACCATCAGCAAGGACGGCATCAGCGTCACCCTGCCCCTGCGCACCCCGCGCTCGCGCCTGAACGTTGACCGTGAAGCGCTGGAATTCCTGGGCTTCACTTTCGTCGGCGAAGGCGAAGAAGCGGAACTGGAAAGCGAGACGTTCCTGGACAACGCCGGGGCCGAACAAGCGGTCAACCGCAAGAACATCATCACCGCGCTTCAACAACAAACCGCGTTCGACGGCTACAGCATCGCCGCGCAGTAACGCTAAACGCTGCACATAAAATCCCCGCCATCAGAGCGGGGATTTTTATTGCCTGTTCGCCTGATTAACTTTTTTCTGATGCACCGCGGCGCGGCCATCGCGAGCAGGCTCGCTCCCACAGGGGTTCAGCGTCGAGCACAAAAGTGGTGACAACACCGACCCGAGCCTGCTCGCGATAGGGACGACACGGTCCGTCAAAAAGAACCCAATAAAAAGCCCCGCCATTCTCTCGAAGGGCGGGGCTTTTCTTTACAGCATCCGACGCTTAAGGCGCGTAAGTCAGCAACAGCTCACTCGGCACTTTAAAATCCAGCGACATCATCACGCTCAACGCGGTAATGGTGAAGATCGAGAACACGAACAGCTTGCGTGCCCAGACCGTGTCATCCACTGCCTTGTAGCCGGTCCAGGCCATGTACAACCAGTACATGCCCATAGCCGCGGCGACGGCGAGGTAGCTCATGCCGGCGTAGCCGCTGAAGGTCAGCATCAAGGTCGCCACGAGGAACGCCAGGATGTAGAGCAGGATGTGCTTCTTGGCCACTTCAATTCCGCGCTTCACCGGCAACACCGGAATCGATGCGGCCAAATAATCGTTGAAGCGGAAGATTGCGATGGCGTAGGAATGCGGCATCTGCCACAGGCTGAACATCACCAGCAGCGTCAGTGCGGCCATGTCGAAGCTGTTTGTCACAGCCACGTAGCCAATCACCGGCGGCATCGCCCCCGACAAACTGCCCACCAGCGTGCCGTGAACCGACTTGCGCTTGAGGTACAGGCTGTAGAAACCGACGTAGATGACAAAACCGATCACCGCGAACAACGCGGCCAACGGGTTGGCCACCTTGTACAGCAGCGCAACGCCGGCAACGCCGAGGACGGTCGCATAAGCCAGGGCCAGTTTCAGGGAGATCAAGCCCTGGACCAGCACTCGGTTCTTGGTGCGTTCCATCTTCAGGTCGATGTCGCGGTCGATGCAGTTGTTGAACACGCAACCGGAAGCGACCACCAGGGACGTGCCGATCATCGCAGCCAGGAAGATGGCCAGATCGACATGCCCTTTGGAGGCCAGGAAAAATCCGCCTGCCACAGAAAGCACGTTACCGAAAATGATCCCCGGTTTGGTGATTTGGATAAAGTGCTTGAGGGACATGCGGATTTACCTCACTTCGCCATCATGTTGGTGTGGATGCTGAACATGATCCACAGCGACAGGCCTACCAACAGGACGATCACGATCGCGGCGAAAACAAACGCAATGACGTTGTTACGCTGCGCCGCCGAACGGTCCAGGTGGAGGAAGTACACCAGGTGCACCAGCACCTGGATGACTGCGAAGGCCAGTACGATCCACAGGGTCAGGGCTTTCGGCAGCGACGGGTACATCACCAGGCCGAAAGGAATGACGGTCAGGATCACCGACAGGATGAAACCGATAGCATAAGACTTGACGCTGCCGTGGCCGGCGTCGTGGCTATCGTGGGAATGAGCGTTAGCCATTTACATAGTCCCCATCAGATAAACAACGGTGAATACGCAGATCCACACCACGTCCAGGAAGTGCCAGAACAGGCTCAGGCAGCTCAGACGGGTCTTGTTGGTCGCCGTCAGGCCGTTTTTCTGCACCTGGTACATCATGATCGCCATCCAGATCAGACCGCTGGTCACGTGCAGACCGTGGGTGCCGACCAGGGTGAAGAACCCGGACAGGAAACCGCTGCGGCTAGGACCGAAGCCCTCGGAGATCAGCATATGGAACTCGTTGATCTCCATGCCGATGAAGCCGGCGCCGAACAGGAAGGTCATGGCCAACCAGCCCAGGACCTGGTTCTTCTTGCCCTTGAACAACGCCAGCATGGCGAAGCCGTAGGTGATCGAACTGAACAGCAGCAGAGCGGTTTCGCCCAGTACATATGGCAGTTCGAAGATGTCGTGGCCCGACGGGCCACCCGCTACGTTGTTAACCAGTACCGCGTACGCCGCGAAGATCGACGCAAACAGGATGCAGTCGGTCATCAGGTAGAGCCAGAAACCGAATACGGTCATCTCGCCCGAGTCGTGGTGATGGTCATCATGCCCATGTCCATCGACATGGGTGTGTCCAGCATTGGTCACTAAGTTCGACATGGTTTAAGCCTGTTCCAACGAGGTTTCAACACGGGTGGCGGTGGCTGGAACTTTCCCGGCCGCTACCAGACGCTTGTGCTGCTCGGCTTCGATGCGCTCGATCACGTCGACCGGCACCATATAGCCTTGATCATCGCGTGCAGCGTGGATCACGAAGTAGCCCACAGTGCCGACCAGGCTAACGATGGCCAGCCACCAGATGTGCCAGATCATCGCGAAACCGAACACGGTCAACAGAGCACCCATGACCACACCGGTGGCGGTGTTGTTTGGCATGTGGATCGGTTCGTACTTGGCCGGAGCCTTGTACGCAGTGCCGTTTTCCTTGGCTTCGGTGAACGGGTCGATGGTTTCTGCTTTTGGCAGCACGGCAAAGTTGTAGAACGGTGGTGGCGAGGAGGTCGACCATTCCAGGGTGTGGGCATTCCACGGGTCGCCGTGTTCGCACATGTTCTCTGGCTTGTTGCGATCACGCACGCTGACGTACAGCTGGATCAACTGGCAGGCGATACCGAAGGCGATCATCACCGCACCGAACATGGCAACGTACAGGTACGGTACCCACTCAGGGTTGGTGGTGGCGTTCAGACGACGGGTCATGCCCATGAAGCCCAGCACATAGAGCGGCATGAACGCGACGAAGAAGCCGGTGATCCAGAACCAGAATGCTGCCTTGCCCCAGCCTTCGTGCAGCTTGAAGCCGAACGCTTTCGGGAAGTAGAAGGCGAAACCTGCGATGTAGCCGAATACCGCGCCGCCGATGATCACGTTATGGAAGTGCGCGATCACGAACAGGCTGTTGTGCAGAACAAAGTCAGCACCCGGGATGGCCAGCAGTACGCCGGTCATGCCGCCGATGGCGAAGGTCACCATGAAGCCCAGGGTCCACAGCACTTGGCTGGTGAAACGCAGACGGCCCTGATAGATGGTGAACAGCCAGTTGAATAGCTTCACCCCCGTCGGGATCGAGATCAGCATCGTCGCCAGACCGAAGAAGGCGTTGACGCTGGCACCCGAACCCATGGTGAAGAAGTGGTGCAGCCAAACCATGAAGCCCAGGATCGAGATCGCGCCCGATGCGTAGACCATCGAGTGGTGGCCGAACAGACGCTTGCCGGTGAAGGTCGAGATGACTTCGGAGAAGATCCCGAACGCCGGCAGAATCAGGATGTAAACCTCAGGGTGACCCCAGGCCCAGAACAGGTTGACGTACATCATTGGATTGCCACCAAGTTCATTGGTGAAAATGTGGAAATCCATGTAACGGTCGAGGGTCAGCAGTGCCAGGGTGGCGGTCAGGATCGGGAACGAAGCCACGATCAGGACGTTGGCCCAGGTGCAGGTCCAGGTGAAGATCGGCATGTCCATCAGCTTCATGCCCGGGGTACGCATTTTCAGCACGGTGGCCAGGAAGTTGACCCCCGTCAGCGTCGTACCTAGCCCGGACAGCTGCAACGCCCAGATGTAGTAATCCATCCCCACGCCCGGGCTGTATTGCAGGCCCGACAGCGGCGGATAAGCAACCCAGCCGGTCTTGGCGAATTCGCCAACGCCCAGGGACAGGTTGATCAGCACTACGCCGGAAACCAGCAGCCAGAAGCTCAGGGAGTTCAGGAACGGGTAGGCAACGTCACGCGCGCCGATCTGCAGCGGCACTGCAAGGTTCATCAGGCCGGTGAAGAATGGCATCGCCATGAAAATGATCATGATCACACCGTGAGCGGTGAAGATCTGGTCATAGTGTTCAGGCGGCAGGTAGCCAGGCGAACCCTCGGTGGCCATGGCCAACTGGGTACGCATCATGATGGCGTCGGCAAAACCGCGCAGCAGCATGACCATGGCGACGATGATGTACATCACGCCGATTTTCTTGTGGTCGACCGAGGTCAACCACTCGGTCCACAAATAGGTCCACTTCTTGAAGTAGGTGATTGCAGCGAACAGCGCCAGACCACCGAGCGCGATCATGGCGATGGTTATCATCACGATCGGTTCGTGGAACGGGACCGCTTCCCAACTTAATTTACCAAACATCGTTTACTCCTCTGCCCCGGCAGCTGAATGCGAGTTCATGTCCATTCCTTGCGTAGCGGCCACTTCTTTCTCTTCTTTCTCGTGCTTCACTTTCGGACCCGGTTTCATGCCTTCGTACTTGTCGACGATGGTCTGGAACAGGTTCGGCGTCACCGAGGAGTAGAGCTCGACTGGGTTGTTCTGGCTCTGCTTGGCAAGGGCTGCGTATTCAGCTTGTTCAAGCTTTTTAGGTGCCTTTTTGACTTCGCTTACCCAGGCGTCGAAATCTTCCTGAGAAGTGGCGATAGCTTTGAATTTCATGCCGGTGAAACCCGCGCCGCTGTAGTTGGCGGAGATACCGTCCATTTCAGCGTTCTGGTTGGCGATCAGGTGCAGTTTGGTCTGCATGCCCGCCATCGCGTAGATCTGACCGCCCAGAGCAGGGATGAAAAACGAGTTCATCACGGCGTCGGAAGTGATCTTGAAGTTGATCGGGGTGTGCGCCGGGAACACGATCTTGTTGACCGTGGCAATGCCTTGTTCCGGGTAGATGAACAGCCACTTCCAGTCCAGCGCGACCACTTCAATGGTGATTGGCTTGACGTCGGATTCCAGTGGCTTGTAAGGGTCAAGCGCGTGGGTCGACTTGTAGGTGACGTAACCCAGGGCAATGATGATCAGCACCGGAATAGTCCACACCGCGATTTCGATCTTGGTGGAGTGGGACCATTTGGGCGTGTAGACGGCGTCCTTGTTGGAAGCGCGGTATTTCCAGGCGAACGCGAAGGTCATGAAAATGACCGGCACGACGACCAACAGCATCAGCAGCGTTGCGGTGATGATCAGGTTTCGCTCATCCAGGCCGACCTGGCCCTTGGGATCGAGCAAGGTCATGTTGCAGCCTCCCAGCAACAACGTGCCGAGCAGCGGCAATAAGCCTAGTAGTCTGGGGTACCTGTTTTTACTCATCTCACGACCTCTAAAGCAGCTTGCGCAATGCAGTTGGGTTTTGATCGCCAACACTTCACCCTGCCAAGGGTTGGCATTTTTCTTGGATTGAATAAGGGCCTGCCCGTCGCGCGTCAGACGCTGTTCGACAATTGCTGGGCCTGCGGTGAGTTCTTATTCGAATTCGTGGTCAAGGGCCTTGTTACAGACCAATTCCATTTGGTGCGGATCGTCGGAAGGCACCGACACCTGGGAGTCGCATGAAGCCATCAGGCCTCTCGACACCCTAGTTCTGCTCATGCACCTGAGTAAGGGTGAGCAGTGCCGGGAATTCAGTGCGGGCGATTGTAGATATGTAACGATTCATAAACCATGTCTCATCCCGAAATAATTTTTATCCGATCCAGCAACAATCATTAACGGCTTTTGCAAAAGTGCGCCATGGTATCGAAATCCATTCTCAACAAAAACACCAAAAAATGTAGGTCTACCACACGAAGTTCAGACAGTTTCCAAGGCTCTGCACTCGCCTTTGACCTTGCTCTACCCCCTATGTGACAAGGACTTCGGCAATTCGCCAGGCCCTGTTAAAACTGCCTGTTTCGACTGAGAAGCGCTGAAACCGGCAGCGCTTGAGGGAGCCGGTTTTTGGTGCGAGGCGATACCCTGAATTGGCGATTTGAAATGCCTTGCGACACTCAAGCTGTGACAACATGTCGCACACGTGTCGCACCCTTCCTTGCCGAGCATCAAGGTCTTTTTACCTGACTTGCGAATATGCAAAACGCCCCGGCCTCTCAACGAGAACCGGGGCGTTTTTTTGTTGCCTGCAACGGTACGGCGAACAGCCTCAGCGCAGCGCTTTGCGGTTACGCGAAGTGAGCAGCGGCACCAGCACCACGATCAGCACGAACGCCAGCAGCGCCCACTGTGCCAGGGACAAGCCGAGGATCGGCGGGTACGGCGTAGAGCAGAAGCCATCGACCTGGAAGCCCAGCGGGAAGATCTTCGCCAGCGGCAAACCGTCGACGATCGGTTGCAGCACATCGATGCCACAACTGACCGCAGGATAAAACTGGGTATAGACGTGATGCCCGGCCACCCCGACGCCCGCAATGGCGCTGATCACCACCAACGCTTCGAACAGCGTGATGCTGCGGCGGGTGCGCGTCGCTGCGCCGATAAAGGCGAACAGCGCAATCAGCAACAGCGCGTAGCGTTGCAGGATGCACAGCGGGCACGGAGCCTCGCCCAGAGCCACCTGCATGTACAGCGCACCACCGATCAGCGCCAGGCAGATGATGCCCAGAAGCACCAGATAGCGCCGTTCACGTCCCAACCGCATCGTTTCCTCGCTCATCGCGTTTCCCTTTTGTGTCCGTGGATATCGGTTGTCCGGAAGTCTACACGCTGACCCGATCTTTGAGAGCCTTGAACCGCCCCTGAACCCGGCCTTCTGGCGCCAATGCTGTTCACGAGAGTCTTGGATCAGTGAGAAGCCTGTGGCGAGGGAGCTTGCTCCCGCTTGAGTGCGTAGCACTCAGATTTTTGGGGCCGCTACGCAGCCCAACGCGAGCAAGCTCGCTCGCCACAAGGAATAAACGATAAACCGGTTAAGGACGGATTAACTTTCCAGTGTTTTCAAGAATCGAGCCCCTGAAGACGGATCGATTGCTTACTGCTTCCACCGATCTGCCGCCGCATGATCGCTGTCACGCCCTTCCACCCAACGCGGCCCATCACGGGTGTTTTCTTTCTTCCAGAACGGCGCGCGGGTTTTCAGGTAGTCCATGACAAAGGCACAGGCATCGAATGCCGCCTGACGGTGGGCGCTGGCGGCGCCGACGAAGACGATCGGCTCGCCCGGCTCCAGCGCGCCGATGCGGTGCAACACTTCCAGCTTCAACAGCGGCCAGCGCTGCTCGGCCTCCACCGCAATCTTGCCCAAGGCTTTTTCGGTCATGCCCGGGTAGTGCTCCAGAAACATCCCGGCGACGTCGAGGCCGTCATTGAAGTCGCGCACGTAGCCGACAAAACTCACCACCGCACCGACGCCCACATTGGCCGCGTGCATGGCGTTGACTTCGGCGCCCGGGTCGAACGGCGTGGGCTGCACGCGAATCGCCATGGCTCAGCCCCCGGTCACGGTCGGAAAAAACGCCACTTCATCACCATCACTCACCGGTTCGTCGAGCTGACAGAGGTCTTCGTTGCGGGCGCACATCAGGTTTTGCTCGCTCAGTACCTCGGCGCCGTCACGTTGAGCGAGCAGCGCGCGCACATCGTCGACCGTGGCGAAATCACCTTCGACCTTCACCGAGTCCACGCCGAGCGCTTCACGGTAACGGGCGAAAAACTTCACAGTAACGTTCATGGCAGATCCGCCTGGAAATGGCCGCTCTTGCCGCCGAGTTTCTCCAGCAGCCGCACGCTCTCGATGGTCATCCCACGATCCACGGCCTTGCACATGTCATAGATGGTCAGCGCCGCGACGCTGGCGGCGGTCAGCGCTTCCATTTCGACGCCGGTCTGCCCGGACAACTTGCAGCACGCCACGATGCGCACGGTGTCGTCGCCTTCGGCACTGAGTTCGACCTTGACGCCGGTGAGCATCAACGGGTGGCACAGAGGAATCAGATCGCTGGTTTTCTTCGCCGCCTGGATGCCGGCGATCCGCGCCACGGCGAATACGTCCCCCTTGGGATGGCCGCCACTGACGATCATCTGCAGGGTTTCGGGCAGCATGCGCACCAGCGCTTGGGCCGTCGCTTCACGGAACGTCACGTTTTTTTCAGTGACGTCGACCATATTGGCGCGACCTTGGGAATCGAGATGAGTCAGCACAGGGATACTCCTGATCAGGAGCATCGATTGTAAACCTGTGGGTCAATTTTTCGCACGTTTGATTATCCGATAGACATGCCCCTGTAGGAGCGAGGCTTGCCCGCGAAAGCGATGTGTCAGTCACATTGATGTCGGATGTGCCGACGTCTTCGCGGGCAAGCCTCGCTCCTACAAGGGGTTATTCGTCGGGTGCAAAAAACCGGGCGGCTTTGCGCCGCCCGGTTCTGGTGAGGGTTACAGATGCGATTCGGCGTATTCAGCCAGAATCGAGCGTGGCACCCCTTGCAGGGTGATGTGTACACCGTTGGGGAAGTCTTTGAAGCGCTCGGTCAAGTACGTCAGCCCGGAACTGGTCGCGGACAGGTAAGGGGTATCGATCTGCGCCAGGTTGCCCAGGCACACCACTTTGGAACCGGCGCCGGCACGGGTGATGATGGTTTTCATCTGGTGCGGCGTAAGGTTCTGACATTCATCGATCAGGATCAGACTCTGCTGGAAGCTGCGGCCTCGGATGTAGTTGAGGGATTTGAACTGCAACGGCACTTTGCTGAGGATGTAATCGACGCTTCCATGGGTGTTTTCGTCATCCATGTGCAGGGCTTCGAGGTTGTCGGTGATGGCGCCCAGCCAAGGCTCCATTTTTTCCGCTTCGGTGCCGGGCAGGAAACCGATCTCCTGGTCGAGACCCTGCACGCTGCGCGTGGCGATGATCCGGCGGTAGCGCTTGCTGACCATGGTCTGCTCGATCGCCGCCGCCAAGGCGAGGATTGTTTTACCCGAGCCGGCGGCCCCGGTCAGGTTGACCAGGTGGATGTCCGGATCAAGCAAGGCGTACAGCGCCAGGCTTTGATAGATGTCACGCGGTTTCAGGCCCCAGGCTTCCTGGTGCAACAGGGGTTCCTGATGCAGGTCGAGAATCAGCAGGCGGTCTTCCTCGATCTCCTTGATCCAGCCGACAAATCCCTGTTCGTCGATGATGAACTCATTGATATGCACAGCCGGCAGGTTGTCGATCAGCTGCACCTGATGCCAGGTGCGACCGTGGTCCTGACGGGTTTCGACATTCTTCACGCGATCCCAGAAGGAGCCGTCCATGTTGTGATAACCATTGGGCAGCAGCGAGACGTCGTCAACCAGTTGGTCGGTGCTGTAGTCCTCGGCCGCGATCCCGCACGCCCGGGCCTTGAGGCGCATGTTGATGTCTTTGGTGACCAGCACCACGGGCAGTTTCGGCTCGCGCGCGTGCAGGTCGATCAACTGGTTGATGATGATGTTGTCGTTCAGATGCTCGGGCAGAATGATGTTCGGCTCAGTGCGCTTGCTCATCAGAATTGACAGCAAACCCTTGGGCCCACTCTTGCCACGCTGGATCGGTACACCGAGTTCGACGTCTTCGGGGCTGGCATCGCCCAAAGTCTTGTCGATCAGGCGAATCGCCTGGCGGCATTCCGCGGCAACGCTGTGATGCCCGCTCTTGAGCTTGTCCAGCTCTTCAAGCACGGTCATCGGGATGGCGACGTGGTGTTCTTCGAAATTAAGCAGGGCGTTTGGATCGTGAATCAATACGTTGGTATCGAGTACATAAAGGATTGGCTGGTTGGAAGAAGGGCTACGTCCGTGATCATCCATACTCGGTCACCTTTGTGGGAGCCAGTCGACGCAATACCATGACAGTGCTGCGCCTCGAAGTGGCCGCCGAATTCACCTGCGAGGAGTCAAGTGAACTGCACACAAACTGGGGTCTTGGGAGACGCCACCTGTGTTGCAGGTTTCGGCGGTCTGTCTTCGTAATACTCCAAAACATGTGACAGAAAAAAGCACTTTGACGTTTTTTTGAAGTTTATTTTTCAGAGTGACGAATAGCCCTTGGCGTGCAGGCAATGTGCCGTTAAAGTCGGAAGTCCGCCTGCACCGTTTTCTCTCCAGAAATCGCCCTTCCCCCAATGTTTACGGCCTTTTACCGTTTCAGCGAAACGCGTCCTGACAGTCTGCCCAACCGATCCCGCTTGGCGCCGTTTGCGTAATGAGCCAGGGTATCGCCGTTTTCAGCGCATCCTGCTTCACATTGAAATTGATCACCCCGTGCCGCCACAGCAGCATCAGGGTCAGCACCCGTTGTGCGCTCTGGCTGCCCTTGAGCTTGCCGGCGCCGTCCTGGGCATCGATGTCCCACAACGCCACCTGCAAGCCCTGAGACGTGAAGAAGCCTTCAGCATCGGACCGCCGCTGGCCATCGGGCGGGCGAAACAACGGCACGTAATTCTCCGGCAGCTTGCTTTTGACCAGCTCGACGCTGCGTCGCACCGAGTCCTGCCAGTCTTGCCAGTGGCTGTGGGAGCGGAACTCCCAGCCTTGCACGCCAACGCATTGCTGCGAATAAGTCCCTTGCAGACTGGCCACCGAACGCTCGGCCAGACGGGCCTGAATGTCCTTGCCGAGGACGAAGAACGTAGCGTTCATGTTCGATTTGCGCAGGTACTCAGTGACCCAGGCGGTGTTATCTGGCGCGGCGTTGGCGGCGCTGTCGAAGGTCAGCAGGAACAGCCGGTCATTCATGGCATCGCCGTTGCGCTCATAGTCGCCAAAACGATCGACTTCACTGCTGGTCTGCGGAAACAACGCGGCCTTGCGCAACTGCTCGTCCAGGTACTGGGCGTGGAACAACCGGCTCGGCTCGGCCCATTTGATGTAATAGCTGTCGTCGCTCACCTGAAACTTGGCCGCTTGCTCACGCAAGGTGGCCATGTCCTCGACCAGGAAACAGAAGGAGGCATCCTGATCGCAACTCTGCTGGGCGAAGTTGTAATTGGTCAGCAAACGCTGCCATAGGCGTTGGCGCAGCTGGTTGACCGACTCCAGATTGAGGGTGCGCAGCCCCAGGCGTTGAGCCAGGCTTGCTTCATCCAGCGATTCACTGGCCAGCAGAACCCGGGCAAACATGAGGATTTCGGCGCGCGAGGCGACGTCGAACAACGTCGGGCTGCTGAGCTGTTCAGGCCAGGTGCTGCGATCCAGCGTCGCCACATCGCCCGGCGCCGCCATGGCGCCAAAGCTCAAGAGCCAGGCCGAGAATAGAAAAACGATACGCAATGGGATGTCTCCATAACAAAACCCGCGCGGCACTATAGCTGATCCCGCTCACATTCCCGCAGCAGCACCGATCTCCCGTAGGGTTTTGTACATAGCTACCGATCACCTATGGACTTGATAGCTGGAGTCAACACAGACAACCCCCTAGAATCGCCCCCACGATTAAAGGAGACGACTTCATGCTGATGGTGATTTCCCCCGCCAAGACCCTCGATTACGAAACACCGCCGGCGACCCAGCGCTTCACTCAGCCGCAATACCTCGACCATTCCCAGGAACTGATCCTGCAACTGCGCGACCTGACGCCGGCGCAGATCAGCGAGCTGATGCACGTCTCCGACAAGATCGGCGGTCTCAATGCCGCGCGTTTCGGTAGCTGGACCCCGGCCTTCACCCCAGCCAACGCCAAGCAGGCCTTGCTGGCATTCAAGGGTGATGTGTACACCGGCCTGAATGCACAAACCTTCAGCGAAGCCGACTTCGATTACGCCCAACAACACTTGCGCATGCTCTCCGGCCTGTACGGCCTGCTGCGCCCCTTGGACCTGATGCAGCCCTATCGGCTGGAGATGGGCACCAAACTGGCCAATGCCCGTGGCAAAGACCTTTACGCCTTCTGGGGTACACGGATCAGCGAATGGCTGAACGAAGCCTTGGCCGATCAAGGCGACGACGTGCTGCTGAACCTGGCCTCCAACGAGTACTTCTCGGCGGTCAAACGCAGTGCCTTGAACGCGCGCATCATCAATACCGAGTTCAAGGATCTGAAGAACGGCCAGTACAAAATCATCAGCTTCTACGCGAAAAAGGCTCGCGGGATGATGAGTCGCTTCGTCATTGAAGAACGCATCAATGACCCGGCCGCTCTCAAGCAGTTCGACGTTCAGGGTTATCGCTACAGCGCCGAACAGTCTAAACCGGACAATCTGGTGTTCCTGCGCGATCACGCACCGGAGTAATAGAGCCTGCACTAAGTCAGCGCACGACACCCATTACTTCGTCGTGCGCGCCCCCTTTAATCGTCGAACAACTCCTTCCCTTTCGCCGTTTTATTGGCGCCAATATTCAAGCACTCCAATTTCTAACTTTAGTTTCACTCGACATTGAGCATTTTTTTCAGTAGTGGCACTGAAAATTTTTACTCGTAGTGGCAAAAACATATCCATCGCGACAATCGCCCCATATATAAAGGGCCAAACGGCAAGTGCTATCAATATGAAAGCAGTGCCATCTTTTTCAATATTTCAAGAAATTTCAGAATTCGCGATGGGCGGACAGGAACTATGTCCAAATGCGCCGCTCATACCACCGGTAACGATTCTCTCGGTGATTGTGCGAGATAACTTACACAGACAAGAGATCGATGTAGCGAAGTTGTCACACTTACTTGGGCCTACTGATCACTTATTTGGGCAACACATGAAGGACAGGAGATAACGCACCATTACTATCCCCTACAAGGCCACGGCTGCGCCCCTATAAACGTGCTCACCTGAGCACCCAACCGCTTGATTTGCGGGCTTTCGGGCCTGGCATTGAGCGCGCAAGACCTTTGCACGAATGTCTTCTGAAAAGAGGATCGGCTGCATAACAGGGCAAGTCATAACAATAAGGCCTGGCTGCGCACATCTTGAGTGCATTTATTTAGACACTCGGAACTTAGTATGCCTGCCCACGGCATTGTGGCGCCTTTAAGTCGCACTTACGAGTGCACTATGACCGCTGAACACCATTAACTCCGGCCATGTAATGGCTTGATAAATACAGAGGTAATTGCGATGCGCATCAGCATATTTGGTTTGGGTTACGTCGGCGCAGTATGTGCCGGTTGCCTGTCTGCACGAGGCCATGACGTCGTTGGCGTCGATGTTGCCAAAGACAAAATCGATATGATCAACGCCGGCCGTTCGCCGATCGTTGAACCGGGTCTGGGCGAACTTCTGAAGCAGGGTATCGAGACGGGCAAATTGCGCGGCACGACCAACTTCGCCGAGGCGATTCGCGACACCGACCTGTCGATGATCTGCGTCGGTACGCCGAGCAAGAAGAACGGCGACCTGGAACTGAACTACATCGAAGCCGTGTGCCGCGAAATCGGTTTTGTCCTGCGTGACAAGACCACCCGCCACACCATCGTGGTTCGCAGCACCGTCCTGCCGGGCACCGTGGCAAACGTGGTGATCCCGATCCTCGAAGACTGCTCCGGCAAAAAAGCCGGCGTCGACTTCGGCGTAGCGGTCAACCCTGAGTTCCTGCGTGAAAGCACCGCGATTGCCGATTACGACCTGCCGCCAATGACCGTTATCGGCGAGTTCGACAAGGCCTCGGGCGACGTTCTGCAATCGCTGTACGAAGAGCTCGACGCGCCGATCATCCGCAAGGACATCGCCGTTGCCGAGATGATCAAGTACACCTGCAACGTGTGGCACGCCACCAAGGTGACCTTCGCCAACGAAATCGGCAACATCGCCAAAGCTGTCGGCGTCGATGGTCGTGAAGTGATGGAAGTGGTCTGCCAGGACAAAACACTGAACCTGTCCCAGTACTACATGCGCCCAGGCTTTGCGTTCGGCGGCTCCTGCTTGCCTAAAGACGTCCGCGCCCTGACCTACCGCGCCGGTTCCCTGGACGTGGAAGCACCGCTGCTCAACTCGCTGATGCGCAGTAACGAATCCCAGGTGCAGAACGCGTTCGACATCGTCTCCAGCCACGACAAACGCAAAGTCGCCCTGCTGGGTCTGAGCTTCAAGGCCGGCACCGACGACCTGCGCGAAAGCCCACTGGTTGATCTGGCGGAAATGCTGATCGGCAAGGGCTACGACCTGAGCATTTACGACAGCAACGTCGAATACGCCCGCGTTCACGGTGCGAACAAGGATTACATCGAGTCGAAGATTCCTCACGTCTCGTCCTTGCTCAACTCCAACTTCGACGAAGTGATCGCAAACTCCGACGTGATCATCCTCGGCAACCGTGACGAGAAATTCCGCGCCCTGGCGCTGGAAGCTCCACACGGCAAGCAAGTGGTCGACCTGGTTGGCTTCATGTCCAAAGCCACCAGCGTGAGTGGCCGGACTGAAGGCATCTGCTGGTAACACCCTCCTCGTAGGAGCCTGGCTTGCCGGCGAACCAGGCGACGTGATGTGTCAGGTACGCCGCCTTCGCGGGCAAGCCTCGCTCCTACAGGTCTGATGAGATCGACTTGGCTTTCTACGCCTGCCTTAACCCCATCGGGCCACCCCACAGGCTCGCCCGAGATCGAGACGGATGCAGATTATGCACAGGCTAAAGCACGGCCTACTTCAGGCCGCCGGTTGGCTGTTTTACCTAAGTTTACTGATGGGCATCGCCATGGCGCTGCCTACGTCCACGTTCGACTCCGAGTCGAAGGACTTCATCTTCCTGATCGGTATCGTCGGTATCTGGCGCTACTCGATGGGTGCCACGCACTTTCTGCGCGGCATGCTGTTTCTGTACGTGGTCTACCCGCACCTGCGGCGCAAAGTGCGCAAGCTGGGTAAAGCGGCAGACCCGTCCCATGTATTTCTGATGGTCACCAGTTTCCGTATCGACGCGCTGACCACCGCTCAGGTCTACAGCTCGGTAATCCGCGAGGCCATCGACTGCGGCCTGCCGACTACCGTGGTGTGCTCCATCGTGGAAATGTCCGATGAGCTGCTGGTCAAGAGTCTCTGGAAGCGCATGAACCCACCGACGCGAGTCAAGCTCGACTTCGTGCGCATTCCCGGTACCGGCAAGCGCGATGGCCTGGCTTACGGTTTCCGCGCCATCTCCCGCCACCTGCCGGACGACCGCGCCGTGGTTGCAGTGATTGATGGCGACACCGTGCTGGCCGAAGGCGTCGTGCTCAAGACCGTGCCGTGGTTCCAGCTGTTCGGCAATGTCGGCGGCCTGACCACCAACGAGTTCTGCGAAGTACGCGGCGGCTACATCATGAGTGAATGGCACAAACTGCGATTCGCCCAGCGCCACATCAACATGTGCTCGATGGCCCTGTCCAAGCGCGTGTTGACCATGACCGGCCGGATGTCGGTATTCCGCGCCACCGTGGTGACCAACCCGGACTTCATCGCCGATGTGGAAAGCGACTCGCTGCAACACTGGCGCCTGGGTCGCTTCAAGTTCCTGACCGGTGACGACAAGTCGAGCTGGTTCAGCCTGATGCGCCTGGGCTATGACACTTTCTACGTGCCGGACGCCGCTATCCACACCGTGGAGCACCCGCCTGAGAAGAGCTTCATCAAGGCCAGCCGCAAACTGATGTTTCGCTGGTACGGCAACAACCTGCGGCAGAACTCCCGCGCCCTGGGCCTGGGGATGAAACGCCTCGGCCTGTTCACCTCGGTGGTGCTGTTCGATCAGCGCGTGTCGATGTGGACGTCCTTGCTGGGCCTGACTGTGGCACTCATCGCCACCTTCAAGTACGGCAGCGCGTTCATCCTGGTTTACCTGCTGTGGATCGGCATCACTCGTCTGATCCTGACCGTGCTGCTGTCCTGCTCCGGCCACCGGATCGGCCCTGCCTACCCGGCGATTCTCTATTACAACCAGATCGTCGGTGCACTGGTGAAGATCTACGTGTTCTTCCGCCTCGACCAACAGTCCTGGACTCGCCAGCCCACTTCTCTGACCCGTGATCTCGCCAGCTTTCAACGTTGGTTCAACACTTGGTCGTCTCGGACCATGACCTTCTCCGCCGGCAGCATTTTTGTTGCCGTGCTGCTGATGATGGTCTGACCGAACTCGCCTGAATTAACTAGGAAATCGCCCATATGAATACCGCCGTCAACTCCAACGTAGTGCACGAATCCGAAGCCCAGCGCCAACACGCTCGCGTGAAAATCCCGGCCAAGCTGCGTTTCTTCGGTCCAGACCGGACTCCGGTTGAAGCCCGGCTCATCGACCTTTCCGCTGGCGGCCTGGCGTTCAACGCCGGTCAGCTGCCGCTGAAGGTCGGCGATGTGCACAAGGCCCGTCTGCAATTCGTGATCGATAACCTCGGCCTGGCCATGGACGTGGAATTGCAAATCCGCTCCGTCGATCGCCAGACCGGTCGTATCGGTTGCCAGTTCCAGAACCTGGAACCCCGGGACATTTCCACCCTGCGCCACCTGATCACCTCGCACCTGGCCGGCGACATCGTCAGCGTGGGTGAAATGCTGGCGACCCTGCAGCGCGACAACTTCACCAAGGCGCGCAAGGTCAAGGATGGCGGCCACGGCATGACCCCGCTCGGCCGTCTGAAAGCGGTGACCTTCAGCGCCGGTATCTTCGTGGTCGGCCTGGTGGCGTTCGGTTTCATTTTCAAATCGGTGTACGGCATGTACTTCGTCAGCCACGCCCAGGCCGGTCTGGTCAGCGTGCAGGGCATGAACATCACCATGCCGCGCGATGGCACCGTGCAGAGCCTGATCAAGGCTGACGGCGTTGCCGCCAAAGGCGCACCGCTGGCGACCTTCAGCACCAGCATGCTCGACGTACTCAAGGGCCATCTGGATGAAGGTCAACTGCAACCGTCCAAGGTTGAAGAGCTGTTCGGCAAACAAATGACCGGCACCCTGACGTCGCCGTGCGATTGCACCGTGGCTCAGCAATTGGTGGCCAACGGTCAGTACGCCAGCAAAGGCGACGTGATCTTCCAACTGGTGCCGCGCAACACCGAAGCCAACGTTGAAGCTCGCTTCTCCTATCGCCAGTTCGGCGACGTGCGTCCAGGCACCTCGGTCAGCTTCCAGATCGCCGGCGAAGACCAAACCCGTACCGGCAAGATCGTCAGCAGCACCAGCCTGAAAAGCGCCGACCTGTCGTCCGACATCCGCGTGCAGATCAAACCTGACGAGCCACTGGACAGCGCCTTCGCTGGTCGCCCGGTGGAAGTGAACAGCACTCGTGGCCCGAACCTGAACTGGCTGATCAACAAAGCCATGGCCGCCGGTCTTTAAACAGAGGACATGCCCGTGACGACTCCATATTTCCTCAGAACACCGCACACCCTGTGGGAGCGAGCCTGCTCGCGATGGGATCAGCGCGGCCTGTCTGATGCACCGAGCCGCCCGAATCGCGAGCAGGCTCGCTCCCACATAGGATCACTGTGTGCCGTTGCATTGGCCGTGAGCCTGGCCGGTTGCGCCGGTCTGCCTGACCAGCGTCTGGCCAATGAAGCCCTCAAGCGCGGCGACACCGCGCTGGCGGCGCAGAACTACCAGCAACTGGCAGACCTGGGTTACAGCGAAGCTCAGGTTGGCCTGGCCGACCTGCAGGTCGACAGCCGTGACCCGGCGCAAATCAAAAAGGCCGAGGCGACTTACCGCGCCGCGGCCAGCGTCTCGCCGCGGGCTCAGGCTCGCCTGGGTCGTCTGCTGGTGGCCAAACCCGGCGCCACCGAAGCCGAACACCACGAAGCCGAAGCGCTGTTGAAGAAAGCCTCGGCCAATGGCGAAGGCAACACCCTGATCCCGCTGGCGATGCTGTACCTGCAATACCCGCACAGTTTCCCGAACGTCAACGCCCAGCAGCAGATCAGCCAATGGCGCGCCGAAGGCAAACCGGAAGCAGGCTTGGCGCAAGTGCTGCTCTATCGCACCCAGGGCACTTACGACCAACACCTGGATGACGTGGAAAAGATCTGCAAAGCGGCGTTGAACACCACCGACATCTGCTACGTCGAACTGGCCACGGTCTATCAGAAACGCGGCCAGCCAGAGCAACAGGCAGAACTGATCAAGCAGATGCAGGCGGGTCACAGCCGTGGCGTCGTCACTGCGCAACGTGTGGACAGTGTGGCTCGCGTCCTGGGCGATGCAAGCCTGGGCAAGACCGACGAGAAAACCGCTCAGTCGCTGCTCGAAGGCATTGCACCTGGCTACCCGGCATCCTGGGTCAGCCTGGCGCAATTGCTCTACGACTTCCCGGAACTGGGCGACGTCGACACCATGATGAAGTACCTGGACAACGGCCGCGCCGCTGATCAGCCCCGCGCCGAACTGTTGCTGGGCAAGCTCTACTTCGAAGGAAAAATGGTGCCGGCCGACGCCAAGGTCGCCGAAGAGCACTTCAAGAAAGCCGTTGGCCGTGAAGTCGCCGCCGATTACTACCTCGGCCAGATTTACCGTCGTGGTTACCTGGGCAAGGTCTATCCGCAGAAAGCCCTGGATCACCTGCTGACCGCTGCGCGCAACGGCCAGAACAGCGCCGACTTCGCCATTGCCCAACTGTTCTCCCAAGGCAAGGGCACCCGGCCCGACCCGGTCAACGCTTACGTCTTCAGCCAGCTGGCCAAGGCTCAAGACACCCCGCAAGCCAATGAGCTTGCGCAAACCATCGAAGCACAACTGCCGCCCGAACGGCTGGCCGAGGCCCAACGCCTGTTGAAACAGGAACAGGCCATTCGTAGCACCGTGAGTCCGGACACGCTGGAACTGCACGCCCTGCAAGAAGAAGACGGCGAGGAATCCCTATGAAGCTCAATCCATTCGTTAAGGCCGGTATTGGCCTGACATTCGCCCTGCTGTGGTCGTGCCCGACCCTGGCGGCCCTGACCGAAGACAAGAATTTCGGCCTCGAAGTCAAAGTTACCGGCCAGTCCGAAGACGACCGTGACCTGGGCACCGCCAGTGGCGGCGACGTTAACGGCGTTGGCCTCGACCTGCGTCCATGGGTGTACGGCGAAAGCGGCGCATGGAGCGCTTACGCCATGGGTCAAGCCGTGACGTCCACCGACATCATCGAAACGGACACCCTTCAACAGTCCGACAGCGACGGTACCCAGACCACCGACAACGGTGATCGCAAAACCAAGAAGAACTACCTGGCGATGCGCGAGTTCTGGGTCGGCTACAGCGGCCTCACGCCCTACCCTGGCGAGATCCTCAAGCTCGGTCGCCAACGCCTGCGCAACGACGACGGCCAATGGCGCGACACCAACATCGAAGCCCTGAACTGGACCTTCGACACCACCCTGTTGCGCGCCAACGTCGGTGTCGCCGAACGCTTCAGCGAATACCGCACCGACTTGAAAGAGCTGGCCCCCAAGGACAAGGATCGCCTGCACGTTTTCGGCGACGTTGCCACTCAATGGTCGCCGGGCAACTGGGTCGGCATTCGCGGTCATCACACCCACGATAACGGCAAGCTCGACTACCCGGAGCCGGGCGTGGCCGGCGATTCGCTGGATAAAAAACAGAACGGCGACATCAGCTGGCTCGGCCTTACTGCCGATAGCGATGCCTACAACTGGCGCAACACCAACACCGTCAATTACTGGGGCAGCATCACCGGCATGAGCGGCGACACCGACACGGTCAACCCGCTGAACGCCGATGGCACGCGTCCGACCGAAGCCAAGCGCGGTGAAGACCTCAATGGCTGGGCCACCGATATTGGCCTGCGTCTGCGCCTTGATCCGCAGTGGCAAGTCGGTGCGGCGTATGCCCGTGCCAGCGCCGAGTACGAACAGACCGGTCTGGAAAGCAACCGTTCGAACTACACCGGTACACGTTCGCGGGTTCACCGTTTCGGCGAAGCCTTCCGTGGCGAAATGAACAACATGCAGACCGCTACCCTGTTCGGCTCGTGGATGCTCAACGACGAATACGACGCCAGTCTGATCTACCACAAGTTCTGGCGCGTCGACGGCAACAAGCCGGTCGGCAGCAACGGCATCAACGCCGTCGAAAACAACACCGACGACGTGACCGGCGCAATCCTCTCCAGCACCTCCCTGCCGTTGGAAGATGGCAACAAAGACCTCGGTCAGGAAATGGACCTGGTGGTCACCAAGTACTTCAAGCAAGGCCTGTTGCCGGCGGCGTTAAGCCAGTCGATCGATGAGCCTTCGGCCCTGGTACGGTTCCGTGGCGGTGTGTTCAAGCCCGGCGATGCGTATGGCAAAGAAGTCGACTCGTACATGCACCGCGCGTTTGTCGACGTGGTCTGGCGCTTCTGATGCAAACCGCGAAGGGAGTGCCCGACATGAACAGTGCCAAGAAAGGCTCGATCAGCCTGCTGGCCGGCGCGCTGCTGCTCGCCAGCGCAGCCGCCTTCGCCACCGTCGAACCGGTCAAGCCTGTGCAAGCGGGAAAACCGACGACCATAGCCAAGGGGTTGCAACAGGCCAAGACCTACACCGTCAGCAGCGCGCCAACCGCGCCGCTGGACTTGGCCAAGCCGAAACTGCCGGACACCTCTGGCTACACCGCCGAAGCCATCGCCGCGAAAATCGTGCGCACCAAACCCGGCAAGATCAGCGTGCGCCGGATGATGCAGGAAAACGCCCTGAAGGACTTCATCGGCGGCGACAACAAGATGGCCGAGTGGGTGGTGCGTCAGCATGGCATCCCGCAGGCGATCTTCGTCGACGACGGCTACATGAACCTCAAGGATCTGGCGAAGAAGCTGCCCAAGCAGTACTTCAGCGAAACCTCGCCGGGCGTGTTCCTGGCGAAGTTGCCGATTGTGGTCGGAGAAAAGGGCATTCTGGAAATCGACAAACAGACCCAGGAATTGCGCCTGTCCCAAGAGGCCGGTTCATTCCTGGTCAACGATGGCCAGCTGTTCGTGCGTGATACCAAAATCACCGGCTGGAGCGAGAAAGCAAACGGCCCGGCGGCCTTCAAGTCGCCCAAGGAATTCCGTCCGTTCCTGCTGTCCTGGGGTGGCACCGAAACCTACATCGCCAACAGCAAGATCGCCAGTTTCGGCTACGCCAACAGTAAGTCCTACGGCGTGAGTATTTCCCAATACACGCCGAACATGGCCAAGGTGCTCAAGCGCCCTGAACCGTCCGGCTGGATCGTCGGCTCCGAGTTCTCGGACATGTGGTACGGCTTCTACTGCTACGAAACCCGCGACTTCGTGGTCAAGGGCAACACCTACAAAGACAACATCGTCTACGGCATTGACCCCCATGACCGTTCCCACGGTCTGATCATCGCCGACAACACGGTGTACGGGACCAAGAAGAAGCACGGGATCATTATTTCCCGTGAGGTCAACGACAGTTTCATCTTCAACAACCGCAGCTACGACAACAAGCTCTCCGGCCTGGTGATCGACCGTAACAGTGTGAACAACCTGATCGCCTACAACGAGATCTACAAGAACCACACCGACGGCATCACTCTCTACGAGAGTGCTGACAACCTGTTGTGGGGCAACAAGGTGATCAGCAACCGACGCCACGGCATCCGTATTCGTAACAGTGTGAACATTCGCCTGTACGAAAACGTCTCGATGGCCAACGGCCTGACCGGTGTCTACGGGCACATCAAAGACCTGAGCGACACCGACCGGGACATCAAGCTCGACCCGTTCGACGCCGAGGTGTCGCTGATCGTGGTGGGTGGTGAACTGGCTGCCAATGGTAGCGGACCACTGTCGATCGACTCGCCGCTGAGCGTGGAGTTGTATCGCGTGTCGATGCTCGCACCGACCAAATCCAGCGGCATCAGCTTCTCGGGGATCCTCGGCGAGCGCCAGGATGAAATTCTCGACCTGCTGGTGCGCCAGCAGAAAGCCGTGCTGATCGACCCTGTCGAACGCCAGACCGAAATGCGGGACTGAGGATAATTTTATGCACCCACACTTGATCAAATTACTCAGCCTGTCGGCCCTGACCGCGGGCATTCTCGCGGCCAGCACTGGCGTACGTGCCGAAGACGCCAAAGCCCCCAGTTTCAAGGCCGATGATTGCTGCAATCTCTGCCCGGAAGCCCACGACCCGAAGAACTACACCACCCGCTACCAGCAGAACTTCACCACACTGGTGCAGGCGCAGGGCGATTGGCTGTTCCGTACGCAAGAAGACTTGCGCACCGAGTTCGACACCACACCCGCTGGCTACAAGCGCATGAAGCAACTGCACGATGCGTTCAAGAGCAAAGGCGTGGAACTGGTCATCGTTTACCAGCCGACCCGTGGCCTGGTGAACCGCAACAAGCTGAACCCGGCCGAGAAGGCGAGTTACGATTTCGACAAGGCGCTGAAGAATTACAAAACCATGCTCGGGCGTTTCGCGCAGATGGGCTACGTGGTCCCGGACCTGTCGCCACTGACCAACGAATCGCTGCCCGACACCTTGCCAGCCCACGACTTCTACTTCCGCGGCGACCAACACTGGACGCCTTATGGCGCCCAACGCACGGCGAAAATCGTGGCCGAGAAGGTCAAGCAATTGCCGGCCTTCGCCGACGTTCCCAAGCGTGAATTCGAGACCCATAAGTCGGGTCGCATGGGCAAGACCGGAACGTTACACAACATGGCTGGTCAACTCTGTGGCACCAGCTACGCGATCCAGTACATGGATCAATTCACCACCGAGCCGAAAGGCGAAGCGGGCGATGGCGATCTGTTCAGTGATTCCGGCAATCCGGAAATCACCCTGGTCGGCACCAGCCACAGTGGCAAGAACTACAACTTCGCCGGTTTCCTCGAAGAGGCCATCGGCGCCGACATCCTCAACGTGGCATTCCCCGGTGGTGGCCTGGAAGGTTCGATGCTGCAGTACCTGGGCAGCGAAGAGTTCCAGACCAAACCGCCGAAAATCCTCATCTGGGAATTCTCGCCGCTTTATCGCCTCGATCAGGAAACCATCTACCGCCAGATGATGGCGCTGCTGGACAACGGTTGCGAAGGCAAAGATGCACAGATGAGCGCCAGCGCCACGCTGAAGCCGGGCAAAAACGAATTGATGGTCAACAGCAAGAACCTGGACCTGCGCAACAGCAGTCACCAGGTCGATATCCGCTTCGCCGACACCTCGGTGAAAACCTTGCAAGCCACCCTCTGGTACATGAATGGGCGCCACGAGGACATCAAGATCGACAAACCGGAAACCTCCGAAACCGACGGGCGTTTCGCCTTCGAGTTGCGCACGGACGAAGACTGGGCCTCGCAGAATCTGCTGGCCGTCGAAGTCCAGGGACCTGAAAAACCAGGTACCACGCCTCAGAAAGTCGAAGCGAAAATCTGCAAACGCAACGTGTTCTCCGGCGCCGAGCAGCGTACCGCTCAAGCCGGGCAATGAGGCTACCTCTTATGAACTGCATGCAAACCCGAACGCTGAAAAAGTTACTCGCGCCCTCCCTGCTGACGCTGGCGATGTTCGCCGGCGCCACCCAGGCCGCCGCGCCGCTGCGCCCGCCCCAGGGTTACTTCGCGCCAATTGAAAAAGTCAAAACCGGCGACAAGAGTGAAGGCTGCGACGCGATGCCGACGCCCTATACCGGCGCCCTGCAATTTCGCAGTAAATACGAAGGCTCCGACAAGGCCCGTTCGACCCTGAACGAGGCATCGGAAAAAGCCTTCCGCGAGACCACCGCCGACATCACCAAGATCGAGCGCGCCACCAGCAAGCGGGTGATGCAGTTCATGCGTGACGGTCGTCCGGAACAACTGGAATGCACGCTCAACTGGTTGACTGCCTGGGCGAAGGCCGATGCGTTGATGTCCAAGGACTTCAACCACACCGGCAAGTCCATGCGCAAATGGGCCTTGGGCAGCATGGCTTCGTCCTATGTTCGCCTGAAGTTCTCTGACTCGCATCCGCTGGCTACCCACCAGGAAGAAGCGCAAGTGATTGAAGCCTGGTTCAGCAAAATGGCTGATCAGGTAGTCAGCGATTGGGACAACCTGCCGCTCGAACAGACCAACAACCACTCGTACTGGGCAGCCTGGTCGGTGATGGCCACGTCGGTCGCCACCAACCGCCGCGATCTGTTCGATTGGGCCGTCAAGGAATACAAGGTCGGCGTCAATCAGGTCGACGCCCAAGGCTTCCTGCCCAACGAGCTCAAGCGCCAGCAACGCGCCCTCGCCTATCACAACTACGCCCTGCCGCCACTGGCGATGATCGCCAGTTTCGCTCAGGTCAACGGCGTCGATTTGCGCCAGGAAAACAACGGCGCCTTGAAACGCCTGGGTGATCGCGTGCTTGCAGGCGTGGAAGACCCGGATGAATTCGAGGAGAAGAACGGTAAAAAGCAGGACATGACCGACCTCAAGGTCGATTCGAAATTCGCCTGGCTCGAACCGTTCTGCTCGCTCTACACCTGCACGCCGGATGTGCTGGCGCAGAAACACAAAATGCAGCCGTTCAAGACCTTCCGCCTCGGCGGGGATTTGACCAAGGTCTACGACCCTGCCAGCGAGAAAGGCAAAAAAGGTTCTTAGGACACACGCAAACCCTGTAGGAGCGAGGCTCGCCCGCGAAGAACGATGACACGGTTCATCAGTTCCACCGCATAACGGCCTTCGCGGGCAAGCCTCGCTCCTACAGGAATCGCGGCGGTTTGAAATGTAATGCAACCACCCAGGATTTTGATGGGGGGTTTGGGGGGGCCTTGGCCCTTGACTGTTGGTTAAACATGGAGAGATCGGGATGGTATTTTCATCCAACGTGTTCCTGTTTCTGTTCTTGCCGATCTTTCTCGGCATGTACTACTTGAGCGGGCAACGCTATCGCAACTTGCTGCTGCTGATCGCCAGCTACGTGTTCTACGCCTGGTGGCGTGTGGACTTCCTTGCGCTGTTCGCAGCCGTCACGCTGTGGAACTACTGGATCGGCCTGAAGGTTGGCGCGGCAGGCGTTCGGACCAAACCGGCCCAGCGCTGGCTGCTCCTCGGCGTCGCGGTGGACCTGTGCATCCTCGGCTACTTCAAGTACGCCAACTTCGGCGTGGACAGCATCAACGCGATGATGACCTCGGTCGGTCTTTCGCCGTTCATCCTGACCCACGTGCTGTTGCCGATCGGGATCTCGTTCTACATCTTCGAGTCCATCAGCTACATCATCGACGTCTACCGTGGTGATACCCCGGCGACCCGCAACCTGATCGACTTTGCCGCATTCGTGGCGATCTTCCCGCACTTGATCGCCGGCCCCGTGTTGCGTTTCCGTGACCTGGCCGACCAGTTCAACAACCGCACCCACACCCTCGACAAGTTCTCCGAAGGTGCCACGCGGTTCATGCAGGGCTTCATCAAGAAGGTCTTCATCGCCGACACCCTGGCGGTCGTGGCCGACCATTGCTTCGCCTTGCAGAACCCGACCACGGGCGACGCCTGGCTCGGCGCCCTGGCCTACACCGCGCAGCTGTACTTCGACTTCTCCGGCTACAGCGACATGGCGATTGGTCTGGGCTTGATGATGGGTTTCCGTTTCATGGAAAACTTCAAACAGCCGTACATCAGCCAGTCGATCACCGAGTTCTGGCGTCGCTGGCACATCAGCCTGTCGACCTGGTTGCGTGACTATCTGTACATCACCCTCGGCGGTAACCGTAAAGGCACGCTGATGACTTATCGCAACCTGTTCCTGACCATGCTGCTCGGTGGTCTGTGGCACGGTGCGAACATCACCTACATCGTCTGGGGTGCCTGGCACGGCATGTGGCTGGCGATCGAAAAAGCCCTTGGCCTGAACACTTCGCCGCGCAGCATCAACCCGATCCGTTGGGCGCTGACCTTCCTGCTTGTGGTGATGGGCTGGGTGATCTTCCGCGCAGAAAACCTGCACGTCGCCGGTCGCATGTACGGTGCGATGTTCAGCTTCGGCGAATGGTCGCTGTCGGAACTCAACCAGGCCAGCCTCACCGGTCTGCAAGTGGCAACCCTGGTGGTGGCCTACGTCACCCTGGCGTTCTTCGGCATCCGTGATTTCTACACCAACCGGCCACCGGTCAAGACCAAGCCTGCGGTGAACACCGAAACCGACGGCCCTGCCGCAGCTACGCCTGGAATGATCAAAGCCGTACCGGGTGACAACCCGGCCAGCATCCACGAACCGGGTTACACCGTCGGCGTTGAAGCGACTGTGCAACCGGCCTACTGGACCGCTGACTGGTCCCGTTACGTGATGCGCGCCCTGGTGCTGCTGCTGTTCATCGCCTCGATTCTCAAACTCTCGGCGCAAAGCTTCTCGCCGTTCCTTTACTTCCAGTTCTGAGGGATCTGACTATGACCCGCTCATTACGCATCTTCTACATCGCCCTGTTCCTGGTGACCTTGCTAGTCCTGGGTGTGTGGTCGGTACGCAGCTTCTTCGGCTTCAGTACCAACGCCGATGCGACCGTGCTCAACGGTCGCTGGACCAAAGCCGTCGAGACGCACTACGACGACGAGTTCCCGATCAAGCGCCTGGGCACCAATCTTTGGGCCGCGCTGGATTTCAAACTGTTCAACGAAGGTCGTCCGGGCGTGGTGCTCGGTCGCGATCAGTGGCTCTACAGCGATGAAGAGTTCCACCCGATCGTCAACGAAGAGTTGAACCTGCAAGGCAACTACGCGCTGGTCGAAGGCGTGCGCCAGGAACTGAAAGAGAAAGGCGTGAAACTGGTGATGGCGATCGTGCCGGCCAAGACTCGCCTGTACCCGGAACACCTGGGTGAAGTGAAACCAGCGAGTATCCACGCCAATCTGTACCAGGACTTCCACGCACGTGTGGCGGCCACCAAGATCCTCGCTCCCGACCTGCTCGGCCCGCTGCAAAAGGCCAAGCAAGACGGTCAGCAAGTGTTCCTGCGCACCGACACCCACTGGACTCCGGAAGGCGCGCAAGTCGCTGCCCAGACCCTGGCCAAAACCATTGCCGACAAGGCTCCGCTCAGCGGCGAACCGCAAAACTTCGTCACCGAACCTGCGGAGAAGGTGACGCACAAGGGCGACCTGCGGTTGTTCCTGCCGCTGGATCCACTGTTCGAAAACCTGATGCCGGCGCAAGAACCTTTGCAGAAGCGCAACACCGTAGCGGCCCAGGATCAGCCTGCCGGTGACGACGCCCTGTTCGCCAACACTGAAGTGCCAGTGGCCCTGATCGGCACCAGCTACAGCGCCAACCCGAACTGGAACTTCGTCGGTGCGCTGAAAGAAGCGCTGCACAGCGACGTGGTCAATTACGCCGAAGACGGCCATGGCCCGATTCTGCCGATGCTCAGCTACCTGAAAAGCGATGCTTTCAAGAACAGCCCGCCACAAGTGCTGATCTGGGAGTTCCCTGAACGATATCTGCCTGTGAACAACGAAATCGGTGACGCCGACCCGCAGTGGGTCGCAGAGCTTAAACAAGCCGGCGCACGCCAACAAAACGTAGCTGCAAACACTAAATCCGAGACGCCCGACCGGGCGCAAAACTGAAAGAGAGGTACACCATGACTTTCACTACTACTCCTCGCCGTCTCGCTAAGACCTTTGCTCTCGTCGCTGGCATGAGCGTATTGTCCTTGCAGGCCTTCGCCGGTGACGCCGCGCTCTATGGCCCGACCGCACCGAAAGGCTCCAGTTTCGTGCGGGTCTACAACGCCGGTAACGCTGAAGTCAGCGCCACTGTTGGCACCACCAACCTGAACGAAGTCGCGCCGCTGTCCAGCACCGACTTCAGCTTCATGCCGGGCGGCGATTACAGCGCCAAGGTCGGCAGCCAGAGCCTGCCGGTGAAACTGGCCGGCGACCACTATTACACCCTGGTCAACAACGCCAGCGGCGCGCCGCAACTGATCGAAGAGCCGCCGTTCAAGAACAAACAGAAATCCCTGGTACGCGTGCAGAACCTCAGCGACAAGGCCCTGACCCTTAAAACCGCCGACGGCAAGACCGAAGTGGTCCCGTCCGTGGCGGCCAAAGGCCGTGGCGAGCGTGAAATCAACCCGGTGAAAGTCAGCCTGGCACTGTACGACGGCGCCACCAAAGTCGGCGACGTGAAACCGGTTGCCCTGGAACGAGGCGAAGCCGCGGTGCTGTACGTCACCGGCAGTGGCAGCAGCCTGTCGCCAGTGTGGGTAAAACGCCCGGTGTCGACGCGCTGATTAATTCTCTGAATTGACGCTCCCCCTGTGGGAGCGGGCTTGCCCGCGATGCAGACAACTCGGTGCAACAGATACTCCGAGGTGATGCCATCGCAGGCAAGCCAGCTCCCACAAGGGACCGAGGCGTCAATTTGGACACGGAACAAGAACAAGAGTGAAACGACAGAACGCAGTAGCTCTAACCAATCGATTTTGAAGGAGTAACAACATGATTCCGGTGATCTTGTCAGGTGGTAGCGGCTCACGTCTTTGGCCGCTTTCGCGCAAGCAATTCCCCAAGCAATTCCTCGCCCTGACCGGCGAACACACGCTGTTCCAGCAAACCCTGGAACGCCTGGTGTTCGAAGGCATGGACACCCCGATCGTGGTCTGCAACAAGGACCATCGCTTCATCGTCAACGAGCAACTGGGCGCCCGCAACCTGGACGTGCAGCGCGTCCTGATGGAACCCTTCGGCCGCAACACCGCGCCGGCTGTGGCCTTGACCGCGATGATGCTGGTCAATGAAGGTCGCGACGAGTTGATGCTGGTGCTGCCGGCCGACCACGTGCTGGAAGACCAGAAAGCCCTGCAACGCGCCCTGGCCCTAGCCACTGTGGCAGCCGAGCGTGGCGAGATGGTGCTGTTCGGCGTGCCGGCGACCAAACCGGAAACCGGTTACGGCTACATCAAATCCACCAACGATGCGCTGCTGCCGGAAGGCGTCAGCCGTGTCTCGCACTTCGTCGAAAAACCCGACGTGAAACGCGCCACCGAATTCGTCCAGTCCGGTGGTTACTTCTGGAACAGTGGCATGTTCCTGTTCCGCGCCAGCCGTTTCCTCGAAGAACTGAAAAAACACGATCCGGACATCTACGACACCTGCATGCTGACGCTGGAACGTAGCGCACAGGATGCCGACACCGTCGACATCGACGCCGCCACCTTCGCTTGCTGCCCGGACAACTCCATCGACTATTCGGTGATGGAAAAAACCCAGCGCGCCTGCGTGGTGCCGCTGACCGCAGGCTGGAGCGATGTCGGGTGCTGGTCGTCGCTGTGGGAAGTCAATGCAAAAGACGCCAACGGTAACGTCACCAAAGGCGACGTGGTCATCCAGGACAGCAAAAACTGCATGATCCACGGCAACGGCAAACTGGTGTCGGTGATCGGCCTGGAAAACATCGTGGTCGTCGAAACCAAGGACGCCATGATGATCGCCCACAAGGACAAGGTCCAAGGCGTGAAACAGATGGTCAACACCCTCAACGAGCTGGGCCGCAGCGAAACCCAGACGCACTGCGAAGTCTATCGTCCGTGGGGCTCCTACGACTCGGTCGACATGGGCGGCCGCTTCCAGGTCAAGCGCATCTCGGTCAAGCCGGGCGCGTGCCTGTCGCTGCAGATGCACCACCACCGCGCCGAACACTGGATCGTGGTCAGCGGCACTGCTGAAGTGACCTGCGACGAAAACGTGTTCTTGCTCACTGAGAACCAGTCGACCTACATCCCGATCGCCTCGGTTCACCGTCTGCGCAACCCGGGCAAGATTCCACTCGAGATCATCGAAGTGCAATCGGGCAGCTACCTGGGTGAAGACGATATCGAGCGGTTTGAAGATATCTACGGTCGCTCCACCCCGATCGAGCGCGGCGTGTCGGTGAAAACCATCGCGCAGTGATTGACCGGTAAAAATAAAAAGCCCCCGTCCAGCCCGCTGCGCTCCCTATCCGCAGTGGGTTGGGCGGGGGCTTTTTTGGGTTTTTTGTTGCCTCAACTGGCCTCATCGCGAGCAGGCTCGCTCCCACAGGGGATTTGCGTCGTTCACCGAATCAGAGTCCGAACTCGGTCAATGTGGGAGCGAGCCTGCTCGCGATGGGGCCTGACCAGCCGCCGCTGAATGAATGCCCATCGCCAATTCCACCTACGCTTAGGTAGGATGCTCTTTCCCTTCCCGAGGTTTCGCGTCATGTTCATCGGCGTCCTGCTGGTCATCACCTGGCTGATCCTGCTGCTGCGCTACCCGTCCAAGGCCGTGCCGGTGTCCATGGCAGCCGCCTTCGGATTGGGCCTGGTGGCGGTGTGGGTGTTCTGGCTGGACAACCGCGAGGTCAAGCAACTGGCGCGCCTTGAGCTGCGCATCACCTACGCGCCCGAGCACTGCCCGGCGGATCGCCCCTTGAAGCTGACGATGAACAACGGCAACGACGTGCCGCTGACCGAACTGCGCTGGCGCGTCGCTGCTTATGCACCGGGCGATACGGTCAATCTGGCTGACAATCAATACGCCGCGCCGCGTTATCGCGGCCCCGGCGAATTGCAGGCCGGCGGCAATTGGGAAGACTGCTTGCCAATGCCGCCCCTGCGTCCCGGTTATCGCCCGCAAACCCTGGAGTTTCGCGCCGAGCGTTTGCAGGGTAGTTTCTCCGACTGATCCCCCCTTTTTTTGCACAAGGACCGCGCCATGCCCGTTGCGTTGATTACCGGTTGCTCCAGCGGCATTGGCCGCGCCCTTGCCGACACCTTCAAAAGTGCCGGTTACGAAGTCTGGGCCAGCGCCCGCAAGGCTGAAGACGTAGCCGCTCTAACCGCCGCCGGGTTCACTGCCGTGCAACTGGACGTGAACGATGGCCCGGCCCTCGAACAGCTGAGCGAGCGGATCAATCAGCAACGCGGCGGCCTTGATGTGCTGATCAACAACGCCGGCTATGGCGCCATGGGCCCCCTGCTCGATGGCGGTGTGCCGGCCATGCAGCGGCAATTCGAAACCAACGTGTTTGCGATCGTTGGCGTGACTCGCGCAATGTTCCCCGTGCTGCGTCGCGCCAAGGGCCTGGTGGTGAACATCGGCAGCGTGTCCGGAGTTCTGGTCACGCCGTTTGCCGGTGCTTACTGTGCTTCGAAAGCCGCGGTGCATGCCTTGAGCGATGCGTTGCGTATGGAACTCGCGCCGTTCGGCGTGCGGGTCATGGAAGTTCAACCAGGGGCCATCGCCTCCAGCTTCGCCAAGAATGCCGGCCAAGAGGCTGAGCAACTGATCACCGAGCAGTCGCCATGGTGGCCGCTGCGTGAAGGCATTCGCGCGCGGGCCAAGGCGTCTCAGGACAAGCCGACGCCGGCCAGTGAATTTGCCGCCGGTTTATTGAAGGCCGTGCAGCAGAATAAACCGCCGCGCCTGGTGCGTTTGGGTAATGGCAGCCGGGCGTTGCCGTTGATGGCGGGGTTGTTACCCAAGGGGTTATTGGAGTCGGGGTTGATGAAGCGGTTCGGGTTGCGTGGGCAACTTTGAGACCGGGTTGACGCGTTCGCGGGCAAGCCTCGCTCCTACAGGTTATGCACCCATTTTGAGAGGGCGCTCATCCTGTAGGAGCGAGGCTTGCCCGCGAAGGCGTCGGAACAGACACCACAGAACTTCAGGAAACAGCATGACCGACTACACCGAATACTTTGACGAAGTGATCCAGGCTCACATAGCCATCGAACAATGGCTGGCCGAAGAACGAGACGAGTCCGAGCTTGAGCAATTGCTGACGCGTTTTTCACCGCAGTTTTCCATGGTCTCGCCATTGGGCCGGGTGCTGGATTTCGAGGCGTTGAACGAACTGTTTCTGCTGGCGGGCGGAAAGAAGCTCGGGTTCAGGATTGAGCTCAGCGAGTTGCGAGGTGTCGCGCTGTACGACGGTGGCGCAGTGGTGAGTTACCGCGAGCAGCAGACTGATGCGACGGGCCTGCACTCGGATCGGCGCTCGACCGTGGTGTTTGAAAAACAGGCGTCCGGTCAGGTGCTGTGGCGGCATTTGCACGAAACTTTAGTTACCCATGGTGCACGCTCTGCCGCTTGAGCAAAATTCCAGCCATCCTCGCTACCTGTTAAATCTGACAGTAGACACCCGTCGCATGAGCAGACCAGACTCATTCGGCGGTGTTCGTCTCCATGAAGTCCCTTTGCCCATCAGTCTGTGGACGACCGGTGCGGTGATGTCGATGGAATACCCAACAACTGTTTTCAACCTTGAACGCGTTGGGCGCCACCATGACTCATCCCACCAAATGGACTTCACTGGACAAAAAAATGAATACAGTCAACCGTCAACATGCCGGAGACAGCGATTATAGCTTTGGCGACAAAGGAAAGATCTCGCTCTCAAATCTACCTGATATCGATGGCACGGATCGTCACGTCAAAGGCCTTTGCATACTGGGCTCGGGCAAAATCATCGTCGGCGCCGTCGTGTCCCATGACGACGATCCTGACACCTTGTACAACTCGGCCTATTACGGGCTGGCACGCCTGAATGAAGACGGAAGCCTTGATACAACATTCGCGGACCAAGGCTTCAGATACGGAAAATTCAAAGCGCCTTTTGACGCATCAGGCGGGAAGATACTGCAGCGGGACTCAAAGATTTACATGCTGGGCTGGACTCATTTGGACGCAGACTCCGGCGAGCCCCCACCACACTTGGTAGTTTGCCGATTCACGGAACAGGGCGATCTGGACAAAGACTTCGCAGTGCAAGGCAGGCAGATTTTCCGAAACCGAACGGGTGAAGTATTCGTGCCCGACTCCAGTAACTGCGCTTTCCAGGGCGACAAAATTGTCATCAGCGCGACCTACCGTTCTTCGGGAAGCGAAAAAACCCATGGCGTCCTGTATCGATTGAACCTAAAAGGCCAGTTGGACACCAGTTTCAACAAAACCGGTCGCCTTGATATCAGACTCAATGACACTGACCGTGCGATAGCACTTCATGCCGTGCATATCCAGAATGGTGAGAAAATCCTGTTAGCCGGAAGTGTTAAACAAACCGATGGCATGAAGGGGTTCTTTGCTCGCCTCAATAGTAACGGCAGCATTGACAAGAAATTCGGCGCTTCCGCAACACCAGGTTCCTACGTGTTGAATGTCAAGGAAGGAGAAACCGTTGTACAAGGTCTGATTCAGACAACGAATAACGGTTTCATTGGCTTCGGTAATTGTGGGCGCTCCGGGAAGTTCATGAAGGGGCTGCTGATTAGAATGATGGCTGACGGTGTTCCGGATCATCTGTTCAACTTGGGTAAACCTGTCCTGACTGTGTTTGACGAACAGACCGGGGACAACTGGCAGGCTGGTTTTCTGGATGCAGCGGAGAGGATAAATGTCGTCGGCAGTTACAAAAAACTGCATATCGCCCGCTTCCTGAGCAATGGCACTGTTGATAAAGACTTCGGCAACCATGGATACATCGAAGAAGACACGCCGATCTCGGCTGAACCTGCGCTTCTACAGCTCCGAAGTAAATCGCGGTTTATTTTTGCCGGCAATACCGGCGGAATCGGTGGTGGACTTGGCGTGTTGTGGGCGTACCTGAGCTGAAGTTCAAAAACCGACACCCGCCTTCACCGAGGTGAGGGCGAGTCCGGTTCGCAGCTTACAAATCGCTTGCCTGCTTCACCACCACCGTACACGTAATCCCCGCCGCCAACAGCACCCCGTCCGGCACTTCATCAATGTGAATCCGCACCGGCACCCGTTGCGCCAGCCGCACCCAGTTAAACGTCGGGTTCACATCCGCAATCAGTTCACGACTTTGCGGGTTATCACGGTCGTAGATGCCGCGCGAAATACTCTCCACGTGCCCCTTGAGCACTTCGCCGCTCATCAACTGCATGTCAGCCTTATCGCCGACCCGCACGTGGGGCAATTTGGTTTCTTCGAAGAAGCCGTAGACCCAGAACGAGTTCATGTCGACCACGGCCATTTTCGCTTCGCCGATGCGTGCGTAGTCGCCGCGATGGACGTTGAGGTTGGTGACGTAGCCGTCCACTGCCGCACGCACTTCGGTGCGTTTGAGGTTCAGTTCGGCAGCTTCCAGCTGTGCCTGGGCGTGCTGGTAATCGGCCAGGGCCGAGTCGGCGATGTTGCTGGCGTCGTCTCGGTTTTCCCTGGAGATCACCAGGTTGTCGAGGTCGGCGCGGCGATGGGCGTTGACCTTGCGCATCTCCCACGTGGCTTTGCGCGAGGCCACCAGCGACTGCGCCTGTTTCACCGCGATGCGGTAATGTTCGGGGTCGATGCGCATCAGCAAATCGCCCTTTTTCACTAGCTGGTTGTCGCGCACCGGCACGTCCACCACTTCACCGGTAACGTCGGCGGCGACGTTGATGATGTCGGCGCGCACCCGGCCGTCGCGGGTCCAGGGTGTGTTCATGTAATGCATCCACAGGGTCCGGCCGATCCACAGGGCAAGGGCCAACACCAGCAGGGTCGCGAGCAGGCTGAAAAGCTTTTTCATCAGGGCATTCTCAGTGGTAGAGAGTCAACGGTAAACAGTCAGCGCAAGGGCGCCGAACAGACAAGTAAACAGGCTCAGGCGCAGCAGCGCCGGGTGCCAGAAAAAGCGGTACAGATCGAACCCGGACAGGAACCGATCCAGCGCCCAGGCCAGCGCCGCGGCAATGAAAAACATCAGGGTCATGGTCGGCATGTACACGCCGTGGAAGGCAATTTCACGAGGCATGTTCAAGTCCTTGGGGCTTGGTGATGGCACTAGCTTTTATGTAGCCGGCGAGTGGCGATTGCGGATCGAGCAGCGAGGTACGGATGAAGTGCAGGTAGCTCTTCACCCGGCGCAAGGCGGAGGTGTCGAAGTGCGGCGCGAAGGGTTCGTCGGTGGCCTGCACGCGGCTGATCGCGTGGTCGACCGCGACCAGGGCACGCTCCAGATTGCTCTGGCCGGGTTGCAGAAACAGTCGCACCAGCGAACGCCCCATCACCCGGATTGACTGACGCCACGGTTGGAATTCGGCATAGGCCGGGTGCACCGGCAGAATCGCCTGTTCCTTGCGCAACTCGATGATCGCGTGGCCGACTTCCAGCACCACGAACATCCAGTGCAGCAAATCCCGTTGCACCTGCGGCTGCCCCGCTGCCAGACCGTAAGCCTGATGCAAAAGATCGCGGGTGCGACTTTCGAAACTCGACGCCAGGCCCTTGAGTTTGCCGCTGATGGCATACACCACTTGCCCGCGCAAATCCTGCTCCAGCCGCCGCCACAACCAGCGGCTGTTGGGCGGCAGAATGATCGCCCCGGCCGCCGCACACACCAGCATGCCCATGATCATGGCGATGTAGTCGTTGATGAAGGCGTAAGGGTTGTAAACCGTGAGGTTGTCCGGCACCGAACCGGTGCTGAAGAAGATCAGCAATCCCAGGCCAACACCGGCGTATTGCGGCCGCGAGGTCAGGAACGACCCGAGCACAATCACCGGTGCGAGCATCACGCAGAGCAACGGAAAACCGTCGATCAAGGGGAAGATGAAAAACATCTCGACGAAGCCGATCAGCGCCCCGAGCAACGTCCCGCAGGCCATCTGAAACGCCATGCGCTTGGGGTTCGGTGTCGCCGCTGAAAGGCCGACAGTAGCGGCAGCGATCAGGGTCATGGTCGCCCCGCTCGGCCACGCGGTGGCCACCCAATAACTGCCGAGCACCACGAGGATGAACGCTGCGCGAATGCCCGACGCCGCCGAGGCCAGCCAGTTGGTTTGCGGGGTGAAGGGCTCGTCCCAGCGTTCACGTTCGTGGCTGTGATCGGCCAGCGACGCGTGGGTCTGTGCATAACTGTGCAGGTCGTCGACGAAGCGATAAAGCAGCTCGTAGGCAGTGTGAAAATCCAGCTGCTCGGCGGCGCTCGGATCACTCTCCTGAAAGGTCGCCCGCAGGCTGCGGACCCGCGCCGGCAAGTTTTCCTTATAGGTCGCCAAAGCGCTGGCCAGGCGTGCAGCGTCGGGGCTGGTCAAGGCGCGACCGCTGAAACCGTCGAGCACTTCGGCCAGATCCTGCAACCCCGGTTTGATCGCCGCGACAACGTGATCGGTGCCGCTGCTGCGCAGGCGTTCGAGCAACTGATGAAGGGCATTGAAGCGCGTGGTAATACCCATGAACTCGCTGTTCAAGCGACTGAGCCGCCCGTTGCGCCGACGCATGTGCGGGTCTTCGAACACCGTGACGCTGCGCAAGCCTTCCAGCCCGACCGCCTCGGCGATGAAGCGCACATTGTCAGCTTCGAAAGCTTCGCGCCGACTGCGACCGCGCAAGCCATCGGTGACGAACAGCGCGAACACGCCGAAGCGCTGATACAAGGCATTGCGCATCGCGGCGCTGGCGGTTTGCGGCAGGATCGCGGCGCTGACCAGCGTCGAGCAGAGAATCCCCAGGGAGATTTCCAATACGCGCCAGACCGCTGCCATGAACGCGCCGTCGGGGTGAGCCAATGCAGGCAGCCCGACCATCGCCGCCGTATAACCGGCGAGCACAAATCCGTAGGCGCGGAAGTTGCGATAACGCGCCGCACCAGCCGAGCAGAGGCCGACCCAGATCGCTAGCGAGCCGAGGAACAGTTCAGTGTTCTGCGCAAACAAGGCAATCAACGCGACCATCACCGCCGACCCGGCCAAGGTGCCGAGAAAGCGATAGAAGCTCTTGGCGAATACCTGGCCGCTTTGCGGTTGCATGACGATGAACACGGTGATCATCGCGGTGCGCGGTTGCGGCAACTCAAGGCGCATGGCCAGCCACAGGGTCAGGAACGCCGCGAACAGCACCTTGAAAATGTACACCCAGGTCACGCCGTCGCTGCGTGCCCAGTCGAAGAAACCCCGGCGCCATTCAAGGGAATACAGCCAGCGCAAAGGTGCGGGCATGGGAGTCATGGGATTTTGCTCATTGAGATTCGGTTAAGACACAGAACCTGTGGGAGCGGGCTTGCCCGCGATGGCGGTGTGTCAGGCGCCATCAATGTCGGATGTGATGACGCCATCGCGGGCAAGCCCGCTCCCACAGGGTTTGTGTTCAATTCGAGAGGCTGTTAAGAAGGGCCGGGGTTTTCGGTGCATCAGTCTGGCTGTCTTCCGGCACGTCGTTGCCCGCCCCAAGTCCGCCACCAAGCGCCGTCACCAGCTCGGCATGAGCGCTCAACCGTGCAGCCTGAACCTGCTGCTGCACTTGCTGCTGCTTGAACAACAAGGTCTGCGCATTGAGTACGTTGAGGTAATCGGTGAGCCCACGCTGATACGCGATCATCGCGATGTCGTAGGTCTTCTGCGCCGTGGCCACCGACTCGGTGGCGAAAACCTGTTGCTTGTCCATCGACTCACGACGAATCAACTGGTCGGAGATGTTCTTCAACGCATTGACCAGCGTCTGGTTGTACCTGGCCACGGCGATGTCGTAACCGGCGGCGGCTTCGCCCAGTTCCGAACGCAAGCGCCCACCGTCGAAGATCGGCAACGAAATCGCCGGGCCGACGCTGTAGTTGAGCTTCTTGCCGGTCAAAAACTCCAGCGCCCCACCGCCGGTGGCCATGTAGCCGAGGCTGCCGACCAGATCGACGTTGGGGTAGAAGCCCGCGTGAGCCACATCGATACCTCGCGCCTGCGCTGCCACTTGCCAGCGACTGGCGACCACGTCCGGGCGTTGACCGAGCAGTTGCGCCGGCAAAGACGACGGCAACTTCAGCGCCGCGCCCAACGATAGCGTCGGCCGTTGCAACTGCGCGCCCTCCCCCGGCCCCTTACCGGCCAGCGCGGCGAGTTGGTTGCGGCTGAGGGCAATTTCCTCGTCCAGTGCATCGATTTGCCGATGGGTTTCCGGCAATGGTGTTTCGGCCTGGCTGACGTCGAAATGCGTGCCGATGCCGCCGTCCAGACGTTTCTGTGCCAGGTCGAGAATTTGCTGTTGCTGTTTCAAGGTCGCAACGACGATGTCCCGTTGCGCGTAATGCAACGAGAGCTCGATGTAGGCGCGTACGATGTTGTTCTGCAATTCGAGCTGGGCCTGCCGCGCCTCGGCGGCGCTCATGTGGGCCATGTCCACGGCGCGTTCGGTGGCGTTGCTTTCGCGCCCCCAGAGGTCAAGGGCATAGCTGAAACCCAGCGCGGCGTTGTTGTCCCAAGTGGAGGTATTGGCCAACTCGCCGGGGCCGTAGAACTGATCGGTGGGCCAGTTGTGACGCTTGAGGGTGGATTGGCCATTGATCTGCAACGACTCGGCAGACTCCGCAACGCCGGCCATGGACCGCGCCTGTCGCACTCGCGCGGCGGCCATGGCCATGCTCGGGCTGCCTTGCAGGGCGAGGTCGATCCAGCGGTTCAGTTGCGGGTCGCCGTAGGCTTGCCACCATTGGGCGGTGGGCCAGTGAGCGTCTTGTGCGGCACTCTGAATGGCGTCGTCGGTGGCCAATGCATTGGCTTGCAGCGCCTTGCCCTGTGGGGCAATACCGCCAGTTCCGATGCAGCCGCTTATTGCCAGGGTTAAAGCCAAAACACTGAGCGTCTTGAGCGCTCTGTTGATGCGACGCGGCACTGCTGCAAATTCCTGAAATAGGGGGAGATCCTGTAGGAGCGAGGCTTGCCCGCGAAGGCGTCTTATCAAGCGCCAGCCATGGTGCCTGTGAGGACGCCTTCGCGGGCAAGCCTCGCTCCTACAGGGGACCGGCGCAATTCTAGGGGTGGGCCTTGTTGGCGATAAGCCGGGATTCTTGTGAATCTTTGTTACCGTTAACGCGATAATCCCTTGGTCGCGCCTTTAGTCGTCTGTAAAGAATCAGCAACTTCGTGTCACAATTTGCCATTCGCCAAGAGAGCCCCCCATGGACACTTTGCAAAACATGCGCGCCTTCAGCTGCGTGGCCGAGGCCGGCAGCTTCACCGCCGCCGCCGTGCAACTCGACACCACCACGGCCAACATCTCGCGCGCGGTCTCCAACCTGGAAGCCCACCTGCAAACCCGTCTGCTCAACCGCACCACCCGCCGCATCGCCCTGACCGAGGCCGGCAAGCGCTATTTATTGCGTTGCGAGCAGATCCTGGCCTACGTCGAAGAAGCTGAAGCCGAGGCCAGCGACGCCCACGCGCGCCCGGCCGGACAACTCAAGGTGCACACCATGACCGGCATCGGTCAGCACTTCGTGATCGACGCCATCGCCCGCTACCGCAAAACCCACCCGGACGTGACCTTCGACCTGACCATGGCCAACCGCGTGCCGGACCTGCTCGACGAGGGCTACGACGTGTCCATCGTGCTCGCCAGCGAACTGCCCGACTCGGGCTTCGTCTCCCAGCGATTGGGCATTACCTACAGCATCGTTTGCGCATCGCCTGCCTATGTGAAAGCCAACGGCTGCGCGCACAAGCCCAGCGACCTGCTCAACCACGCCTGCCTGCGCCTGGTGAGCCCGGTCATCCCGCTGGAAAAATGGACCTTCGACGGCCCTGAAGGCCAGGAAATGGTCACCATTAACAGCTCGCCGTTTTTGGTGAATTCCGCTGATGCAATGAAGACTGCGATCACCAGCGGCATGGGGGTTGGGGTATTGCCGGTGTATGCGGCGATTGAAGGGCTGCGCAACGGCACGCTGGTGCGGGTGATGCCGAACTACCGTTCGCAGGAACTGAATCTGTATGCGATTTATCCGTCGCGGCAGTATCTGGATGCGAAGATCAAGACGTGGGTCGAGTACTTGCGTGGGTCATTGCCGGAGATATTGGCAGCGCATCAGGCGGAATTGGCGGCGTATGAATTGAGTGGGAGTTTGGGTGGGGTTCGGGTGGCGAATTGAGGTGTGTGGACTGCGGGTTAGCCCAGCAGTCCAGCGTACGTTCCGCAGAGCCAATACGCACAAAGGCCAACAATTGAATAGGCAAACATCAGATTGGGAATGACGACCCAGCGTCGTAGGTGTAAAGGGAAGTGCTTTATTTCATCGATACAATGCGGGTCGCTTCTCAGCAGGAATGCATCATCCTCACGAAGCATGGTCGAGAGATGAGTCAAGCGGTAATGACGCCCGTACAGACCATCACCCATGACCCGACGGTTGCGACCAACGAAGTAAGAGTCGTTGAGATGACATTCGAGTTCTTCGAGTTTAAAAAAACAGATGTACACACGCAGCAGCGAAACGATAAAAACCAGGGCGAAAAAGCCGATCAGGACGGATGTGTAGAGTAGTTTCAGGTCACTCATCGGGTTTGAAATTGTCGTACGCAAAGACACAAAACCACTCCAAAGCAACAGTAGTCCAGCGCTGACGACCGCAATCCGCATCAGTTTTTTTGGAACTTCAGCCCATTTTCTCAGACGCTCCGGCAAGATTTCAGCCTCCATAAACGCATACGGGTCCAACATCTGATGTTGATAGAAACTGCCCGTCAAAGCGCCAATCAACCTAAGTCTGTTCATCCGTCCAAACGGGCCGTCACCCGCCGTGTTTCGATTGATACTCACCAAATGAGACGCGTTGAAGTGACCTTCAATTTGGTCGAGTTTGAAGTAGGCACCCAATAATAAGAGGGTCTGGCTGAGCAAAATCATCAGAAAAACAAGTACCCAACCAATCAAATGCACATTTGCAGCGCCACTCATGGTTGTGTGAACTCATATATTTTTTCACCTATTTCTCCGCCAATTTCTGAGCCTTTGGTTCCCGTCGCACTGGCGACAGCACCCGACACCAACAGCGCACAAACGATTCCACCAACACCCAATGTCTCCACACCTATTGCCGCGCACTGATTGGCGGTCTGCATGTAGTTGGGATAGTTCAGGGCCTGGCGCAGGTCGGCGACGGCTTGATGGCTGTCTAGCACCTGGCCGTGTTGGCCGGCGAGTTGGTTTTGGGGGATGAGTCTGGTCACGCTCGTGTCCCGCTCCTTGGAAATGGGAGACTTTGGCGAGTGGACTCAAGGGGGGATGCCGGGCGAATCGTTTTTGCGTGTAGGGGAAGTCCGAGTTTTCATGATGGCGACACTGTGGGTGCTGCCGAAGGGCTGCAATCTTTCGATCTTTACGTCATTGATAGCGCCGGAAGATCAAAAGATCGCAGCCTTCGGCAGCTCCTACAGACGGGGTGATTTTTGAGGATGTTTCCCACAGGTTTTGACGGTTGTCCGTCGGAAGTGGGGTGGATAGGCTTTGTGGGTCGCTGCCGAATCAGCGATCAGGTCTGGAAAACCTGGCGAACACTTACCACGCCCCATGGCATACTGCGGCGCTTTTTTCTGCACGCAATTCCTTGTTATGGCGGCTGTGCGCGGGAGACCTTCGGGTCTGCCGGGTTTTGGTGGATGTTCCGGTTTTTCCAGTCCGCGCGCAGCTGCCACCCTTTCGTCTGGAAAACGAAAGATGGCAGTTCAACTTCATCTGCCAATGAGTAACTTCCGCATGATCAAAGAAACACCGAACCCTCCGGAAACCGACGACGTTTCCCCTTACGAATCCCTCGATTCAAAAAAGCTCCACGAAGCCGCTAACCGCGCGCTCGATCACTACCTCAATCCAGCCGCCCTCAAATCCCCCGTGGCTCGCAAGCCAAGCACGATGTATATGCTCGCACCGGCGATCAAAGACGAAGACCTGTTGGCCCACACCTGTGAGTCGTTGGCCCAGGCCAGTGTGATGGCCAGCAATTTTGCGACCTATCTGGAAGGCCCGCATCGGAATACGGCCATGGCGATTCAGCAGATCGTCATGCTGGCCGAGCTGGCGGTGAACCGGATGCTGGATAATCTCAACGTACCAAAACCCGCGCCACACAGCTGACCCTTGTAGGAGCGAGGCTTGCCCGCGAAGGCGTTGTGACATTCACCATTGATGTCGCCTGACACACCGCCATCGCGAGCAGGCTCGCTCCCACAATTGGATCGGTGTACATCTGTGGGAAATTGGTCGGCAGTCAGGCAGCCTTCGCGGGCAAGCCTCGCTCCTACAGTTTTGCCGGCAATCCGAGCGCTCGCATAATGTCCGGGAAGAATGTTAGCGTGCTTGGCATTCTCCAAGCCCGACGAGCCGCCTCCAATGAAAAAAACCGTCCTCGCCTTCAGCCGTATCACCCCACCGATGATCGAACGTCTGCAACAAGACTTCGACGTGATCGTGCCGAACCCGAAAAACGGCGACATCAACGCCCAATTCAATGAAGCCCTGCCCCACGCCCATGGCCTGATTGGCGTCGGCCGCAAACTCGGTCGCGCGCAACTGGAAAATGCCGAAAAACTTGAAGTGGTCTCCAGCGTCTCGGTCGGCTACGACAACTACGACCTCGCCTACTTCAACGAACGCGGGATCATGCTCACCAACACCCCCGACGTCCTCACCGAAAGCACCGCCGACCTGGCCTTCGCCTTGCTCATGAGCAGCGCCCGCCGCGTCGCCGAACTGGATGCCTGGACCAAGGCCGGCCAATGGCAAGCCACCGTCGGCGCGCCGTTGTTCGGTAGCGATGTACATGGCAAAACCTTAGGGATTGTCGGCATGGGCAATATCGGCGCGGCCATCGCCCGTCGTGGGCGGCTGGGCTTCAATATGCCGATTATCTACAGCGGCAACAGCCGCAAGACTGAGCTGGAACAGGAGCTCGGTGCGCAGTTCCGCAGCCTCGACCAATTGCTGGCCGAAGCCGATTTCGTCTGCCTGGTGGTGCCGCTCAGCGAAAAAACCAGGCACCTGATCAGCCACCGTGAACTGGCGCTGATGAAACCGAGCGCCATTCTGGTGAACATCGCCCGCGGTCCTGTAGTAGATGAACCAGCGCTGATCGAGGCGCTGCAAAACAACCGGATTCGCGGCGCCGGCCTGGACGTCTACGAGAAAGAACCGCTGGCCGAATCGCCCTTGTTCCAACTGAAAAACGCCGTGACCTTGCCGCACATCGGCTCGGCGACCCACGAAACCCGTGAAGCCATGGCCAACCGGGCCTTGGCCAACTTGCGCAGTGCCCTGTTGGGTGAGCGGCCGCAAGATCTGGTAAACCCACAAGTGTGGAAAGGCTGACTAAATAAGGGCAGGCGGTTAAAACGCCTGCCCGCGATGTTTCCCGGTACCCCAACCAAACTATAAATAATAAATCGCGTACAAATATCACACACTTTGAAATTCAGTCATTCGCCAAAAAACCAGTCAGCACTATAGACTCTCCTTACTTACCCGGCCGTGACGGGAACCCACCAAGGAGCACAACTATCTTGCACCCTCTAAACACCGACCAAATCATCAGAATCAGCAAAACAGCCCTTATGTTTTTTGTGAGCCTGTTTGGTTTGCTCATGATGTATAGCAACTTCACCGACTATGCTACCAACTACGAATACGTCGGGCACGTCCTGAGCATGGACACCACTCGAGAGAACCTTAAATATAGTAATCGGGCCATCACCTCCCCCATGCTCCATCACCGAATCTACTGGATCATCATCACGCTTGAAGTCATTTACACCGTCTTTTGCCTCATGGGCACTTATCAACTACTGAAAAATGTAAACAAAGACGCAGACTTATTTCATGAGGCAAAAAAATTCGCACTCCTCGGATTGCTTATCGCCATTTTCATTTATTACGTAGGTCTGCAAGTTGTCGGCGTTGAGTGGTTCAATATGGACCTTTCGGAAACATGGAACTATAAGGACTGGGCGCGACATATCGTCGATTTCATATTTCCACTGCTGATCTATATTGCAATTCGGACTGAGCGCTGAACGTGATCCGAACCGATCTTCAGCACGTCAGGCCAACTTGCCGTTACCTTGCATCACCGGGGCCTTGGGTTTACGGAACACCAGCACATTACCCAACATCACCAGCACCAGCCCCACCAGCGCCGGCGCCGTCCATTGATAGCCTTCGACAAACGCCGACACATTCAGCGCCACCACCGGAAAGAGTACGGTGCAATACGCCGCCCGCTCCGGCCCCATGCGCCCGACCAGCGTCAGGTAGGCGGTGAAGCCGATCACCGAGCCGGGAATCACCAGGTACAGCAACGATCCGATGTAGCGGGCATTCCATTCCATGTCGAACGGGATGCCTTTGACCAGGCACCACACCGTCAACATCGCCGCGCCGTAAGCCATGCCCCAGGCATTGGTGGTCAGGGGTTTCAGGCCAGCCCTCTGTTGCAGACTCGACAGCATGTTGCCGGCCGAGAAGCACAAGGTGCCGAGCAACGCCAGACCCAACCCGAGCAAGGTTTGCGGGCTGGCGGTATGACCGGCCAGCTCCGGCCAGAACAGCAGGCCAAGCCCGAGCAAGCCCAACGTGCCGCCCATCAGCACGTTACGGGCAATTTTCTGGCCGAAGAACACCCGCGCATTGAAGGCGTTCCACAAGGTGGCGGTGGAAAACACCACGGCGACCAGACCGCTGGGGATCCATTGGCTGGCGGTGAGGAAGCACATGAAATTGATGCAGAACAGGCACAGGCCCTGAGCCAGGCAAATCAGATGCCCGCGACGGTTCATCACTTGCAGGCGCCGGCTAAGCAGCAACATCACGAACAGCACCAGCGCGGCGAGACCGAACCGATAGACGATCGACACCGGAATCGCCACCACGCCCAGTTGCCATTTCAAGGCGATCCAGGTGGTGCCCCAGATCAGCACGGTCAGCAGATACAACGAAAGGTTCATGGTGAAGACTCCTGAATAGGCCCTCAGTGTCGGGCGCGAAACACTTTTGCACTTGCATAAACTTGCGCTTTTGTCAGCCGGCGGGCTGGCAGGTCAACGTCTACGGAGTAGGATGCAAGGCGTTGGAGAGAACCGATCATGGCCGCACAAGTGTCCTGTCTCGCAAATACGTTCCTTTTTGACGAGGGGCTGTTGCCGTCAGGCAAGGCGCCGCGACGAGTCATAGCCCGCTATGGCGAGGAGCGGCAACGCAGCATGGCGGAAACAGACACCGTCAAAAGGGAACCGTATTTGCGAGACAGGACACTCGATACCCTGCAAGTCTTTCAAGCGCTTAACCGCTCGCCCAATGCTCGCCTGGAGCACAGCGCCGAGCTCGGTGACGGCATGGCTGCAGCTTTGTGGAACAACCATCACGACGCCCAGGACTACGAAGCGCCGAGCCATCACACCCTGTCGTGCTATATCGCCGGCGGCACCGGCACCTTTCGCCGCGACCAGCCCGGCACCAAGGGTGGCCCGGACAAGCTGTGCATCCTGCCGGCCGACCATCAGTCAGGCTGGGTGATCAATGGCGATATTCGCCTGGCCCACCTGTATTTCAGCCCCGAACAATTTGCCCTTGGCTGCGTCACGCTGCTCGATCGCGAACCGCGGGAATTGCAGTTGCGCGAGCGCACGTTCCTCGAAGACCCGCCGCAAGCCCGGCGCTTTCGGCAGTTGATCACTCTCAACTGGGATGAACCCGGCGAACGCCTTCTCACCAGCAGCCTGGCCCACGAAATGCTCAGCCATACCCTGCTCAGCCAGGTCGGCGTGCGTGAAGGCTTGCGCCTCAAGGGTGGGTTGGCAGCGCATCAACGGCGACAGTTGGTGGAGTTCATCGACCATCAATTGGCGGAAGCGATCAGCCTTGGGCAGCTGGCTGCATTGTGTGCGTTGTCGGAATACCACTTTGCGCGAATGTTTCGTGTGAGCTTCGGTTTGCCACCGCATCAGTATGTGTTGGCTCGGCGACTGGGCCGCGCGCGGGAGTTGTTGCGCGCAACGTCGCAGCCGTTGGGGGAGATTGCCTTGGCGTGCGGGTTTGCCAGTGCGAGTCATTTCACCAATCGGTTTCGGCAGGCTTTGGGCGGGACGCCGGGGGAATATCGGCAGGCGTTCTTGCGCTAGCGCTGCAATCCAGTGGATTTTCGGTGCCTGTACAGCCGCCTTCGGCGAGGAGCCGATTGCCGGATGCAGGTCTCGCCCCTACAATGCGAACAATTCTTGTTCTCTAACGTATCGAAATGCGTCTGGAGCGGTTCCGTTGTCGTCAGCCACTACCGTCGAAGTCCTTTATCACGCCCATCACAACTGGCTCACCGGTTGGCTGCGGCGCAAACTCGGCTGCCCTGACAGCGCCGCGGACCTGGCCCAGGACACGTTCATGCGGGTGCTGACGGCACGGGAAACAGCGCCGATCATCGAGCCACGGGCATTCCTCACCACCATCGCCAAGCGCGTGCTATTCAATCATTACCGCCGTCAGGATCTGGAGCGCGCCTATCTCGATGCGCTGGCGCAGATGCCGGAAATCGTCGCGCCGTCGGAGGAGGATCGGGCGATCATCCTGCAAACGCTGATGGAACTCGACCAGTTGCTCGACGGTTTGCCGTGCCTGGTCAAGCGCGCCTTTTTGCTGGCTCAGCTCGATGGTTTGACTTATCCACAGATCGCCACTGAACTCGGCATTTCCATTGCCACCGTCAAACGGCACCTGAACAAAGCGGCGATGCGCTGCTACTTCGCACTATGAACAGCCCTGCGGATTTCTCCTCTCAAGTGGCTGAGCAGGCCGTACGCTGGTGGATGGAAATCCAGCAAGGGCCGTTGAACCCGCGGCAGCAAATCGCCTGGCAGCAATGGCTCGACGCCCATGGCGAACATCGACGGGCCTGGGAGCATATTCAGCGAGTCAATCAACGCTTGCGCGGTTTGTCTTCACCGCTGGCCCATGCAGCCCTCAACGCACCGAAATCCGCCGGCCGTCGTCAGGCATTGAAGCTGTTGCTGATTCTCGGCGCGGGTTCCGCAGTCACCTGGAACATGCGCGAGCACAATCCGCTGGCGCCATTGCTGGCCGACTACCGCAGCCCGATCGGCCAGCGACGTAAAGTGCCGCTCGGCGATGGCAGCCAAGTACAACTCAACACCGCCAGTTCGGTCGATGTGCGAGTCGACGGTCAGCAGCGGCTGATCCGCTTGCTCGAAGGCGAGATGCTGCTGACCGCCGCCCAAGCGTTTCAAGTACAGACCGCACAAGGCTTGTTGAAAACCCAAGGTGGGCGGCTGAACGTGCGGCAGTTTTCCGATCGCACTCAGGTGGCGGTGTTCGAAGGCAGCGTCGAATTGACGCCCGATGGCGGCGCACCGCTGATGCTGCAAGCCGCCCGGCAGTTGACCTTCGGCGCACGCGGCATCAGCGCTCCCCTGCCACTGGACGCCAACAGCGGCGCCTGGGCCGACGGCATGCTGGTGGCCGCGCACATGCGCCTGGGGGATTTCCTCGATGAACTCGGTCGCTATCGCCGTGGGCAACTCAATTGCGCGACGGATGTTGCCGATCTGCTGATCTCCGGGACTTATCCACTGGACGACAGCGAGCGGATTCTTGATCTGCTGGAAATAAGTTTGCCGGTGAAGGTGAGGCGTTTTACCCGGTATTGGGTGACGGTTGAGGCACGCGCGTAAATGATCGTTCCCATGCTCTGCGTGGGAATGCAGCCCGTGACGCTCCGCGTCACTTCCAGAGCCGAACGCGGAGCGTCCGTTGAGGCATTCCCACGCAGAGCGTGGGAACGATCTTCAAAAACATGAGCCGTTTTTCAGATCTGGCGTGACAGAGAAGGAAAGCCCCCTTGATTCAACCTTCTCAGGATCGCCCTCCATGCAACCCACCCGTCTCACACCTATGGCTCGAACCTTGCGCCGGCTCTTGCTGGGCGCCAGCCTGAGCTTCGGCGCACTGCCCCTGGCGCAGGCCACCGACACCAAGCCATACCACATCGCACCGTCCTCGCTGGAGAGCGCACTCAACCAGTTCGGCCGTGAAGCCGGCGTTCTGATCTCCTTTGGCTCGCAAGTCACCAGCGGTGTGCAGAGCCGCGGCCTGGAAGGCAACTACACCCCTTCGCAAGGCTTGAACGCGTTGCTCGAAGGCACCGGCTTGCAAGCCCGCGCCGAGGGTAACAATGCCTTCAGTCTGCAACCGGCGGGTGATGCGACGCTGGAGCTGGACACCTCGAAAGTGGTCGGCGACTGGCTCGGCGATGCGGCGCAAACCAACGTCTTCGAACACCCCGGCGCTCGCGATGTAATCCGTCGCGAAGAATTCGAGCGCCAAGGCGCGACTCAGGCCAGGGACGTGCTCAACCGCATCCCGGGGGTCAACGCGCCAGACAACAACGGCACCGGCAGCCATGACATGGCACTGAACTTCGGCATTCGCGGGCTCAACCCTCGGCTGGCTTCACGCTCCACGGTATTGATGGACGGCATTCCGGTGCCCTTCGCACCTTATGGTCAACCGCAGCTCTCGTTTGCGCCGATCAGCATGGGCAACATGGACGCGGTCGACGTGGTGCGCGGCGGCGGTGCGGTGCGTTACGGGCCGCAGAACGTCGGCGGTGTGGTCAACTTCGTGACTCGCGCCATTCCCGATGAGCCGACGGTCAAGGGCGGCTTCCAGACCGAAACCAGTCCATCGTCCAGCCACGACGGCTTCAAAACCACCGGCAATTTGCTGGCCGGCGGTACGGCCGATAACGGTTTGGGCGGCGCGATTCTGTACTCGGGCACCCGCGGCGGTGACTGGCGCGAACACAGCGACACCGAAATCGATGACCTGATCCTCAAGGGCAAATACCAGCTCGACGAGGCCAACAGCTTCAACGCGATGGCCCAATACTACGAAGGCAAGGCGGACATGCCCGGCGGGCTGAACGTCGCCGATTACGACGCTGACCCGTACCAGTCGACCCGCCCGAAAGACCAGTTCTGGGGCCGCCGCACAATGTTCAACTTCGGCTATCGCTATCAGGAAGATCGCCGCGAGTTCACCGCCAATACCTTCTTCACCAAGACCCTGCGCAGCGGTTATCTGGACCAAGGCACGTTCCTCTCGCTGTCGCCACGCGAGTATTGGGTACGTGGCCTGGAAACCCGTTTCGCCCAAGGCTTCGATCTCGGCCAGACCAGCCATGAAGTCGGTGTCGGCTATCGCTACATCAACGAGGCCGGCCATGAACTGCGCTACCGCACGCCGATCGCCAGCAACGAATACCCGACCACCAACAGCCGCAACGACCGCGACACTCGGGGCGGCACCGAGGCCAACGCGTTCTTCCTCGACGACCGGATCGATATCGGCAAGTGGACGATTACGCCGGGCATCCGCTACGAAATGATCGAATCGCAGCAGACCAACAACCTGACCAACGTGAAGTACAAGGGTGACTACAACACCGCCCTGCCGGCGCTGAACGTGCTCTATCACCTGACCGACAGCTGGAACCTCTATGCCAACACCGAAGGCTCATTCGGCAGCGTGCAGTACAGCCAGATGCCTAACCGGGTGACCAGCGGCGAAGTCAAACCGGAGAAGGCGCGCACCTGGGAGCTGGGTACCCGTTACGACAAGGGCGCGTTGCGCGCCGAGATTGGTGCGTTCCTGATCAACTTCGACAACCAATACGAAAGTAATCAGACCAATGACTCGGTGATCGCCCGGGGCGAAACACGTCATCAAGGCATCGAAACCAGCATCAACTACGCCCTCGATGACTTGAGCCCGGCACTGGCCGGTTTCGATGTGTACGCGACTTACGCTTATGTTGACGCGACCATCCGCGAAGACGGGCCGAACAAGGGTAATCGTGTGCCGTTCTCCTCCAAACACAAAGGCACGGTCGGCGTCGGTTATACCGAAGGCGCGTGGAAACTGAACCTGGACAGCAGCTACCAGAGTGACCAGTTCGCTGACAACGCCAACACCTCGGCCGAGAGCGCCGATGGCAGCACCGGCAGGATTCCGGGGTACATGCTGTTCAGCAGCCGCGCGGCGTATGACTTCGGGCCGAAGTTGTCGGACTTGAATGTGGCGGTGGGGGTGAAGAACATCTTCAACCACCAGTACTTCACCCGCTCGTTCGATGACAACAACAAGGGCAAGTACGTGGGGGAACCGCGGACGGTGTATGTGCAGACTTCAGTCGCGTTTTGATTCCCTGTGGCGAGGGGGCTTGCCCCCTCGCCACAGAAGCCCCCTCGCCACAGGTTCCATGGAACCACAGGGGCCGGCGAGTACCAGAAACAAGAACGGGCCTGCAATGCAGGCCCGTTTTTCAGGTGGAGAGAAAGTGGGAAGGTAAAAAGTGAATCAGGCCTCAGCCGTTTTGTGCAGCCTGTTCGTTCTCGAGAAACTCGTCTTCCAGCAGCGCATCGGCAACAGGCCTTTCGAACGGCACCACAGCGGCACGTGGTTTGCCCCGCAGTTTACCGAACAGATGCTCAAGCGCATGTTCGAGTTTTTCGGCCGCACCGTCGATCGCCAGTTCCAGGTTAGCGGCTTTATGGGTGACAGAAATCGGTTGGTGGCCTTTTGGCCGCGCTTCCAGCTGGCAGCGCATATCGTGGGGACCGGGCTTGTCGCCGTTCTCATCCCGCAGGTGGACCTCGACGCGGGTCAGGTCCTCTTCATAACGTTCGAGCGTGCTCTCAATGGTAGTTCGTACCCACTCCTCCAGTCGGATGCTGCTTTGAATATGGTTATCGCTATTGACTTGGATTTGCATAGTTCCATCCCTTATTTCAGCTAGCTCGCGAGAGGCCCTTCGGCTGGCCCTTGGGCTTCATCACCGTGACCTCTTGGTTACACAATCGGTGTGTGCGCAGAACATTTCAACCCCTAAAAAAAGATAAATATTGATTCGCAAAAAAAGCCGGACAACAGGCAAAAGCGCTGTTAAGGTCGGGAGTTGGGTCGCCTCGCTCTTTTGTCATAATTGCTCACATCTGCTGCTCCGCCAGCGGATGCAGACTGCGAAATATCCCCGCCTCCTCCACCAGCCAGTCATGCACCGCGCGTACGCCCGGATGGCTCAGCGCGCCCGGCGCATAGAGCAGCACGTAACGCTTGTGATTAGGCACCGCCAGGCCAAACGGCACGATCAACGTTCCGCGCTCCAGCTCATCGTTGAGCAGCGTTCGCCGCGCAATCGCCACGCCCATCCCGGCAATCGCCGCTTCGATGGTCAGGTGATTGCGATTAAAGGTGTGCCCGCGCCGTACATCCGCGCCTTCGAAGCCGATGGCGTTTAGATAAAACTCCCATTCCGCATACTCGTAGCTGCCCCGCCAGGCGGTGATGTCGTGCAGCAACGGAAAATGCACCAGGTCTGCCGGGCCATGCAGCGGCGGCCTTCCACGCAACAGGCTCGGGGCACATACCGGAAAGATCTGCTCGTCGAGCAAGGCTGTGGATAACAATCCGGGATAACTGCCGTCATTGAGATCAATGGCCAGGTCGAACTCGCCTTCGTGCAGTGGAATGCTGCTGTCTTCAGCCACCAGCCGTAACTGGATATCCGGGAACCGCTGCTGCAAACGCGGCAACCTGGGGGTCAGCCATTTGCTCAGGAACGATGGAATCGAGCGCAACCGCAAAATCCCGCTGATCATTCCCGCATCCAGTCGGCGCAATTCCGCATCGATGCTGCCGTAGGCTTCGTTGACGGTGATAGCCAATCGCTGGCCTTCGGCGCTCAATTCCACGCCCCGGGCGCGACGGTGGAAAAGTCGAAACCCCAGCCGCTCTTCCAGTTGGCGAATTTGCTGACTGACCGCCCCCGGCGTGATGTGCAGTTCTTCGGCGCAACGGGTGAAGGACAAGTGCCGCGCGGCACACGAAAACACGTGCAGCCAGACGTAGGTCTGGGCGTGCAATTGGCGACTCATCGTTTAGTCCTGCTAAAGGCTGTCTTAGGAAGTTTCGTTGGTCACGTAGGACCGAGGTTGGCAGTATCGCCCACCTTGCGCTTGGCCTACAAAAATGGCGGCGATTTCTCTTCCATTGCTTGTATAGGCTTTAGCATGGCTATCAGTGTTTTCGATCTCTTCAAAGTCGGCATCGGTCCGTCCAGTTCCCATACCGTCGGCCCGATGCGCGCCGCCGCGACCTTCGCCCAGGCACTGATTGACCAACATTTACTGGCCGACGTACGGCGGGTAGAAATCCGACTTTACGGCTCCCTTTCGGCCACCGGCGTTGGTCACGCGACCGACCGTGCCTGCGTCATGGGCCTGATGGGCGAATGGCCAGACAGCATTGATCCGACCAGCATCGACAGCCGAATCCAACAACTGCGCGAGACCGGCGAACTGAGTCTGGCCGGCAAATCGACCATTGCCTTCAACTGGCAGCGCGATCTCCTGCTGCTCGACGAAAGCCTGCCCTACCACCCCAACGCCATGTCCCTGACAGCCTTCGGCGCAACCGGTGAGCTGTTCGAGCAGACGTACTACTCGGTGGGGGGTGGTTTCATCATCGAAGCGGCCGAAGCCGAGTCCGGCATTGCTCCTTCCAGCGACGTAGTGCTGCCGTACGATTTTTCCAGCGCCGCCGAATTGCTCAAGCTCTGCAACCAGCACGGTTTAAGGGTTTCGGAGCTGATGATGGCTAACGAACGGGCCTGGCGCAGCGACGCCGAGATCCGCCAGGGATTGCTGCATATCTGGTCGGTGATGCGCGAATGTGTCGAGCAAGGTTTGCGTCACGAAGGCATCCTGCCCGGCGGTCTGAATGTTCCGCGCCGCGCCGCGAAATTGCACCGTAGCCTGCTGGAAATCGGCAAACCGAATGTCATCAGCTCCACTCTGTCAGCCATGGAGTGGGTCAACCTGTTCGCCCTCGCCGTGAACGAAGAAAACGCGGCTGGCGGACGCATGGTCACCGCGCCTACAAACGGGGCGGCGGGGATCATTCCCGCCGTGCTGCACTACTACATGAAATTCAACCCGGACGCGTCGGACGATGACGTCGTCGCGTTCTTTTTGGGCGCTGCCGCTGTAGGCATTCTCTGCAAGAAAAACGCCTCGATCTCTGGCGCCGAAGTCGGCTGCCAGGGCGAAGTCGGTTCCGCCTGCGCCATGGCCGCCGCCGGCCTGGCCGACATACTCGGAGCGACTCCCGAGCAACTTGAAAACGCCGCCGAAATCGGCCTGGAACACAACCTCGGCCTGACCTGCGACCCCGTCGGCGGTCTGGTGCAGGTGCCGTGCATCGAGCGCAATGCAATTGCTGCCGTGAAGGCGATCAACGCCACGCAAATGGCCCTGCGCGGCGACGGCAAACACTTCATCTCCCTGGACCGGGTGATTCGCACGATGCGCGATACCGGCGCCGACATGCACGACAAATACAAAGAAACTTCACGGGGCGGCCTGGCGGTGAGCTGGGTGGAGTGCTGAGGAGTACTCCCTGACCGTCCGCAACACGTGAGCCCGAGCAAGAATAATAACGAGGCGAAAACGATGACCGAAATACGTACACCTGCTGCCGATAATCCTGCTGTAGACCTGACACGCAATAGCGAAATAACCCACAAAGGCTGGAGCAAACACGACACCACCTGGATGCTTGGCCTCTATGGCACGGCGATTGGTGCCGGCACGTTGTTCCTGCCGATCAACGCCGGTGTCGGAGGTTTCTGGCCGCTGCTGCTCCTGGCGATACTGGCCTTTCCGATGACCTTCTTCGCCCACCGTGGCCTGACGCGCTTCGTGTTGTCCGGCCGTTCCGGGGACATCACCGAAGTGGTGGAAGAACACTTCGGTATCGGTGCCGGCAAGCTGATCACGCTCCTGTATTTCTTCGCGATCTTCCCGATTTTGCTGGTGTACAGCGTGGCGCTGACCAACACCCTGAGCAGCCTCATGGAGCACCAGTTGCACATGACGCCGCCGCCTCGGGCGATTCTGTCGCTGGGGCTGATTCTCGGCTTGATGGCGATCGTGCGTTGCGGTCAGGGCGTCATCGTCAAATGCATGAGCGTGCTGGTTTACCCGTTCGTCGCGGCGTTGCTGCTGCTCGGCGTCAGCCTGATCCCGAACTGGAACGGCGCGTTCTTCGCTACCGCCAGCGAAGGCATGCCCCTGCCGCTGTTCTTCAAGACCTTGTGGCTGGCGATTCCGGTGATGGTGTTCTCGTTCAACCATTCGCCGATCATCTCCGCCTTCGCCGTCGATCAGAAACAGCGTTACGGCGAGCAAGCCGAACGCAAAAGCAGCGGCATTCTCGCAATCGCTCACGCGATGATGGTCGTCACGGTGATGTTCTTCTGCTTCAGCTGCGTGCTGGCGTTGTCCCCAGCTGATTTGGCCGCTGCGAAGGCGCAGAACATTTCGATCCTGTCGTACCTGGCCAACCACTTCCAGACACCGGTCATCGCTTACGCCGCGCCGTTGATTGCGCTGGTGGCGATCACCAAATCCTTCCTCGGCCATTACATCGGCGCCAGCGAAGGCTTTCAGGGCCTGATCGTGAAAAGCCTGCGTGGCCGTGGTCGCGTCATGTCCGCCAGTTGGCTGAACCGCATCACTGCGCTGTTCATGATCCTCAGCTGCTGGGCCGTGGCGACTTTCAACCCGAGCATCCTGGGCATGATCGAAACCCTCGGCGGACCGATCATCGCGTGCCTGTTGTTCCTGATGCCGATGTACGCCATCCGTCGCGTGCCGGCCTTGCGCCAGTACTCGAATCAGGCCTCGAACGTGTTCGTGGTGTTGATCGGTTTGATTGCACTGTCTGCGATCATCTATTCATTCATGCCCTGAAACGGGCAGGCAAAAAGAAGGCGGGCCACAGTGCCCGCCATTTTTTTGCCGTATCCATTGTCCGACAGTTTTTCCGGCATGCCCCTTGCTGTATCCCCTACGCGGCACGGAAGAAAGCGCATGAACATGGAAGGCCGGTGGTCTGGTGTTGCGAACTAAACCCGATCACGGCCGTCAACAACTGCACGTTCAATCAGGCGGTGACGCATTATGGACAATCCTTTTCAGCTCATTACCGATGCCTTTGCACCGGATTATCAAGTCAACCTGAGCATTCAGGGGCTGGACGGCAGCATCATGCTGACCCTCTCCAAAAGTGGCCGCGTGGTGGCCAAACGGATGATCAGCGCCGAACAGCGCAATGACCCCAAGCGCCTCAAACGCCTGGTGCAAAGCATTCAGTTCGGCATCGCCATCGAACAGGGCCACAGCGCCGTGGCCATCCTCGAAGCCATGACCGACGGCGACAATCGCAACCCGCCGCCGCCACAGGTCAAATCCCGGCCCCGACCTGCAATGGGGCTTTAAATCTCGCCCTTCTCCACTTCGGGATGCTCACCGGAACCCGCACCGATCTTGCGTTGCGGGTGTTCGATCTTCACCGAGGGAAATTGCGACGAGGCGTAACGCACCACCAGAATCGAAAACGCCAGCAGCAGAATCCCGCCGCACAGGTAGATGATCCCCAGGTCCGGCGGATTGTGGTGCGAGACGTTGGAGATCAGCAGCCGGGTCAGCGCGGTGATCGCCACATAGATCAGGAAACGCACCGGCATGTGGTTGGTCTTGAAGTAAATCCCGACCATCGCCCCCAGTTCCAGGTAGATGAACAGCAGCAAGATGTCATCGATCTTGATGTGCCCCTGTTCGAGCATTCCGAGGAATTCCATCACCGCTGCCCAGGCGGTCACCGCACCGATGGCAAAGAGCGCCAGGTAGTGGAAGGTCTCGACGAACAGGTTGCCCAGGGACTCGGCCAGTTGGTGCACGTTCTGCCGCAGGTTCTCGGCCCAGTTGATTTTCACTTTGATTGTTCCTTAGCTCGGTTCGAGCGGATGATGCGGGTTGGACGTGACGGTTGTTCTGCATGCAGAAAAAAGGCCAGATACTGTTGGGTGAGATGATGGCTGCGTGACATGAGACACGTTAGTGGTATCAGGACGGACGCCTTCGCGGGCAAGCCTCGCTCCTACAGGGGTTGGTTGCGGGTGTGCGTCCGACACAAAATCTGTAGGAGCGAGGCTTGCCCGCGAATGGAGCAACACGGTTCACCTGACAAACCCTGAATTCGGTCTACATTAAAAAGCCACTACCCAAAGCGCAGGGATTCGCTTATCCTTTTCGCTGTATATAGATACAGTAGTCGAAACAGACAACTAATGTGAAGGCATGTGAGGTGGTGAATGGCCGTCGAAGTGGTATACCGCAGCAGCCGAGATCTGGAGCGCTTGTTCATGGATAAAGCCGAAGCTGACCGTCATGACAAAATGCTCGAACTGGCCGAATTGCTGGCCGAAGTGTTGCAAAAAGCCGTTCCGTCCCTGACCGAACAGCAAGTGGAAGAAGCCGGGATCTACATGGCGAAGAACCGTGATGTATTCGCCAAGGCATTCAAGAGCCAGCCGGACGCGCTGTCCGAACTGCTGAATGCACCCGCCGAAGCCATTGAATCTGTTAAAGCCACTGAACCTGTTGAAGTAGCTGCACCAGTTGAAGTAGCGGGCGCTGAGCCAACCAAGCCAGCCAAAGCCGCCAAGACACCAAAGTAAGCAATGCCCGAATTGAATAGGCCCTGAGTCAAATGGCTCAGGGCCTTTTTCATGCCTGCGGGAAACCTAGACCTCGGGTTGTTCCAGCGCCTGGACCAACGCTTTGAAGAACCGCGCCGCCTCGCCGCCGGTGACCACGCGGTGATCGAAGGTCAGGGACAGCGGCAAAATCGGATGCACCACCACCGCGCCCTCGACCGCCACCGGTTCATCGCGGATCGCCCCGGCGGCGAGGATTGCCACTTGCGGCGGCACCACCACCGGGTTGGCGTAGCGACCGAACAAGGTGCCGAAGTTCGACAGGGTCAGGGTCGCCCCCATCATTTCCTGGGGCGGGATCGAGCGCGCCTGCACATCGGCCCGCAGACGCATCACACCTTCCTTCAAATCCGCCGCCGTGCGTTGACCGACATCGCGCAACACCGGCACGAACAAGCCATCCGGCGTATCCACGGCAATGCCCAGATCGAGTCGTTCGTGTTGTTTGAGCGCCAGGGTTTTGCCATCGAAGGCGCTGTTGAGTACCGGCTCCACCGCGCAGGCCGCCGCCATCGCCTTGGCCAGACGAATCAGCGGCTCTCGCGCCTGCCCCCAGCGATGCAGATCGGCATCACCGAAAATCGTCACCGGCACCACTTCGACATGGGACCTGGCCATGTTCAGCGCCATGCTGCGTCGCACCCCGCGCAGCTTCTCGCCGCCGAAGCGTTCGCGCTCAGTCTGGGCCGCGTTTTCCACGTCGCTGCGAGTGATCAGGCCTTCCTGGCCGGAACCCGTCAAGCCGCTCAGTTCAACGCCGAGCTGCCGAGCCAGTTGACGCACCGCCGGCGTGGCACGGTTCGCGAGGTGTTCGCGGGTCGAAGGCGCAGCGCCGATAAAAAATGCATCCTCCTGATTCGTGCCGCCGCCCTCAAGCCGCCCGACCACAGTGCCCGCATCCGCTTCGCCTTCGTAACCGAGCAGAGGTTCGCCAACGTGAAGAATGTCGCCCTCGCCACCAAACGTTTTCGCCACCACTCCGTCGTAAGGCGCGGGAATGTCCACCAGCGCCTTGGCGGTTTCCACCGACACCAATAGCTGGTCGGCCTTGACGGTATCGCCGGCCTTGACGTGCCAGCGGACGATTTCCGCTTCCTGCAAGCCTTCGCCCAGATCCGGCAGTTTGAAATATTTCATCGCAACCTCCTCGGCCTCAGGCGTCTCTTCAGGGGTAGTGCCGCATGACGGTGTCGCAGGCATGAAGAATGTCTTCGACGCTGGGCATGTACAGCGATTCCAGTCGATACAGCGGCGGCGGAATGTCCGGCGCGGTGACTCGCTGGATCGGTGCCTGCAACTCCAGAAATACCCGTTCATAGAGACTGGCGGCGATTTCCGCGCCGACCCCGCAGGAGCGTGGTGCCTCATGCACGATCACGCAGCGACCGGTCTTGCGCACCGAGGCCTCCATCGTGTCGAGATCCAGCGGTTTGATGCTGGCGACATCGATCACTTCCGCAGAGATGCCCTGCTCGGCCAATTGCGTAGCGGCTTGCAGGGTTTCCATCACGCTGGCGCCCCAACTGATCAAGGTAATGTCGCTGCCTTCACGCAGGGTGAAACAACTGTCCAGCGGCAAGCGTTTGCCGTCATCCAGCAGCGGTTGCGGGTTCATTCGGTAGAGTCGGGTCGGCTCAAGAAATATCACTGGATCCGGGTCGTCGATGGCCGCGAGCAACAAACCATAAGCCCGGGCCGGCGAGGACGGGATCACCACCCGCAAACCCGGAATGTGCGCGAACAGGGCTTCGGTGCTTTCGCTGTGATGCTCCGGCGCGCGAATCCCTGCACCCATCGGCGAGCGCATCACCATTGGGCAGGTGATCCGCCCGCGCGTGCGATTGCGCATGCGGCTGGCATGGGACACCAGGTGCTCCATGGTGGCGTAGATGAAGCCCATGAATTGAATTTCCACCACCGGTTTCAGGCCTTGGGCCGCCATGCCCACCACCAGCCCGCCGAGCATGGTTTCGGCCAGCGGCGAGTCGATCACCCGCTTGAAACCAAAGCTGTCGCGCAGGCCCAGCGTGGCGCGGAACACGCCACCGTTCACCCCGACGTCTTCACCGAGGAGGATGACGTTCTCGTCTTCACGCATGGCCCGATGCAACGCCAGATTCACCGCTTCCAGCAGTGTCACCTTACCGTTACTCATGGCCCGAACCTCCCGTCCGGCGCGCCACCCGTTCAAGAAATTCTTCGCGCTGCTCGGCCAGGGCTTGCGGCCACTGGGCGTAGACATGATCGATCACCGATTCCGGTGTCTGCAGGCCCGCCGCTTCAAAGTTATCCACAGCCCCCTGCACCAAACCTTGGCATTCGCTGATCAGTGCCTGTTCGCGGCCCTCGTCCCACACGCCTTGCCCGGCCATGAAACGTTGCAGGCGTTTGATCGGTTCTTCAAGCCAGGCCTGCTTGACCTCGTCCGCCGACCGGTAGCGCGTGGCATCATCGGCGGTGGTGTGATCTCCGAGGCGGTAGCTCAGGCATTCGAGCAAGACCGGCCCTTTACCGTGGCGCGCCCGTTCGAGGGCTGCTTGCACGCGGTCGTAAACGGCGAGCATGTCATTGCCGTCAACTTGCTCACCGTGAAACCCGGCGCCAATGGCTTTCTGCGCCAGGGTAGGAGCGCCGCACTGAATTCGTCGCGGTACCGAGATCGCCCATTGGTTGTTGTTGATCACAAACACCACCGGCAGCTGCCAGGCGCCAGCAACGTTGAGAGCCTCGAGGAAATCCCCTTTGCTGGTTCCGCCGTCGCCGCAGGTGGTGACCGCGACCCGATGCTCGCCACGGATTTTGAAGGCGCTGGCAACGCCGCAGGCATGCAGGGCCTGGGTGGCGATCGGCACACAGATCGGGAAATCCTGAACGACCGCCGGGTCGGCAAAGTCGCTGCCACGCTCATCGCCGCCCCAATACAAAAGGATTTCTTCCATGCACACACCGCGCATCAACTGCACGGCGGTGTCGCGGTAATACGGGATCAGTACGTCTTCTGCGTGCATCAGGCTGCCGACCGCGACGCCAATGGCTTCCTGGCCCAAGGTCGGCGCGTAAGTGCCGATGCGCCCGGTGCGTTGCAAGGCGACAGCTTTCTGATCGAAAAGGCGGGTCAGGACCATCTGCCGATACAGGCGCGTCAGCAGATTGAAGTCGTCGGCCCAGTCGGGAAGATTGCCGAGTAATTGGCCATCAGGGGATAGAAATCGGGTGTAAGGCAGCTCAACCTTGTGAAGCATCACAGGGCTCCTGGCACGCGTGAGTCGGCGTGCATTTGTCAGGCCCGACGTTTGTGGCGCAGGGCTTGGGGAGCAAGTCGGCCGGATAGGCTCTCACTCCTTCATCGATTCAAACTGTTCACCCGTACAGCATCACCGGTACAGCACTTTCTCCGCCAACTCATCCGCCACCCGGGCCGGAGAACGCTTTTCCGCCTGGGCATGGGCGAAGACTTCGGTCAGCCGTGAACTGATTTTCGACAGGTGCGCGGTGATGGTCGTCAGCTCTTCCCCGCGATGCTTGAGCGACACGTAGATCAGCCCGCCGGCATTGATCACGTAATCGGGCGCATACAGAATGCCCCGGCGCTCCAGTTGATCGGCGATTTCCAGATGGATCAATTGGTTGTTTGCCGAACCGGCGACCGCCGCGCAGCGCAGTTGCGACACACTGTTGCTGTTAAGCACACCGCCCAGGCCGCAGGGCGCGAGTATGTCGCACGGTGTGCTGAGCAGCGCATCATTGGCGATTGGATGAGCGCCCAACTGCTCCATGGCCAGTTGCACCTTGCCATGATCGATGTCGCTGACCAGCAGCTCGGCGCCGGCCGCGTGTAACTGTTCGGCCAAGGCATAACCGACATTGCCCAGGCCTTGAATGGCTATGCGCAAGCCTTCGAGATTATCGCTGCCCAAACGGGCCATGGCAGTGCTGCGAATACCGGCAAACACGCCCATGGCGGCGTGCGGCACGGGGTCGCCCGCAGCAGTGGTGCTGGTGACGAATTGGGTCTGTTGGGCGATGCAATCCATGTCCGCCACCGAGGTGCCGGCGTCGATGGCGGTGATGTAGCGACCGTCGAGTTCGTTAATGCAGCGCCCGAAGGCTTCAAATAGCGCGGCGCGGTTTTCCACATGGGCCGGGCGAACAATCACCGCGACGCCCCCACCTTGAGCCAGGCCGGCCAGGGCCGCCTTGTAACTCATGCCTTGGGCAAGGCGCACAGCATCCTCGATCGCGGATTCATCGCTGGGGTAAGCAAGGTAACGACACCCGCCCAGGGCAGGTCCCAGGCGGCTGTTGTGGATGGCAATCACCGCCTTCAATCCGGTGACCGGATCGACGCTCAGGTGCAGCGATTCAAGGCGAGTGCTTTGCATGAGAGCGAACATCGTAGGGCTCCCGAATCACTTCTTGTAGTCGCCAGTATAGGCTTGCGCACAAAAATTGCAGAAGCGCACCGGAATAAGCGGCACCGCTTTGAACGCTTTCGGACATAACCTGTTACCACCTGTGTGCAGCACTGGACGAAAGCCTGTGACGGGGCTAAAACGAGGCATTCCCCGGAGATTTTGATGACCCCGCGCCAACGTTTTTTCGACTGCCTGCAACGATCACCGCCCGCGCTGTTCGAGGCGGCGTTGTGGATCGCCGCCGAGCACGATAAAGAGCTGGATCCCGAGACGGTGCTGGCGAACTTCAAGGACCTGCAACAGCGAGTCAGCTACGGGTTGCCGATGCTGCCGGTGAGTGAATTGGCCCAACCCTTGCTGCGGCGAATGAATGACCTGGGGTTCGCCAAGGACGACTCCACGCCCTTGCGTCCGCAAGTGGCGTTACTCAATAAAGTGCTGGAACGTCGGCGGGGCCAGCCGCTGGTGCTGGGTCTGATTGCCCTGGAACTGGCCAGAAGGCTGGAGATTCCCATGGTCGGGGTCAACTTTCCCGGACATTTCCTGCTGCGGGTGCAAGGCGCCGATCACCTGCTCGACCCGTGCGGCGGGCGACGGCTGTACCCCAATGATTGCCGCGAACTGCTGCAACGCCAGTACGGCCCGAACATGCAGCTCGGCGCCGAGCATTTATTGACTGCCGAACCGGTGCAGATGCTGCAGCGACTGTCGCGCAACCTGCGCCAGTTGTACCTCACGAACGATGACTACATCGACGCCCTGGTCGACGCCGAGCGCGTGCTTGAATTGGGCAACGCCAGCGCCTCCGACTATCTGGCCCGGGCCAGCCTCTACCAACGACTGGACTGCCCGAATGCCGAGCGCTTTGACCTGGAGCATGCATTGCTGCTCAGTGACGATCCGATCCAGAGGATTCGCCTGACCGAACGATTAGGCCATCTACCGCCCAATTCCATCGTCCATTAAGCACCGCTCCCTGTAGGAGCCAGGCTTGCCGGCGAACCAGGCGCCTCGGTCTATCAGGAATACCGCGTTATCGTTCTTCGCGGGCAAGCCTCGCTCCTACAGGGGGCCGATCCGGTCCAGCGGAGTCGCCTGACTGAACGATTAGGCCATCTACCGCCAAATTCGGTCGTGCATTAATCACCGCTCCCTGTAGGAGCCAGGCTTGCCGGCGAACCAGGCGCCTCGGTCTATCAGGAATACCGCGTTATCGTTCTTCGCGGGCAAGCCTCGCTCCTACAGGGGTCCGATCCGATCCAGCGGATTCGACTGACTGAACGATTAGGCCATCTACCGCCCAATTCGGTCGTGCATTAATCACCGCTCCCTGTAGGAGCCAGGCTTGCCGGCGAACCAGGCGCCTCGGTCTATCAGGAATACCGCGTTATCGTTCTTCGCGGGCAAGCCTCGCTCCTACAGGGGGCCGATCCGGTCCAGCGGATTCGACTGACTGAACGATTAGGCCATCTACCGCCCAATTCGGTCGTGCATTAATCACCGCTCCCTGTAGGAGCCAGGCTTGCCGGCGAACCAGGCGCCTCGGTCTATCAGGAATACCGCGTTATCGTTCTTCGCGGGCAAGCCTCGCTCCTACAGGGGGCCGATCCGGTCCAGCGGATTCGACTGACTGAACGATTAGGCCATCTACCGCCCAATTCGGTCGTGCATTAATCACCGCTCCCTGTAGGAGCCAGGCTTGCCGGCGAACCAGGCGCCTCGGTCTATCAGGAATACCGCGTTATCGTTCTTCGCGGGTAAGCCTCGCTCCTACAGGGGTCCGATCCGGTCCAGCGGATTCGACTGACTGAACGATTAGGCCATCTACCGCCTAACTCAGTGGTTCACTGATCTCATGTGGGAGCGAGCAAGTCCGCTCCCACATTGGGTCTATGTGAAGCCATTAAGGGGTATCGGGCTGGTTTGCCGGATGGGCCAGGAAGAAGGCTGGATGTGTCGCCGCCAGCGCCGCCACCCGCCGAATTCGCGGGTAGGCCTCAAGGGAAATATTGAAGCGCTCGGCCGCATACAACTGCGGGATCAAATAGACGTCCGCCAGCCCCGGTTGATCGCCAAAGCAATAACCGGTGTCACCGATCAATTGCTCCACCGTCGCCAACCCTTGGCTGATCCAGTGACCGATCCACTCAACCACCTGCGGCTCATCGTGCCCCAACTGCCGCAGTTTGTTGAGCACGCTGACGTTGTGCAGCGGGTGAACATCGCAACCGATCACCGCCGCCACGCCACGCTCATGGGCACGGGCAGCGAGGTCTTTGGACAGCAGCGGCACCTGTGGATAACGTTCCTCCAGGTACTCGATGATCGCCGGTGACTGGATCAGCAACTCGCCTTCGTCGGTGCGCAAGGCTGGCACCCGGCCTTGCGGGTTGATGCCCAGATACGTGGGCTGGCGATGTTCCCCCCCCTGCGGCGCGATCAGGTTGACCGGCAGCGCCTGGTAATCCAGCCCCTTGAGCGCCAACGCAATACGCACCCGGTAAGACGAGGTCGAACGGTAGTAAGTATAGAGTTCCATGACCCGATCCTCTTAGCGCGCTGGCAGCACTTTGCCACGGCATTCGCCGAAACCGATGGAAGCAAAACCCTCGCGGCTGCAACGCGCGCGCAGAATGATTTCGTCGCCGTCCTCAAGGAACTTACGCACCTCGCCCGAGGCTAGTTCGATCGGCTTTTTACCGCCCTCGGTGATTTCCAGCAGACTGCCGAACTGACCGTTTTCAGGACCGGACAGCGTGCCCGAACCGAACAGGTCACCGGCCTGCAACTGGCAGCCATTGACGCTGTGGTGCGCAACCAGTTGTGCAACGGTCCAGTACATGTGTTGGGTATTGCTGAGGGTCAGGCGATGGGCCGGCAGTTTTTGCTCGCGCAGGCCTTCGGTCATCAGCAGCACTTCGAGTTCGATGTCGAAGGCACCAGCGGCCTGATCACGCTTATCGAACAGATACGGCAACGGCTGCGGGTCGCCTTCAGGGCGCGCAGGCTGTGCACGACGGAACGGCTCCAGCGCTTCCACCGTCACCACCCACGGAGAAATGCTGGTGATGAAACTCTTGGACAGGAACGGACCCAGCGGCTGGTATTCCCAGGCCTGGATATCGCGCGCCGACCAGTCGTTGAGCAGGCAGAAACCGGCGATGTGGTCGGCGGCATCACCGATGGCGATCGAGTCGCCCATCTCGTTGCCCTGACCGATCCAGATACCCAGTTCCAGCTCATAATCCAGACGTGCGCACGGACCAAACGTCGGCTCGGTCTGGCCGGCTGGCAGCGTCTGGCCTTTCGGACGGCGAACATCGGTGCCCGACGGGCGAATGGTCGAAGCGCGACCGTGATAACCGATCGGCACGTACTTGTAGTTCGGCAGCAGCGGGTTATCCGGGCGGAACAGTTTGCCGACATTCTGCGCGTGCTCGATGCCGACGTAGAAGTCGGTGTAGTCGTTGATCTTCGCCGGCAGGTGCATGTCGCAATCCGCCCTCAGTGGCAGCAGTTTGGCGCCTTGGGCCTCGATCTTGCCGTGCAGGGTGCTGCCTTCTGCAAACAGTTCCAGCAGGCGCTCACGCAGGGCAACGCGAGCGTCACGGCCCAGCTCGAAGAATGCATTCAACTGGCCGCCACGGGTGGCTTCCACCGCAGTGCGCGCAGCCCCCTCGAACAGACCTGCATCGAGTGCCGCTTCCAGATCAAAGACATGGTCGCCGATTGCCACGCCACTGCGCGGCGCGGAACCCTTCACGCTGAACACGCCCAACGGCAGGTTCTGCAGCGGAAAATCCGCATGGCCGTTGGCGGAGGCAACCCAGCTACGAGTGATGGAAGTCTGAGTCATGGGTTATCTCCGGGTCGGGTCGAAAGTGGCGGGCAACGTGGCCCAGCAGGCGTCGTAATTGTTTTGCAGTTGCGGGCAATCGAGGGCGAATCGGCTCGGGCGCAACACCTGGCTGGTCTCGAACATGAAAGCCATGGTGTTGTCGATTTTAGCCGGCGCCAGTTCCGCGTTGATCGCCTTGGTGCAGGTTTCGCCGTCGGGGCCGTGGGCGCTCATGCAGCTGTGCAACGACGCGCCGCCAGGCACGAAACCTTCGGCCTTGGCATCGTATTCGCCCTGGATCAGGCCCATGAATTCGTTCATCAGGTTGCGGTGGAACCACGGCGGCCGGAACGTTTTCTCGGCGACCATCCAGCGTGGCGGGAAGATGACGAAGTCGAGGTTGGCCAAACCATGAACGCTGGTCGGCGAGGTCAGGACGGTGAAAATCGACGGATCCGGATGATCGAAACTGACCGTGCCGATGGTATTGAAACGGCGCAGGTCATATTTGTACGGCACGTTATTGCCGTGCCAGGCGACCACGTTCAGCGGCGAATGATCAAGCTCACAACCCCACAACTGGCCGAGGAATTTCTGTACCAGGGTGGTCGGTTGCTTGAGGTTTTCGTAATGGGCCACCGGCGTCAGGAAGTCTCGCGGGTTAGCCAGGCCGTTGCTGCCGATTGGCCCCAGATCCGGCAGGCGCAGAGGGGCGCCATGGTTTTCGGCGATGTAGCCGCGGGCTTGCGGGTCGAGCAGCTCGACGCGGAATTTCAGCCCGCGAGGCAGGACGGCGATTTCCAGCGGTTCCAGCTCCAGCACGCCCAGTTCAGTGGCGATGCGCAGACGGCCCAGTTCCGGTACCAGCAGCATTTCGCCGTCGGCGTTGAAGAACACGCGCTCCATGGAACGGTTGGCGCGGTAGTTATAAATGCTGATCCCGGCCGGTTTTTCCGCGCCCGAGTTGGCCGCCATGCTCACCAGCCCGTCGATGAAATCGGTGGGTTCGGCCGGAATGTCCAAGGGGTTCCAGCGCAGGCGATTGGGGGTCACTTCACCCAACGGACCACCAGCCAGTTGCCGATCCAGTTTGACGAATGCAGGGTGATTGGCCGACGGCTGAATGCGGTACATCCAGGTCCGCCGTGCTTCACTGCGAGCCATGGTAAAGGCCGTTCCTGAGAACAGTTCGGTGTACAAACCGTAAGGAGCTTTTTGCGGGGAGTTCTGGCCGACGGGCAGTGCGCCCGGCAACGCTTCACTGCTGAATTCGTTGCCGAAGCCTGACTGGTAAGCCAGCGCTGGCGCCGTTGAATCGAGGTTCATGGAGCCTCCTGAACGGGGAGTAGGCCGTGGCCTGTCGCTCTGTTGAAGAGGTCTTGGCACGCCTGGGTTATTTTTATCGTAATTCGATTACGCATAACGTAATTTGATTGGTATTGACCGTCAAGCTATAAAGACGCCCATTCGTCCCGGGATCACACCGCCTCCATGACCAGCGAAAGCAATGGTAAACAGAAAGTCCGCTCGGCCGAGGTCGGTACCGACATCCTCAAGGCGCTTGCCGAGCTGTCGCCCTCCACCTCGCTGTCGCGTCTGGCCGAACACGTGCAGATGCCGGCCAGCAAGGTTCACCGCTATCTACAGGCACTGATCGCCAGCGGTTTTGCCGAGCAGAACACCGCCACCAACCACTATGGCCTTGGCCGTGAAGCACTTCGGGTCGGCCTGGCTGCCCTGAACAGTATGGACGTGCTGAAAGTCGCCGCCCTGCCCCTGTCCGAACTGCGCGACGATCTGAATGAGACCTGCTTTATAGCGGTGTGGGGCAATCAGGGCGCAACGGTGGTGCACATCGAACCGGCGGTGCGCGCGGTGACGGTGGTCACGCAATTGGGCTCGGTTCTGCCATTGCTCAGCTCGTCGACAGGGCTGGTGTTCAGCGCCTATTTGCCGCACCGCGAAACCGACGAGTTGCGCGATCTCGAAGTCCGCGCCGCCGATGTTCATCCGTTGGCCGATGCGAACGCCTACGCCACCTTGTGCGAACAGATCCGTGAGCGCGGCCTGCACCATGTGCATGGTTTGCTGATGCCGGGGGTCGATGCGTTGTCGGCACCGGTGTTCAACGCGGTCGGGCAGGTGGCAGCAGTGATGACCATCGTCGGCCCGACCTCGTTGTTCCACGCCGATGAAAACGGCCCGGCGGCGCAGCGCTTGCTGGCTGCGACCCGGGCTGTGAGCTGGCGGATGGGTTATGAGGCCGACGAAGCCGCTCGCTGAACACGAATCGACATCGGCGGCCATCCGTTGCTGGTCAACAGACCGGATCGTTACACAACGGTGGTTTTGCTGCTGATGGTTTCCGGATCATCGAGAATCTCCTGAATCACCTCCCGCGCCCGCTCATGCAGGCGGGGCTGCCCGGTGGCAGCCGCATACAACGCTTCTACCTCTAACGCATCGCCCAGCAACCCGATGAGATTTTTCTGCAACTCACTGGCGCCCGACTTGCCAAGACCGGCCTTGCCCAGAGACGCCAGTTCAAACAGCGCCTCCTTGAAGTGACTCAGGGCTTTTGCCCGATTGCCCTCCGTGAAGGCCTCAGCGCCCTGCACCAGGTTCTGGGTCAGCAAGGCCGCACTCAGTGCGATACCTACTGGCGCATAAACAATACTGATGACACTGGCCGCCGTGACGACTGCGTTGTACACCAGGCCCCAGATGATTTCGTTAAGGCTTTCGGTCTTCTCGTCGACATCGGAAATGACTTTGTACACCACGTCGTTGTAGCAGTCGTTCACGTCGGTGAGGCGACTATTGCGCTCCAGGGTGGGAGCCTCGGTAAAGTTGCTCAATTGTTCAAGATCAGTGAGGTAAGCGCCGACCTGCGGTTGATACTTGGCAAAAACCCGATCATGGAAATAATCACCGAGCGTGCCTTTTTTCACTGCCGACACAAACTCCTTGAATGGTCGTAGCTCACGTCCGTCCGGTGCATCCGGGGTAAACAGATACTCCTCGACTTGCCCAGCCACCACCAGTCTGAACACGAATACCCCGACCACCAAACGCCCCCTGAGATGGAGGTTGAACAATGCACTGTAACGCACATCGTCAGGCGCCTCGCCCACAGGACTTGTCGGCAGCGGCTGAAGCGGATTGAACTGTTCGACAACTTCGATCAACGCCGCAAAGTGCTCTTTGGGCAACCGTCCAGTGAATGCCCCCTGCATGATTGCCACTTTCATCTGACGTTGCAGTACCGCCATGTAGATCTGTCGCTTGAATGCCCCCTCAGGATGGGATCGGTTGAGGTGAACCGAGCGCAACATATCGATGTACTTCTCGCCAGGACGTAGCGTATTCGACCAACTGGCAATATCGCGGATATCGAGCTTGTTGATCGGCGGATGATCAGCAGCCAGTGTGAATCTGGGGTAAAGGGGTTGGCCTTCACCACTGGCATAAAAGTGCACTTCGCCGACAATCAACTGGGTCAGTGTCATCTTTTGTTCCTGACTGATTTCCACATTGATTCGGTCAGGATTGATGAGTACACGCTCACCTCTTTGCAGAAGAACTTCTTCTACGCGTTGCTTGATCAGTTGATGGCAAAAACGCTCAAAGCTGACAAATCCGCCCTGGCGTACCTCGACGGTTTGTAGCGACTTGAGTTCGCAGTTGATCCGCGCAAAACGTTGACGCTGCTCGTTGGACGCGGTGCGGTATCCATAGGGCGTCTGACTCTCTTCCTGCGCCACCCGCCACGCCCGGTCGTTGTACACAATTGCGTTCAACACCTCTTCTCCCTTGAACAGGGAAGGTGCAAGCGTGACACCGACCCAGAGAGAAGGCAGCTGCGGGATTTTTTTCAGATAGCCGGTGGTCGTCTCACGATCCAATGCATGGGACTGCCAAGTCAGGTAGTCAAGACCGCTTTGCGTTGCCGTCCACCGACTGATATCAAGGCTCAGACGCCTGAAGGTGGGCAGCTCGTACCAATCCTGGCCATCGGGCGAGCCCGGGGCGTACAGAAGCCAGTCCTCCAGGCTGTCATCGCCGCTTCCAATGGCGACCAGATCCTTGAGCGCACGGGTGTCTTCACGCAACTGCAAGGGCGTGATCGTCAGGCTCGCGTCCCCGGCAATCGCACGTCGAACCCGCTGCAGACTGGTGTCGTTGAGGTGTCCCTGAAGTTTCGCGGCAAACGCACTCAGCAACAGCTGATCCCGGGTGACGTTGTTCATTGCTGCGAGCACACCGCTGCGTTGGTACACACTCCGGAATTCGGCGCCGTAAGCCGCTCGCACATCGTGATTCAAGGATTCTTCCAGCCATTGCTGGTTCAGCCCCGACGGAAGTCCTTCGCCGCGGAAAGTGATATTTGCACGCTGACCTTCTTCATGCAGGCCGTGCAAGAACAAGTCCGTCAGGGTGCGCTTGTCCTCCTGAATGAATGTCCGGCCAGCCTGTTGGAAAACATAGCGACTGGACGTCGTGATGCTGTCAGGATCCAGCGTGCTGCCGAACTCCAGTTCCAACGCCTGATTGGCCAGATAACGGGCATAAACCCGCACGCTGGCGAAGATCCCCAATTGTTTATCCAGTTCAATCTGACTGGCAATAGACTGCTGTTCCAGTTCGCCATAATAAAGCTGATCAGCAACACTGGCACGTGTCAGCCAGAGTGGACGGCTGTCGTCACTAATAGAAAAATCAGTATTCATGATATTAATTTTATGTCCCCTTACACGAATCGCTACAACAGGCTGAATGCCCAGTTAGTTGCACGAATCTAATGCAGAGAAAACAAACATCAAAACGCTGAAGCAATACCAAATATTCTCAACTTCAACCGTGTTTAACCATCCGCCACTCGCTTTAAACAAACGACAAGTTCCCATCACATATAAAGCCGTCCAGTTCAGCCCCACACCCCAAGTAATTTGGCCTTGGCCACTGCTTGCGTACGGCGTTCAACACCCAACTTCCCGTGTATTCTTCGGGCATGGGTTTTAACAGTATGCAATGAAATGAACAGTGTATCGGCGATCTGTTGATTGGAATTGCCGAGGGCAATCAACTTTAGTACCTGCAGTTCACGGTGGCTGAGCGGATTTGTCTCGCAAGCGGTGGCAAAAAGCCCATCGACTGGCAACTGCGAAGTCAACGCTTCGAACAATGGCGCCTGACGCAAACGCAATTCGCACACCGCTTGTTGCCCCTGATAGCGTGCAACCATGTGTAAGCCTTTCTGCAACACGTCAATCGCTTCCGTTGTATTGCCGCCAAGCCATAGCACTTCGGCCATGGTCAGTTGCAGTTCGGTTTGCAGCGCGTACATCCCGTTCTGCTGCGCCAGTTCCAGCCGTTGCTGAAGTTGCACCGGGGCATTGGCCTTTCCCCGCCCCAGACGGGCTTCGGCGAGTATCAGCAAGTACTCGATCCGTGGAATCAGCTCCAGGGTTGCCGGCGGTGCCTGCCGGGCATTCGGCCCGCGATAGTGGCGCAACACCCGGGTCAGTGCTTCGTGTGCCAGTTCCGGGCGGCCTTGTTGCAACCAGAGCTGGCTGCTGACTTGCAGCAGAACGCCGCGGTAGACGGTGTCTGGAATATGCCGTTGTTGCATCAGCCGCTCGGCGTCGCGCAACCGGACGAACGCCTGGGCGTAATCGCCCTTGTTCGCTGCCAGTTGGGCCTGCCCCAGAAATCCATACAACACGCGCTTGTCGTGGTTGCGCAAGCAATCGTCCAGGCCTGCTTGAAAGAACTCGGCAGCGCGCTGATCTGCCCCCAGGCACAAGGCCAACCGCCCGCGACGCAACGCAATTCGTCCCAACAAGGGTGCAGGCCGGTCCGAACGCTGGCGGAGCAGTTCATCGATGTCGCACAGCAGACTTTCGGCCCGCACCGCCGCGCCCCGTTGCTCCAGCAATTGCGCATGGTCGAGCTCCATCAGGCCCTCGAACACCAGCGAACCTTGCGCCCGCGCCAGGCACAGCGCCTCGCGGTTATGGGCTTGCGCCACGTCGAGTTCGCCCCTTAGCAATGCCTGTTGCGTCAAACCGGACAAACACATCAGGCGCGCCGTCCAACAGTCGGGATCAAGCGCGGCCAACGCATCAAGAAAGTGCGCATGCGAAGTTTCCATTCGCCCCTGTAAATGCAGTAACCAACCCTGCAGGGCTTGCCAACGTGCAATCAATCGACGCTGAAGCACCGCCGAGGGTTGAGGCGTGAAATACGCCAAATGAGCGATACAGGCAGTCGCCTGTTCGAAACGTCCGGCGAATAACAGCGCCGCGGTAATCAACCCGACCAATTGCGGGCTGCCCAGCGTCAGTTCCTCGCCTTGCTGCTCATGCAAACGCAACAACAGCACCACCGTTTGCTCCTCGAACAAATGCTCGAAACTGAAGTGCTGCAACAGGCTGACCGCCACTTCATATTCCTCGGCGAGCAAGGCCTGTTCGAAGGCCGATTTCCAGTCCTGTTCGGTACAGAACCATTGGCAGGCACGCCGATGCCAGGAGCGTCCCGCCGGCCATTGCTCATCGCGCAACAACTGGGTGAACGGGGTGAATATCTGCAGCCAATCGGTGGAGTCCCCCCAAGGTTCGATAAAACAGCCCAGCGCTTGCAAGGTCCGCAAGTACTGCGCGCCCTCCCCGGCTCCGAACAGGTGATCGCACAGCCGGGCATTGAAGCGGGGCAAGTGGGCCAGCACGCGCCAGGCCTCGCTCAACTCAGGTGTCAGCGAGCTGAACAACTCATGCTCCAGATAATCTAGCAAGGTGTCCGCCCGTCCCAGGGGTTTGTCCTGACGCGACCAGTCGCACTTCTGCAGCAATGCAATCCGTACACCGGCACACCAGCCGCCGGTGCGCTGGATGATCCGACTGGCCACCTTGCTGGCCTGCTCCGGTACCCAGGGCTGCAATATCTGCTCGACTTCACCTTGCATGAAAGCCAGCGAAGTGCTTTCGCACTCGTACAACTCGTCGTCGAGCAGCAACCTTGGCCAGTTGCATTGCGGCCGACGGCGGGCGCCCAGCCACCAGGTCAGCATCGGACTGCCGATCGCCAGCATGCGATCCAGCAGCGAGTCCAGCTCCGGGTTCGGCAGACGGCAGTAGTCATCGAGAAACAACCAGGTCGGCGTCTGCAATCGTGCCAGACAACCCAGCAACCCGGTTTCATCCGATGAGGCCACCCCCAGCATCTCTGCCAGACGATGACGAAAATCCGCTGCGCTCGACGCCACGCCAGACAATGGCAACCAATGCACTCGACACTGGCTTGGCGCCTGCAACAGACATTCGGCGAGCAGCGCGCTCTTGCCGCTGCCGGCGGGTGCGCAGAGTAATTTCACCCGTGCTGTCGAGGCCAGTAACGGCTCACTCAGGCGAGCCCGCGACAGGTGATGAGAGGACAGGCGGGGCAGGAATCCAGAACGGTCCAGACACGGAGTCATGGCGGTCATTGCGGCGTGCCTTTTTATAATTGTCCGGCCACCCTAGCCCTCTCCAACCCGCTTGTTGAGAAGTATTCAGGACGCTGATTGGCGCCCATAAAAAAGGCGACCCGCAGGTCGCCTCTGGTGATGCCAATGTATCAAAACCCTTACCGAACGCCCTCGGCGCGCAGGGCCGACGGAGTGTAGTCGGCAGACTTGGCGTCGAAGCCGAATTCGAAGCTGTGCTTCTCTTCGTTCTTCATTCCCAAGGCAATGTATCGGCCAGCAATGATGTCGTAGAGCGCCTCCAGGGTGTAGGCCGGCGTCTGGTGATCGTAGTAATACTGAGCGTGACCTTCGGCCACCCGCCAGAGTTGACCGCGACCGTCATAGTGATCCACCAGCGCCACTTGCCAGCTGTCTTCGTCGAGGTACATGTGGCGTTTGGCATAGATGTGCCGCTCGCCCGGCTTGACCGTGCCGACCACTTCCCAGACCCGGTGCAACTCGTAACGGGTCAGGTCCTGGTTGATGTGCCCGGCTTTCACCACGTCATCGTACTTGAGGCTCGGCGAGTCGAGTTTGTAGCTGTTGTAGGGGATGTACATTTCCTTTTTGCCGATCAGTTTCCAGTCGTAGCGATCCGGCGCACCGGAGAACATGTCGAAGTTGTCCGACGTGCGCAGGCCATCGGCGGCGGTCCCCGGCCCGTCGTAGGCCACTTGCGGTGCGCGTCGCACTCGACGTTGACCGGCATTGTAGATCCACGCCAGACGCGGCTCTTTCACCTGGTCGAGGGTTTCATGCACCAGCAGCACGTTACCCGCCAACCGCGCCGGCGCGGTCACCGACTGCTTGAAGAAGGTCAGCACGTTGGCGGCTTTTTCCGGGTCCAGGTCCTTCATCAATTGCGGTACGGCGATCTCTTCCTCGAAGCGGATCGGCGTGTAGCTGCCGTTGGTCTGTGGGGTCACCTGGGTAATGATGCGGCGCAGGTTGCCGCCGTGATAACGGGTGATGTGGTTCCACAGCACCTCGACGCCGTTCTTCGGAATCGGGAACGCGTAATAGCGGTTACCGGTGAAATTGGCCAGACCGTTACCGTCGTTGATGCTGTTCACATTCAGCGCGCTACGCTTGGCCGACTCGTAGATCTCCGGCGGCAGGCCGACGGTGCGATGGGTCGGGTAGACCGGAATTTTGTAGGTTTCCGGGTAGCGTTTGAACATCGCCACCTGACCATCCGAAAGCTTGTCCTTGTACTTATCAACAGTCGCGGCGGTGATGGTAAACAACGGCTTTTCGCTGGCGAACGGGTCAGCCAGGAAACCTTTGCTGTCGACAGCGCCAGCGTTTTTCGGGATGCCACCGGTCCAGGCCGGGATCGAGCCGTCGGCGTTGCCGGCCTTCTCGGCGCCCAGTGGCGTGAGCGTGGTGCCGAGCTTGTTGGCTTCTTCCGGCGAGACCGCCGCCATCACGTTGGCGGCCAACAGGCTCAAGGCCAGGGCGCCGCATTGCAGAATAATCTTGCGCATTAACATCATCCTTCTCAGCCAAATCAGAAGTTCACACCGAAGCTCAGCGCCAGGAAGTCACGGTCTTCCAGGACGTTGTAGTCACCGCCGAAGAAGTCGGTGTAACTGAGGCTCGCGGTATAGGTGTTGCGGTAATCGGCATCGACACCGACGCTGACCGCTTTGGCGCCTTCGTTGAACAGCCCGTTGGGACCGTAGCCGGCGACGTCATGGGACCAGGACAGGTTGGGTTTGAGGTTGATCCCGCCAATCACGTTGGCGTAATCGAGGATCGCCCGAGCGCGGTAGCCCCAAGAGGTAGAGGTGACGAAGCCGTCGGTATCGCCACCGAAACCGTACTGGCCGTAGACCGAATCACGGCCGTAACGCAGCTTGCTCCGCGACTCCAGACCACCGACTCGTACCACCGCAGCTTCACCGACCAGGGTTAGCCGTTGGGCGCCCAATACCTGGTCGAAGAAGTGCGTCAGGGTGCTTTGGACCTGGGTCACTTCCTTGCGGCGATAACCCTTGTTGTCGGCACCTGGCCGGGTCGCGACAGGCGATGCGGCACCGCCGGCGATCGGGTTAAGCAGCGCCAGGGTCAAGTCGTTGGTGTTGACCTGCACTGGAGCGTTGGGCCGGTAGCTGATTTCGCCGGTCCAGGCAGTGCCGGTGGGCAAAGTGGTGGAGAAGCTTGCGCCGTACAGACGAATGTCTTCCGGGTATTCGAGGTAATACTGGCCGCGCCCGAGCATCACGCTTTGGGCCAGGCCCGAGCCGCTGCCCGGGGCCAGACGGTTGGCGGCACTGATCATGCCCGGCAGCCTGGCCAGCGTCGACAGCCCGGCTGTGGAGGTGCCGACGGTGGGTGTGCGACTGTGGTAGTTCATGAAGTAGAGGCCGTATTCGGTGTCGTCACCGAGCCAGCGCAAGGCTGTGCCCCACTGCCCGGAATCCCGGGCATCGCGGTCGCCACCGCGGGGCACGATCACACCTTCGCGGCTGACTTGGATAGGTTGGCCAAAGGCTGCCGCGAGCGGCGCCAACGGGGCAATCGCCGGGTTGCCGACGGTGTAACCGGTGTTGCAACCGTCCGCCGCCACGTCGACACCGAAGAAGGTGCCGCAGTTGTCGAGAACGGTCTGATCCCACTCCAGTTGGTAGAAGCCTTCCACGGTGAGCTGATCGGTCAGGCCCTGGGAGGCGAACAGCATGTTCACCGGAATCAGGCCTTCCTTGATCTCCGCGCCAGGACGACGGAATGCGGAAACGTCGACCGGGTTGATGCTGTTGATCGAGTTGCCGATGAAGGTACTTTCCCCCCAACTGACCACCTGTTTGCCGGCGCGCACGGTGCCTGGCAGATCGGCAATGGAATAGTTGTGATAGACGAACGCATCGAGGATCTGCGCGCCCGAAGACTTGGCGCCCTCTTTGCGACCGTTGTCACTGATCTGCTTGAACTCGCGATCTTCATCCTTCAGCTCGAAGTCGTACCAGTACTTGCCACGGACGAATACACCCGTGTCGCCGTACTTCAATTCGAGGTCGTGGATACCTTTGAAGATCTTGGAGAAGGTCTCGCCTTTCTTGAAGTTCAGGCGTCCGTCATCACCGGTCGAAGACTGGCCGGTACCGCCGTTGACGGTGCCCACCAGTGACTTGTCGGCATCGCGCATGCCCCAGCTCGCGCCGACCGACAACGAGGAATCGAACTGTCCCTCGATTTCGCCGATGTTGAATGAAACAGCCTGCGCCTGGGCACAGCAGCCCAAGGCCACCGCAGCGGCCAGCGCTTGCGGTTTGAAGATGGCGCGCATTGTTGTTTTTGTCATGCGTCTTCCCCGGTGAGTGACAGAAGGCCCCACCCTACTGCCGCACGCAGGGAGCGATAAGCGCACCAAGGAGGTATTCGCGTTGTACCTCCAAAGGATGAATGCCCGCATGGGGCGAGGGTTTGCGCGGGGTATGGATGAGCTGGATGGAGGGTTATCAGCGCAGCGCATGGGACAGGGTGAAGCCGGGGGGTGTAGCCGCTGCCCAAGGCTGCGTTCGCTTGTAGCAGCTGCCGAGCTCGCGAGGCTGCGTTCGGCTGCGCAGCAGTCGTAACCCCTGAATCCACAGTGTGCCTCACAGGACGCAGCATCTGATTTTGCGACTGCTGCGCAGCCGAACGCAGCCTTCGGCAGCTGCTACAGAGGGGCAGCCAAAGACTGTTGCCCAGCCTGCAACAGTGCATGTCTGGAATCGCTATTTTTTCTTTGCGCTCAAGCCCTTATTCTTGCCGGGCTTTCACGGCAAATGGCCTGAAAGCATGAAGCGACGGGGATGATAGACCCACCCCGTTGGCGACAGATTCCAGATGATTTGAAACGTACTTTTCGACTCATCGCCCCTTGTTCACTGACGTTGATTTGTTGCTCCTTGATCCAACGTCTTACTTTGGCCGCTGCGTTTGCAGCGGCCTTTTTTATGGGCGAAAGCTTTTCAGGCAGGGAATCATCGAGGGGTGATGGCAGTACTCAGGGCAAACCCCAAGGCCAGTCAGTTAAAGTTTTAAGAGAGGAACATCGTACCTGTGGCGAGGGAGCTTGCTCCCGTTCGGCTGCGCAGCAGCCGTCGCTTTTGGGACGGCTTCGCCGTCCAACGGGAGCAAGCCTCCTCGCCACAATGGCTCTGCAACTTCCGGATCTCTGTTAACTGACTGGCATCAAGGCAGGCACGGCAGATGTCGCGCAATCAGATGGCATACTTCTGCAAGTTCTCCATCATTTCCTTCAGCGCTTCAATATTGTCCTTCGGATGCGCCGCACCTTCGAAATCACAAATCTGCTGCCAATGCGCCGCGACATCTTCCGGCGAAAACCCCACCCGCGGATCAAACCCGGCCCCAAGACTGCGCTCCCAGCGCACCTTGCCCATCCAGCCGCCACCCACTTCGAACAGCCCCGAAGTTTCCTGGCAATGCTCGCTGGCCAGGTACACCACCAGCGGGCTGACCAGTTCCGGTTTGAGTTGCTCGAACACTTGTGGCGGGATCAGGCCTTCGGTCATGCGGGTGCCGCCGGTCGGGGCGATGGCGTTGACCAGGATGTTGTTCTTGCGGCCTTCGATGGCCAGTGTACGGGTCAGGCCATAGAGGCCGAGTTTGGCCATGCCGTAGTTGGACTGACCGAAGTTGCCGTAGATGCCCGAAGTCGAGGCGGTAAAGATCACGCGGCCATAGTTTTGCTCACGCATGTGCGGCCAGGCGGCGCGGGTGACCTTGTAGGCGCCTTCGACGTGGACGCGGTAAACCAGGTCCCAGTCGCTGTCGTCCATTTTGTGAAAGGTCTTGTCTCGCAGGATGCCGGCGTTGTTCACCACGACATCGACACGGCCAAAAGTGTCGAGAGCATTCTGGACGATTTTGTCACCGTCGGTGACGGAGTCGTGGTTGGCCTCGGCGGTGCCGCCCGCTTCGCGAATTTGTGCGACCACACGATCGGCAGCCGACGCATTGGCGCCTTCGCCTTGAGCCGAACCGCCGAGATCATTGACCAGCACTTTGGCGCCCTGCTTTGCGAACAGCAGCGCGTGCGCCCGCCCCAAGCCACCGCCCGCACCGGTGACGATCACCACTTTATCTTCGAAGCGCACAGACTCATTCATGGGGAACTCCAGCAGGCCAGGGGACAATGAGTGCGAGTGTCAGCCACGGGGCTGCCGGTCACAATGAATACGGGGGCGGCTGAATGGTGCGCAATAAGGCAGCGGGATAGTCAGGAACACGCTACTTTGCGCGGCGGTGAAACCAGCCGGTCGCGAAATTCCAGATAGTGCTTGAGCACCTGCGCCGGCGCTTCGATCTGCGGGTAATGGCCAATCTCAGGCAGCAGGACGGTGTCCGGGGCGGGAATCAGTTGCCGATAGCGCGCCACCATGTGCGCGCCGGAAACCGGATCGACCTCGCCATCGATGACCCGCAACGGCACCTCGCCACGCTGCATGGCGCTGACCCAACGTTCACGCTGGACACGGCGCTGCGGGATATAACTGATCAATTTGTGCATGATCCGTTGCCCGTGATTGCTGTCGACCAGGCTCCAGAAATCATCCAGTTCACTTTCGGTGGGCCGGGTCTGTGGGCCGAAAATCTGCTGGAAACTCTTCACCAGCGCGTCACGGCTAAAGGCTCGCCCGATCATCCAGCCGAAGGGGCTGAGCAGGAGTTTTTGCATCAACACCGGACGATGGGTTTCGGGAAACAGCCCGCCATTGAGGAAGACGCAACTGGCGATATCAGCGCGCGTTTCATAGTGCCGGGCCAGCAGTTCCTGGGCCACGCTGTCACCATAATCGTGTGCCAACACATGCATCGGTTGCTCGACGTTCAGATGCTCCAGTAGAGCCTGTTGCAAATCGGCCTGTTCCAGCAGGCTGTAGTCGTGGCTCACCGGTTTGGCCGAATCGCCGAAGCCGAGCATGTCGCAGGCAATTACCCGATAGCGCTGCGCCAGCGGTTGCCACAGGTAATGCCAGTCCCAACTGGCGGTCGGGAAGCCATGGATCAACAACAGCGGCTCGCCCTGCCCAGCAGTCCAATAGCGGATGGTCTGACCGTGAAATACGAACGTCTGGCCGCGCTTGCGCCAGACACACAGGGGAATCTCGGCGAGGGCCATTTAGAGTTTATAACCCGGGTCTTGTTTATCGAGTTTGCGCAGCAGCGCCGGCCAGGCCAACGCGCCGCCCATCCCTTGAGTACTTTTGGTGACACCGGCGATCATCGCCTTGGCGCCCGCCAGAATCTGCGGTTCGATGGCGATCAGCTCCGCGCCACCGTTCTGCGCCAGCACCTGAATCTCGCAGGCGCGCTGGAAGGTAAACATCATCAGGAACGTGTCGGCGATGGTGCCACCACAGGTCAACAGACCGTGGTTGTGCAGCATCAGGAAACTGTTTTCTCCGAGGTCGGCTTGCAGTCGCGCCTTTTCTTCATGGTTCAGCGCAACACCTTCATAGGCGTGACAGGCCAGGCTGGAAAGGACGAACAAGGACTGCTGACTGATCGGCAAGATGCCCTGCTTCTGCGCCGATACCGCCACCCCCGCCGCTGTGTGGGTGTGCAGCACACACACGACATCATGACGGACTTCATGCACGGCGCTGTGGATGGTGTAACCCGCCGGGTTGATCTCGTAAGGACTGTCCATCAGCTTGTTGCCGGCCTGATCGACTTTGACCAGGCTCGACGCGGTGATTTCATGGAACATCAGCCCGAACGGGTTGATCAGAAAGTCTTCAGTGCCCGGCACCTTGGCCGAAATGTGCGTGAAGATCAGGTCGTCCCAGCCATGCAGGGCGACCAGACGATAACAGGCAGCCAGGTCGACCCGGGCCTGCCATTCGGCGGCACTGACCTTGTCTTTGATGCTGTGTGGCGATTGGACGGGGGCTACGCTCACGGCAAGAATTCCCTTTTTTATTTTTCTGGTTTTTATTGTTTTTACTGCGTTACAGCAGTCTAGTCAGCCCTCGGACTTCGGGTAGTTGCATTGGCAGCCAGCTTGATGGCCGAACGAGTCAGTGCGCGGGTGAATCTGGATCCATGTCAAAGCACCCGCACACTTGTGGGAGCCTGCTCGCTCCCACAAGTCAGCCCCGCAAAACGCTGACCAGTTCCGCCAGCCAAGGCTCGGCGTCGGTTTCCGGCGTCACGGTTTCGCTGGCGTCCAGGCGCAGCATTGGCAGCACTTCGCGCACGCCCAGTTCGCCGAACAGTTCACGCATTTGCTCACCGCCACCGCAGAACGTATCGCCATAACTCGAGTCACCCAACCCGATCACCGCCCCCGGCAAACCACGCCAGGCGGCGGGCAATTGATCGCGAATCGCCGAATACAACGGCTGCAGATTGTCCGGCAACTCGCCCATGCCGGTGGTCGAGGTCACGGCCAGAAACGCTTCGGGGCCAAACGCCTGAACATCGGCGAGTGCCGCGCGCGAGTTGTGCCAGGTTTCAAAACCGGCGGCGTTCAAAATGCTTGCAGCGTGGCGGGCGACTTCTTCAGCCGTGCCGTACACCGAGCCGGAAAGGATGGCGACTTTCATCAATCTGATCCTGAATCTAAATATAAGTACGAGATATTAACAGCACCGACCTCATTGATCTTTTAGAATGCGGCGTATCAATCAATACGCAAAGGACTCTGCGATGATCAATGCCTCACTGCTGCAAATGGTGATTGACGCCTCCAATGACGGCATCGTGATTGCCGAAAAGGAAGGCGAACAGGACAACATCCTGATTTACGTAAACCCGGCATTCGAGCGCCTGACGGGTTATACCAGCGAAGAAATCCTTTATCAGGATTGCCGCTTCTTGCAGGCAGGAGACCGCGATCAGGCCGCCCTCGCCTTGATTCGGCAGGCGTTGGGCAGTGGTGGCTCCTGCCGGGAAATCCTCAGGAATTATCGCAAGGACGGCACCCCGTTCTGGAACGAACTGTCGCTTTCCACGGTAAAAAACCCGCACGACGGACAGACCTATTTTGTAGGGGTGCAGAAAGACGTCACGGTTCAGGTCAAGGCGCAGCAGCGAGTCGCGCAACTGGAGGCGCAGTTGGCTGAGGTACAGGCGGAACTTGCCGCACTCAAAACGACGAACGGTCCAAACCAATCTGCGAATTAGTGGTCATTTACTACAATCACCGATGACTTTGTAATTATTACTTTCGAGCAAAATCATGCAGCGCGACGCACTCCTGACGCAGGATGAGCTGGATTTTATCCAGAACATGCAACACAACCCGCAGCTCAATGTGCGAGATGCGACGTCGAGCCTGCTCGTCAACGGTGGTTCGCAGATTCGTGATTTGCTCACACGCCTGGCCGCTCATGAACAAGTCACTATCCAGGCCAATTTCGAAAATCAGCAAATGACCTTCCCGCTGCACTTGGTGGAAGATGAATTTCACGCCATGCATCTACGCCTCGGCGTCCCCAGCATCTATGAAGACGGACCGATGATTCGGCCATGGCGTCTGGCGCTCGAAGAACCCGTGGCGCTGGAAAATTCAAAGGGGCAACCCGGCACGATGTGGGTGCACGAAATATCGTTCAAAGGGGTTTTGCTGGAGGTTCGCAACAAGACCAAGGCGCCAAAGCACTTCGCGCTGTGGTTCAGCCCGTCAGGTTATGAGCGGATTGCGTTGCGCGGTACCTTCGAGCGTGAAACCGAGCAGGGTTTCTACGCCTACGAGTTGAGCCAGAGCGACAAGGACGAAACCGAACGGTTGCGTCAGTACATCCTTCAGCAACATCGTCTGACTCATCCTGCACTGCATATCTGATCGTTCTGTCTACCTGCGCTCAGGTATCCAGGTTTCCCGCCAGGAACTGTTTCAGACGCTGGCGCATCAACACTCCCTCGTTTCCCAGACAACCGATCGATGATCCGGCCAGGCTCTCCTCTGCCAGGTCCGACGCATCCCCGACCAGCAACACCTGACAATCCAGGCTCATGGCCAAGCGTTTCAAACGTCTAGGCAGTTCGGCAGCCGGCGCGTGATTGGAAACCAGTATCAGTGCCTTTGGCCTGATTTTCTCGCAGACCAAAATCAACTCGTCGAAGGGCTGACCGATCGCCAACAACTGAATAGCCGAATCGACACTGCTCAGATACAGCGCCGTGACCAGCACATCGAGCTCGCGACATTGATCGGCCAGGGCGCAGACAATCACTCGTCGCGGTTGCATGACACGTACCAGCAGCAGGCGTTGCAACACTCGAGAACGCAGAAAACCATCGAGGAAAAGCCACTCGCTGGTCTGACCGAATGCTTCATGGCGTTGCAGCAATAGCTTCCAGATCGGAATCAGAATGTCCTGAAACACCACTGTCAGCGGGTAACTGGAAAAAATCTGACCGTAGACATGCTCCAGTTGAACTTCGTCAAAAGCACCCACCGCCGCCTTGACCTGCTGCTGCCATTGGTCGTAGTCGGCTTGAACGAGTTCGTTGGGAATGACCTGCGCCAGCACCTTGAGCGGTTCGGTCTTGGCCAGTATCTTGCCGACCTTGCTGACCGCGACGCCGCGTTCGATCCAGCCGAGGATGCTGCGAACACGCTCGATATCGGTCATCGAATACAAACGGTGTCCGCTTTCGGTGCGCGTGGGTTGTATCAAACCGTACCGCCGCTCCCATGCGCGTAGCGTGACCGGGTTGACCCCTGTCAGGCGCGCGACCTCACGAATCGGAAACAGCTCTTCTCGCATCAGCGAGGTGCTGGGGGGCAAGCCAGGTGCAACGTCGGTCAGCACAGGCATTTTGAAATCTACGTCCATGTATAAAATTGGATCCAATTCTAACTCCGCAGCCCCATTAGTGCTCAACATGTTGTTGAACCAATTGGCACAGACGTCCATGGCATAATCAGGAATAATCCTTGCTTGTCTTGAGATGCAGCCCACCACCCCGGCGCTGTGTCTGGCGAAGCTCTTATCCGGAGCGACGCGTTTGCCCTACGGAGATACATAATGTCTACCTCACCCGTCACGCTGATGGTTGCGCGCCGCGTCGCCAATGGGCGTTATCAGGACCTGATGGCCTGGTTGCGCGAAGGCGAACAACTGGCCACCGACTTCCCCGGTTACCTCGGCTCTGGTGTGCTCGCTCCACCGCCCGATGATGACGAATTCCAGATTATCTTTCGCTTCGCCGACGAGCAGACCATGCACGCCTGGGAGCATTCCGCATCGCGCACTGCCTGGCTGGGACGCGGCAGTGATCTGTTTGCCAACCCTTCGGAACATCGGGTCCGTGGCATCGATGGCTGGTTCGGTGCGGTCGGTCAACGTCCACCACGCTGGAAACAGGCCGTGGCCATCTGGCTGGCGTTCTTTCCGGTGTCCCTGTTGTTCAACTTTGTATTGGGGCCGCTGCTGGCTGAAACGGGTTTACTGACCCGCGTGTTTGTCAGCACCCTGTGCCTGACGCCATTGATGGTTTACTTCTTCATTCCGTTGTCGACTCGTCTGCTGTCCGGGTGGCTGCAAACCCCATCGGCACGTCCGTTGCCCGCCGAACCCACCCCCCAAAATCAATAGCCCTCTGTAGGAGCGAGGCTTGCCCGCGAAGAATGATGACGCGGTTTGACCGATAGACCGAGTCGTCTCCTTCGCGGGCAAGCCTCGCTCCTACAAAGGCAAGGCCATCGCAGGACGTAGGTGAACAACTCCCGTCGCTGGTATAGTTTTGCTCTTACCGCGACGTGAGCCGTTCATGACCTCTACCGCAGCCCCAATCCTCATCACCGGTGCCGGCCAGCGTGTCGGCCTGCACTGTGCGCAGCGTTTGCTCGAAGACGGCCATCCGGTCATTTTCAGCTACCGCAGCGAACGGCCGGGTGTGCAAACCCTGCGCGACCTGGGGGCGACCGCTGTGTTTGCGGATTTTTCCAGCGAGTCCGCAATCCTTGCGTTCATCGGCGAACTGAAAAACCACACCGACAGTTTGCGGGCGATTGTCCATAACGCTTCCGAATGGCAGGCAGAAACCCCGGGCACCGAAGCCGCGGCCTTCACCCGCATGTTCAGCGTGCACATGCTGGCGCCTTACCTGATCAACCTGCACTGTGCCGATTTGCTACGGCGTTCAAATCCCGCTGACATCGTACACATCAGTGATGACGTGACCCGCAGGGGCAGCAGCAAGCACATCGGCTACTGCGCCAGCAAAGCCGGGCTCGACAGCCTGACCCTGTCCTTTGCCGCGAAGTACGCACCGGGAATCAAGGTCAACGGTATCGCGCCAGCCCTGCTACTGTTCAATCCCGACGACGACGCGGCGTACCGCGCCAGGGTTCTGGCCAAATCGGCACTGGGCATCGAGCCCGGCAGCGAAGTGATCTACCAGAGCCTGCGCTATTTGCTCGACAACCCTTATGTCACCGGCACGACCCTGACCGTCAACGGCGGACGGCACGTCAAATAAGCCGCTCCCGCGAGGATGTCCCATGACGTTATTCCTGCCTCAGAACACCCTGTCCCAGAGCTATCGCGAGATCCTGATCGGTCTCGGTGAAAACCCCGACCGCGAAGGACTGCAAGACACCCCGGTTCGCGCCGCCAAGGCGATGCAATACCTGTGTCATGGTTACGAGCAAAGTGTCGACGAGATCGTCAACGGCGCGCTGTTCGCCTCAGACAACGATGAAATGATCATCGTCGACAACATCGAGCTGTACTCGCTCTGCGAACATCACATGCTGCCCTTCATCGGCAAGGCCCATGTGGCTTATATTCCAACGGGCAAGGTGCTGGGCCTGTCGAAGATTGCGCGGCTTGTGGATATGTTCGCCCGCCGACTGCAAATCCAGGAAAACCTCACCCGGCAAATCGCCGACGCCGTGCAGCAAGTAACCGACGCCGCCGGTGTCGCGGTGGTCATCGAAGCCCAGCACATGTGCATGATGATGCGCGGCGTCGAAAAACAGAATTCGACCATGAACACCTCGGTAATGCTCGGCGCCTTCCGCGAGTCGAGCAATACCCGCCAGGAGTTCCTGCAATTGATTGGACGGAGCAAGTAGCAATGCCACAACTTCAACCAGGAATGGCACGCATTCGGGTCAAGGACCTGTGTTTGCGAACTTTCATCGGGATCAACGAGGACGAAATCCTCAACAAGCAGGATGTGCTGATCAACCTGACCATCCTGTACGCCGCCCAGGACGCAGTGCGTGACAACGATATCGATCACGCGTTGAATTACCGCACCATTACCAAGGCGATCATTGCCCACGTGGAGGGCAATCGCTTTGCCCTGCTTGAACGCCTGACCCAGGAGTTGCTGGACCTGATCATGGTCAACGAGTCGGTGCTGTACGCCGAAGTCGAAGTCGACAAGCCTCATGCCTTGCGCTTCGCCGAGTCGGTATCGATAACGCTTGCAGCGAGCCGCTAGCTTCAAGCTTCAAGCGCCAAGCTGTAAACTCGAGCCACCGCAATCCATCTTGCAGCTCGAAGCTTGCCGCTTGCAGCTGTCTCGCAGAGACCTCTCATGAACGATCAACAACGCCTGGAACTTGAAGCCGCCGCCTTTCGCCGGCTGGTTGCCCACCTGGACAGCCGCAAGGACGTGCAGAACATCGACCTGATGAACCTCTCGGGTTTCTGCCGCAACTGCCTGTCCAAGTGGTACAAGGCCGCCGCCGACGAACGCCAGATCGACGTCAGCCTCGATGAAGCCCGCGAAGTGGTCTACGGCATGCCGTACGCCGAGTGGAAAGCCCAATACCAGAACGAAGCCAGCGCCGACCAGCAAGCGGCGTTCGCCAAAGGAAAACCCAATGAGTGATTTGAACACCCTGCGCGCCAGCCTCAAGAGCGGCGAACACGCTTTCGCCGATACCTTGGCATTCATCGCAGCCGGTTACGACTATCAGCCCCAATCGTTCAATAACGGTGGTGTGGAAAACGCCGCCGGGCAGAACGAAGGTTCGTGCAAGACCCTGGGTCTGGCATTGCTCGAAGGCTTCAGTGATGAAGAAGCGCTGTTAGCGTTTGGCGAGCATTACCGTTCGGTGGTGGCCACGCCTGAAGGCAGCGACCACGGCAATATCCGCGCGTTGATTGCCCATGGGTTGGCCGGTGTGAAGTTCTCGCAGCAGCCGCTGACTCGTCGCTGATTCGCGAAAGATCAACATCAAAAGATCGCAGCCTTCGGCAGCTCCTACAGAATTTGTGTCCGCCCGATACTTCATGGGTGTACGCGATTCCAACGTAGGAGCTGCCGAAGGCTGCGATCTTTTGATCTTTTGATCTTTTGCCATTCATCCCTTACCGCACATCCCGACTTTTAATATTGACCCGGCAACTTTATTTCGTTTGCCGGGCACCTCTGCTCGCGGCTTAGATAAAAGAAGCATCCCTTCTTCTGAGTCCGGTATCCATGAGCAGCGAAAACATCAGTCGGTCAATCAACATCGTTCATCCCGTCACGCTCAGCCACGGTAAAAATGCCGAGGTCTGGGATACCGATGGCAAACGCTACATCGACTTTGTCGGTGGTATCGGCGTGCTGAACCTCGGCCATTGCCACCCGCGCATCGTCGAGGCCATTCGCGAACAAGCCACCCGGCTGACCCACTACGCGTTCAACGCCGCCCCGCATGTGACTTACCTCGAACTGATGGATCGCCTGACGGCGTTTATTCCGGTGGATTACCCGGTCAGCGGCATGCTTACCAACAGCGGTGCGGAAGCGGCGGAAAACGCCCTGAAGATCGTCCGTGGCGCCACCGGTCGCACGGCAGTCATCGCCTTCGACGGCGCCTTCCACGGTCGCACACTCGCCACCCTCAACCTCAACGGCAAAGTCGCGCCCTACAAGCAGAAAGTCGGTGTGCTACCGGGGCCAGTGTTTCACCTGCCCTTCCCCAGCAAAGACAATGACGTGACCTGCGCCGAGGCCCTGAAGGCGATGGATCGGCTGTTCAGCGTCGAGATCGACGTTGATGACGTGGCCTGTTTTATCGTCGAACCGGTGCAGGGTGAAGCGGGCTTCCTGGCGATGGACGTGGAATTCGCCCAGACGCTACGACGCTTCTGTGATGACAAAGGCATCCTGTTGATCGCCGATGAAATCCAGTCCGGCTTCGGCCGTACCGGCCAGCGGTTTGCGTTCTCGCGACTGGGCATTGAGCCGGACCTGATCCTGCTGGGCAAAAGCATTGCCGGCGGCGTGCCGCTGGGTGCGGTTGTCGGGCGCAAGTCACTACTCGATAACTTGCCCAAGGGCGGATTGGGCGGCACCTACTCGGGCAACCCCATCGCCTGCGCCGCCGCGTTGGCGACCTTGGACGAAATGACTGACGCGCATCTGCACGCCTGGGGTATGCAACAGGAAGAGACGATTGTCAGCCGCTACGAATCCTGGCGAGCCCGCGAACTGTCACCGTATCTGGGTCGCTTGACCGGGGTCGGGGCAATGCGCGGCATCGAGCTGATCAACGCCGACGGTACACCGGCTTCGGCGCAGTTGACGCAGCTGCTGGCCCTCGCGCGCGACTCGGGCTTGCTGCTGATGCCCAGCGGCAGATCGCGGCACATCATTCGGCTGCTCGCGCCTTTAACTACAGAGGCGGCAGTGCTGGAGGAAGGGCTGGATATCCTTGAGGCGTGCCTCGCGAAGCTGACTTGACCTCAAAGTCCACACAGTCCATGTGGGAGCGAGCCTGCTCGCGATAGCGATTTACCATTCAATCTTGATGTCGACTGATACACCGCTATCGCGAGCAGGCTCGCTCCCACAGGTACTTTGATCGGCAACAAATCGCACGCACAAAAAAACCGGCCGAAGCCGGTTTTTTGCTTTCTACAGAATCAAGCGTTCTGCAGATCGTCGAGGTAACGCTCGGCATCCAGTGCCGCCATGCAACCGGCACCGGCAGAGGTGATGGCCTGACGGTAAACGTGGTCAGCCACGTCACCGGCGGCGAAGATGCCTTCGAGGTTGGTTGCAGTGGCGTTGCCATCACGGCCGCCCTGCACAACCAGATAGCCGTCTTTCAACGTCAGCTGACCTTCGAACAACGAAGTGTTCGGGGTGTGGCCGATGGCGATGAACACGCCGTCGACTTTCAGCTCGTCGAAGCTGCCATCGTTGTTCTTCAGGCGAGCACCGGTCACGCCCATGTTGTCGCCCAGCACTTCGTCCAGGGTCGAGTTCAGCTTCAGGATGATCTTGCCTTCGGCAACCCGGGCATTGAGCTTGTCGATCAGGATCTTCTCGGCGCGGAACGTTTCGCGACGGTGGATCAAGGTGACGGTGCTGGCGATGTTGGCCAGGTACAGGGCTTCTTCCACAGCAGTATTACCACCACCCACCACAGCCACGGGCTTGTTGCGATAGAAGAAGCCGTCACACGTCGCACAGGCCGAAACGCCTTTGCCCATGAACGTTTCTTCCGACGGCAGGCCGAGGTAGCGGGCGCTGGCGCCGGTAGCGATGATCAATGCGTCGCAGGTGTAAGTCGCGCTGTCGCCAATCAGGGTGTAGGGCTTGGCGGCGAAGTCCACGGCATTGATGTGATCGAACACGATCTCGGTTTCAAAGCGCTCGGCGTGCTCTTTCATCCGCTCCATCAGCGCCGGGCCGGTCAGGCCGTGGACGTCGCCCGGCCAGTTGTCGACTTCGGTGGTGGTGGTCAGTTGACCGCCGGCCTGCATGCCGGTGATCAACAGTGGCTTGAGGTTGGCACGGGCGGCATAGACCGCGGCGCTGTAACCGGCAGGGCCGGAACCGAGAATAATCACTCGCGAATGACGAACTTCAGACATGACCTGCTCCTGTTGACCGCGCCCGAAACACTGGGCGCGGAACGCCGGATTGCCGGCGGGAATAAAAAAGGACCGTTGAAAGCACTTGGGGAAGGCTTGGGCTCGACAGTCCTGTAAAAGAATGGGTGCAGCGTATCGAGGGGGCGAAGATTAAGGAAATACGGTTTAACAATCCAGCTCATAGGCGGTCTCTATCCCATTGCAGTGAATATATAGACGCCTTTGTTACAGTTAATGTCGATGCCGCTACCGCGCTTTCGCCTGTCAGGCAAAGCCGGTAAGGTCGGCGCGTTTCCCCTTTGCTCGGAGCACGTTATGCCCGCCCCCGTTCTGTCTGGCCCGCAATACCTGCGCGAGGGCCTCAAGCTGGTCCTGAGCCCAAGCCTGCGCTTGTTTGTGTTGTTGCCGTTGGCGATCAACCTGGTGCTGTTCGTCGGATTGATCTATTTGGCTGGCCATCAGTTCAGTATGTGGGTCGATACGCTGATGCCGTCCCTGCCTGATTGGCTGAGCTTCCTCAGCTACATCCTCTGGCCGATATTCGTCGTGTTGGTGGTGTTGATGGTGTTCTTCACCTTCACCATGCTGGCCAACGTTATCGCCGCGCCATTCAATGGCTTCCTGGCGGAGAAAGTCGAAGTGGTAGTGCGCGGCACCGACGACTTCCCGACCTTCAGCTGGGGCGAACTGATCGCCATGATCCCGCGCACCCTGTCCCGGGAAATGCGCAAACTAGGCTACTTCCTGCCCAGGGCCATCGGCCTGTTCATCCTGTCGTTCATCCCGGTGGTCAACATCATCGCCGCGCCGCTGTGGCTGCTGTTCGGGGTATGGATGATGGCGATCCAGTACATCGATTACCCGGCGGATAACCACAAACTGGGCTGGAACGAAATGCTCGCCTGGCTGCGGCAGAAGCGCTGGCAGAGCCTCGGCTTCGGCGGGAGCGTGTATCTGGTGTTGCTGATTCCGGTGGTCAACATTCTGATGATGCCGGCGGCCGTGGCCGGGGCGACGCTGTTCTGGGTGCGTGAGCGTGGCGCGGAAAATCTGGTGACACGATCTGCTGATTAGAGCTCGGCTTTAAGCACAGGGGTGCTACCTCGTGAGAGTCTCATCCCTGTTTCCCGGGCCTTCAATCCAACAGGACCGTTGCTCTGTTTTAGCCACCGCCCTTTTCTTACCTGTTACTTCTGACAGTAGCCAGCCGCCAGCGCCAGGTATTCAATAAGTCTTCGGGCTCAGTCATGTCAAAAACCTTCAAGTAGTCAGGGTTGAGTGACGCCCTCGACTTTTGGAGATCAGACCGATGACAACAGCTGCAGAAAGCCACAATGCCCACTGTGAAAATGAGCGCTTCCCATGGCTCAGCATGAGTCCATCCGTACTCCACGCTGAGCCTCATGCAGGATTTTCTGAGCCTCATGCAGGATTTGTAGTCAGTGCGAGCACGCGAATACTTATTGACGATGAGCGTCTTCGAACTTTGGCAACACGCTTGGCATTCGGCTTCACGGGTGCAGCCGAACTCACACAACCACCAGCAATCGTACTGAGGTCGGAAGGTATCCCTCCGGCGGGTGATGGCGATGTAGTGTTAACACTGTCCACTCCAGATACCGCAGATACACCTATCCCTGCCAATGGTGAAGGCGAGGTCTACCGGATCGATATCACTCGCTCCATTCGCGTCACCGCGCAAAATCCGGGAGCCATGGCCCGTGCGCTGACGACCCTGCATAAAGCGGTTCGGGTATCCAAGGTGCTTGACCCTGGCGTAGTGATCGACGCCCCCGTCTATGCCGAACGCTCGATGATGATTGATATGGGGCGTCGGCAGTTCAGTCCTGAGTGGGTGATCCGTCTGATTCAGGAAATGGCGTGGAACCAGCTCAACACACTGCATCTACACCTGACCGACAATGAGGGGGTAAGGGTAATGTTCCCTTCCTTCCCGGACATTTCCAGCGATGATGCCTGGAGTGCAGCAGATCTGAAGCGCGTGCTCGACACCGCCGCCGCTTATCATGTCCAGGTTATTCCAGAGCTGGATATGCCTGGGCACATGGACTGGATATTGCGCGACAGACCAGAGTTTCAACTCAAGCTCAGTAACGGTACCGTTGTCTCGAAAGCCCTCGACTTCAGCATCCCCGCCGCCCGGGACTTTCTGAAAACACTGTTCTGCGACCTATTGGATATGTTTCCAGACAGTCGATATGTCCATTTGGGGGCAGACGAATACTTTCTAAGTCCGATCACCCCGAACAACACGCCCCAATTGGCTCAATACGCCCGTGAAGCTTCAGGTAATCCAGCAGCTGACTCCGAGGATGCCGTCAGGTACTTCGTTAATGAACTGGCGGATTTCGTAAGGGTGAAAGGCAAAATCGCCCGGGTCTGGAACGATGGAGCCGTACAAAAAAATCAAATCATCGCCTTGGACAAACGCGTTCAAATCGAATGCTGGAGCATCTGGGGCAGCGTGAAAAACCTTATGAACGTGCAGGAGTTGGTGGATGCCGGCTATACCGTGACCAACGCCCACGGTGACTTCTACTTCGTTATCAACAAAACCTGGGACAACCTCTTCCACGCCAAACATTCGCCTCATGGCATTTATGATGTCTGGCGAGCCAACCGCTTCATGGACAAGGCAGGAGGTGCTTTCACCGAAATTCCTGCGCAAAGTCCGGCGATGGCGGGGGCAGGCATCCAATTGTGGATCGAGAAGCCGGAGTTCAGTTCGCCCGAGGAAATGTGGACTCAGCTGAAATCGTGGTTACTGCCATTGGGGCAGCGCACCTGGGACTCGCCGAACGCCCCGATCGACCATAAGTCACGGTCGTGTATCGCCCGCGCCGTAGCCCATCCACCGCCAGTGCCGTGGTGATAGCGGAGCCCTTGAGTTCAAGGGTTACTGAGCGATGTCCGATGAACACAAATCGTCACCGCCAGGTATCTCGTCACAAATCCATCATCCCACCGTCACAATGACGACATGGCCTCAGCCGACACTGAGGTCATGACGACAGCTCTGCATATCACCCTGATCACCGAAACCTTCCCTCCGGAAATCAACGGCGTGGCCAATACCCTTGGCCGCTTGTTCGATGGTTTGCGCGCGCGCGGGCATCAGGTGGAGTTGGTGCGGCCACGTCAGGGTGGCGACCCGCTCATGGGCAGCAATGATGAGTTGCTGTTGTGTCGAGGCTGGCCGTTGCCGGGTTATCCCGGCCTGCAATGGGGTCAGTCGTCGATGCACAAGTTGCTGCGGCGCTGGAAACGCCATCGTCCGGACGTGTTGTACATCGCCACTGAAGGACCGCTGGGGTTATCCGCATTGCGCGCGGCGCGGCGCTTGGGGATTTCGGTGGTCAGCGGCTTTCATACCAATTTTCAGCAGTACTCCAGCCAGTACGGCCTCGGGCTGCTGACGCGCTTGCTGACTCACTACCTGCGCTGGTTTCACAATCGCTCGACCCTGACCCTGGTGCCCAGCGCCAGCCAGCGACTGGAACTGGAACGCCGCAGTTTCGAGCGCCTGGCGCTGCTCTCTCGAGGTGTCGACAGCCAGTTGTTTCATCCGGCCAAACGGTTGAAATCGCTGCGCGAGCAATGGGGACTGGCCGAGGATGATATTGCTTTCATCCACGTAGGACGCTTGGCCCAGGAGAAGAATCTTGGCTTGCTCAAGCGCAGTTTCGACACGCTGAAAATGACTTATCCACAGCGAAAAATGAAATTGATTGTGGTCGGTGATGGTCCGCAAAGATCGATGCTGGAGAAGGAATTACCCGAGGCGATTTTCTGCGGCTCACAACGCGGCGAAGCCTTGGCCAGTCACTATGCGTCGGGGGATGTGTTTCTGTTTCCAAGCCTGACCGAAACCTTCGGCAATGTGGTGCTTGAGGCATTGGCCTCGGGGCTGGGGGTGGTCGCTTACGATCAGGCTGCGGCGGCCCAGCATATTCGCCATGGCTACAACGGCGTACTGGCCATGCCCGGGGATGAAGAGGCGTTCTGCGATGCCGCACGTTGGCTGCTGGAGGAGCGAGAAACTTTGCGCTGCGTGCGCCTTAATGCGCGCCAGCATGCGAGTCGTCAGGGTTGGGCGGCGATTATCGAGCAGTTCGAGGGGCAGTTGCGGGGGGCTTGTGTCGGGGAGCAGGTGGTGCCAAATGCACCGACCATGCCCTGAGATCTCTGGTGATATCGAGTCAGTCATCGCGGGCAAGCCCGCTCCCACAGTGTTCCGGGGTGTTCACAGATCATGTGACCACCACAAAACCTTGTGGGAGCGGGCTTGCCCGCGATGGGGCCCTTCCAGGCTCAGCTTAAACCAGCGTCATCAACGCTTCACGGCTGAACGGCAGAATGTCCTGCTCACGACCGTCCCGCACTTTCTGCGCCCAGTCCGGGTCCACCAGCAATGCACGACCCACTGCCACCAGATCGAACTCATCGTTATTCAACCGCTCCAGCAGTTTTTCCAGGCTGGCCGGTTGCGCAATCTTGTCGGTGTTGACCATGAATTGCAGGAACTCACCGTCCAGGCCGACGCTGCCGACGGTGATGGTTGGCTTGCCCGTGAGCTTGCGGGTCCAACCGGCCAGGTTCAGCTCGGAACCGTCGAACTCCGGCTCCCAGAAACGTCGCGTCGAGCAGTGGAAAATGTCCACGCCAGCATCGGACAATGGCTTGAGGAACTCACCCAAGGCTTCCGGGGTTTGCACCAAACGTGCGGTGTAGTCCTGCTGCTTCCACTGGGAGAAACGGAAGATGATCGGGAAACCCTCGCCGACCGCTGCACGCACCGCCTGAATCAGTTCGATGGCGAAGCGCGAACGGTTCGCCAGGCTGCCACCGTATTCGTCAGTGCGCTGATTGCTGCCTTCCCAGAAAAACTGGTCCACCAGATAACCGTGGGCACCGTGGATTTCCACGCCGTCCATGCCAATGCTCTGAGCGTCTTTGGCAGCCTGGGCGAACGCGGCGATCACGTCCTGGATATCTTCCTTGGTCATGCCGTGAACCACGACCTGACCGTCCTTCAATTTTTCTGACGGGCCGTAACCCGGCACGCTGGCATCCGGCTCTGTGCCGATGCGGCGCACGCTGCCTACATGCCACAGTTGCGGAACGATTTTCCCGCCCTCGGCATGCACCGCATCGACGACTTTCTTCCAGCCGGCCAATGCCGCTTCACCATAGAAGTGCGGCACGTTCGGATAGCCGTTGGAGGCCTTGTGACCGACGGTGGTGCCTTCGGTGATGATCAGCCCAACCCCGGCAGCGGCGCGACGACGGTAGTACTCGATCACTTTGGAATTGGGCACGCCGCCCGGCGAAAACGAGCGAGTCATCGGCGCCATGACGACGCGGGTCGGCAACTCGAGAGCGCCTAGGTGAAAAGGTTTGAACAGGGCTTTGACGGGCATGGGACGCTCCACGGGATAGACTTTATGACGGCGATAATATGGAGACTGCCAAGCCTTGAACAGCACTATTGATTTAAGTGATTAAGGATCAAAAGACAGAAAACATTGTAGGAGCGAGCGGTGCGGCGATCCGACTTGCCCGCGAAGGCGTCATATCATTCAACATTGATATCGACTGATATGACGCCTTCGCGGGCAAGCCTCGCTCCTACACAGAGGGGATGTCAGCCCAGCGCTTTTTCGATCGCCTGGATGACAGAGTGATCATCCGGCGCCGTTCGAGGCGAGAACCGCGCCAGCACACGACCATCCTTGCCCAGCAGGAATTTTTCGAAGTTCCAGGTGATGTCGCCCGGGAATTCCGCGCCTTCGCCCGCCAGCAGACGATACAACTGATGACGTTCATGACCGTTGACTTCCAGCTTGCTGGACAACGGAAAGGTCACGCCATAGTTGAGGCTGCAGAATGCCTGGATCTCTTGCTCGGTGCCCGGTTCCTGCCCGGCAAACTGGTTGCACGGTAAGCCCAGCACACTGAACCCCTTGTCCTTGTATTGCTGGTAGAGGTTTTCCAGCGCCGCGTACTGTGGGGTCAAACCACATTTGGAGGCAACGTTGACCACCAGCACGACACGCCCCTTGAAGGGCGCCAAAGGTAGCTCCTGACCATCCAGGGCTGTCAGTTTAAGGTCGTGAAAAGCACTCATGACGAACTCCAAATTCCAGTGTTCTTCTCAAAACAGCCACTTGGCGGTGCCATCAAGGACAGCCGCGGACTAAAAAGGCGCCCTCGGGCGCCTCTCCAGCTCTCGAAAGCTTAGCGCAGAAAATCAGTGGTGATGGCCACCTTCGCCATGGACGTGACCATGAGCGATTTCTTCCTGGCTGGCGTCACGGATGTCGATGATCTTGACCTGGAAATTCAGGCGCTGACCGGCCAACGGGTGGTTGCCGTCGACAGTGACATCGTCGCCGTCCAGATCGCGAATGGTGACGATCTGCATCTGGCCGTCCGGCGCGGAAGCGTGGAACTGCATGCCCACTTCCAGTTCGTCGACGCCTTCGAACATGCTGCGGCTCAGGGTGCTGACTAGTTCGGCAGCGTATTCGCCGTAGGCATCTTCAGGTTCTACGGCGACAGTCAGTTCGTCACCGACTGCTTTGCCTTCCAGTGCCTTTTCCAGGCCCGGGATAATATTACCTGCGCCTTGCAGGTAGACCAGCGGCGCGCCGCCGGCGGAGCTGTCGATGACCTCACCAGCGTCGTTGGTCAGGGTATAGTCGATGGAGACAGCCTTATTGGCGGCGATCAGCATGGGGCGAGACCTTTTGCATAAGAAAGATGAATGTCCAAGTTTAGCGAAGCAATCGCCCGAAAGCGAACACAACCCGGACAGACGGGTCGCGACGAAAGCCTCGACCATCACAGGTTTTCATCAGGACGAAGACGGACACTGGGTGGCCGAGCTTTCCTGCGGCCATACCCAACACCTGCGGCACCAGCCGCCGTGGCAATCCCGGGCCTGGGTGCTGGACCCTTCGCTGCGTAATGAAAAAATAGGCCAGCCCTTTGATTGTGGTTGGTGCGCACAAGGCTCGGTTAGCGATAACCTTGGCGACTGAAATTCGGTAGAACACCAGCCATAGGTGCTCACCATTGCCATGCACCCTTAGAGAATTCGCATGCAAACTTTTTTTATCGCACCCACCGATTTTGGTGTGGGTCTGACCTCCATCAGCCTCGGGCTGGTGCGTACGCTTGAGCGGGCCGGTCTCAAAGTCGGCTTTTTCAAACCAATTGCCCAGCCGCACCCGGGCGACACGGGGCCTGAACGCTCCACCGAACTGGTGGCCCGCACCCACGGTTTGAAACCGCCTCAGCCACTGGGCCTGGCCCACGTTGAGCGGATGCTCGGCGACGGTCAGCTGGACGAACTGCTCGAAGAAATCATCACCCTTTATCAGCAAGCAGCTGTCGGCAAAGACGTGCTGATCGTCGAAGGCATGGTCCCGACCCGCAGCGCCAGTTACGCGGCGCGGGTCAACCTGCATTTGGCCAAGAGCCTGGACGCCGATGTGATTCTGGTCTCGGCACCGGAAAACGAAGTGCTGACTGAATTGTCCGGCCGGGTGGAGTTGCAGGCGCAATTGTTCGGCGGGCCGAAAGACCCGAAAGTCCTGGGCGTGATCCTCAACAAGGTCAAGACCGACGAAAGCATGGAGGCCTTCGCCTCGCGCCTGAAGGAGCACTCGCCGTTGCTGCGCAGTGGCGACTTCCGCCTGCTCGGCTGCATCCCGTATCAACCGGAACTGAACGCACCGCGCACCCGTGACGTGGCCGATCTGATGGGCGCTCAGGTGCTCAACGCCGGCGATTACGAAACCCGGCGCATGACCAAAATCATTATCTGCGCGCGTACCATGCGCAACACCGTGGAGCTGCTCAAGCCCGGTGTGCTGGTGGTAACCCCCGGCGATCGCGACGACATCATCCTCGCCGTCAGCCTCGCGGCGATGAACGGCGTGCCTCTGGCCGGCCTGTTGCTGACCAGCGACACCCTGCCCGACCCGCGCATCATGGATTTGTGCCGTGGCGCCTTGCAGGCCGGCTTGCCGGTGTTGTCGGTCAGCACCGGTTCCTACGACACCGCCAACCAGTTGAACGGCTTGAACAAGGAAATCCCGATCGACGACCGCGAACGTGCGGAAATCATCACCGATTTCGTCGCCAGCCACCTCGACGCCAACTGGCTGCACCAGCGTTGCGGCACGCCACGGGAAATGCGCCTGTCGCCAGCGGTGTTCCGTTATCAATTGATCCAGCGCGCCCAGGCCGCCAACAAACGCATCGTCCTGCCCGAAGGCAGCGAGCCTTTGACCGTGCAAGCCGCGGCAATCTGTCAGGCGCGCGGCATTGCCCGCTGCGTGTTGCTGGCGAAACCGGCGGACGTCGAAGCGGTCGCACGCGCCCAAGGCATCGAGTTGCCGCCGGGGCTGGAAATCCTCGACCCGGACCTGATCCGTGAGCGTTACGTCGAGCCGATGGTTGCGCTGCGCAAGACTAAAAGCCTCAACGCGCCGATGGCCGAGCAACAACTGGAAGACACCGTGGTGATTGGCACCATGATGCTGGCGCTGGATGAAGTCGACGGGCTGGTGTCCGGGGTTATTCACTCCACCGCCAACACCATCCGCCCGGCTCTGCAACTGATCAAGACCGCGCCGGGTTGCACGCTGGTGTCTTCGGTGTTCTTCATGCTGTTTCCGGAAGAAGTGCTGGTTTACGGCGACTGCGTGATGAACCCGCATCCGAGCGCCAGCGAACTGGCCGAGATCGCCTTGCAAAGCGCCGATTCGGCCGCGGCGTTCGGCATCACGCCGCGCGTGGCGATGATCAGCTATTCCAGCGGTGAGTCGGCCAGCGGTGAAGAAGTCGAGAAGGTTCGCGAGGCCACATTGCTCGCCCACGAACAGCAAAACTCGCTGCTGATCGACGGCCCGTTGCAGTACGACGCCGCCGCCAACGAAACCGTGGCGCGGCAACTGGCGCCGAACAGTCAGGTGGCCGGTCGTGCCACGGTGTTCGTGTTCCCCGACCTGAACACCGGCAACACCACCCACAAAGCCGTGCAGCGCAGCGCCGACTGCGTCAGCCTCGGGCCGATGCTGCAAGGCCTGCGCAAACCGGTGAACGACTTGCCGCGCGGCGCGCAGGTCGATGACATCGTTTACACCATCGCGTTGACCGCGATCCAAGCTGCCAACCGACCTATGGATCTTTAAATGCTGGATTTTCTACCTGCACCCGTGCGCGGCGTGATCGCCTCGCTGTTGTTGGCGCTGAACACGATTGTCTGCTGCACGCCGCTGTTCGTGGTGGCGATCTTCAAACTGCTGCTGCCCTTCCCCGCCGCCCAGCGTTTCACCGACTGGCTGATGGGCCACATCCACGAAACCTGGATCAGCAACAACAAGGCCTGGATGGACCTGCTCGGGCATACGCGCTGGCAGCTCAGCGGGCTGGAAGGCCTGGACTATCAGCACTCGTACCTGATCACCAGCAATCACCAGAGCTGGGTCGACATCATGGTGTTGCAGTACGTGCTCAACCGTCGCATTCGCCCGCTGAAGTTCTTCCTCAAACAGCAACTGATCTGGGTGCCGGTGATTGGCCTGGCGTGGTGGGCGCTCGGTTTTCCGTTCATGAAGCGTTACTCCAAGGCCTATCTGGAAAAGCATCCAGAGAAGAAAGGCAAAGACCTGGAAACCACCCGCAAGACCTGCGACAAGTTCCGCAATAACCCGGTGGGGATTTTCAACTTCGTCGAAGGCACGCGCTTCACCGAGGGCAAGCACGTACAGCAGAGCTCACCGTTCCGCTACCTGCTCAAGCCGAAAGCGGGTGGCATTGCCTTCGTGCTGGATGCCATGGGCGACCAGTTGGAAGCCATCGTCAATGTGACCATTCACTATCCGGCCGGGCGTCCGGGTTACTGGAATTTGCTCTGTGGGAACGTGAAGGATGTGGTGGTGCACTTTCAGGAACTGAAGATTCCACCGCAGTTCGTCGGCAAGAACTACGACCAGGATGGGGTGTATCGGCTTGAGTTTCAGGGGTGGATCAATCAGCTGTGGAATGACAAGGATGCGCTGCTGGGGCAGATGCACCGCGAGTACACCGCCAAGGTTTGAGGTGTCTGCACCGACCTATTCGCGGGCAAGCCTCGCTCCTACAGGTTCCTTTGCTCTGTAGGAGCGAGGCTTGCCCGCGAAGGCGTCCTCCCAGACACAAAAAAACCCGCAGACGATCACTCATCTGCGGGTTTTTTATTTGCAGCTAACGCTTAGATCGCGCCACGTTTACGCAGCAGATCCAGCACTTGCTTGACGCTTTCTTCCAGCGACAGCGACTGGGTGTCGATCACGAGATCGGCATTCAGCGGCACGTCGTACGGGAAGGATTCGCCCGGGATGTTATCCCCGGCCGCCGCATACAGACCTTGCGGATCACGCTCGGCACAGACCGTCGGAGAGGCCTGGACGTAGACCGTCAGCAGACGCTCCTTGCCGATCAGGTCCTTGGCTTGCTCACGTCCTTCAGCGCTCGGCGCAACGAAGGCTGCCAAGGTCAACAGACCGGCTTCGTTGAACTGACGCGCAACGTGCGCCGCACGACGCCAGTTCTCGGTACGCCCGGCGCGATCCTGTGGCAGACCTTTGTTCAGGTCGTGACGCAGGTTCTGGCCATCGAGTACAAACACCGCACGGCCCAGGTCGAACAGCTTGCGTTCAACCGCGTAGGCCAGGGTGCTTTTGCCAGCGCCCGACAGGCCGCTGAACAACACGGTGGCGGGTTGCTGACCAAAGCGCTGGGCACGTTCTTCGGTAGCCACGTGAGCCAGTTTGCCGTGGTGGGTGCTGGTGCCATGGCTCAACGGTTGGGCGATGATCATGCCGGCCGCGACGGTGCCGTTGGTCAGTCGATCGATGACGATGAACGAACCGGTGGTGCGGTTGCTGTCGTAACCGTCCAGCGCGATGGCAGCATCGAGGCTGATCTTGACCCGACCGATCTCGTTCAGCTGCAACGAGCTGGCGGGACCTTCGGCCAAGGTGTTTACGTCAACGCGATTGACGATGCTGGTGATCGAACCCGGCACGTAAGTCGTGGCGCGCTTGATGTCGTATTTCTTGCCCGGCAGCATTGGTTCTTCAGCCATCCACACCAGCATGGCGTCGAAGGCGTCAGTCACTTGCGGCTGGTTGTCGGCATGCACCAGCAAGTCGCCGCGGGAGATGTCGATTTCGTCTTCCATGGTCAGCGTCACGGCTTGACCAGGACCTGCATGCTCCAGTTCACCTTCGAAGGTGACAATGGATTTCACGCGGCTGCTCTTGCCCGACGGCAACACAACGACTTCGTCGCCCTTGTGCACGATGCCGCTGGCCAGGGTGCCGGCGAAACCACGGAAGTTCAGGTTCGGGCGGTTGACGTACTGCACCGGGAAACGCAAATCGGTGTAGTTGCGGTCGCTGGCGATTTCGACGGTTTCCAGGATTTCCATCAGCGACTGGCCGGTGTACCACGGCGAGCGCTCGGACTTGTTCACTACGTTGTCGCCCTTGAGAGCGGACATCGGCACGAACGCCATGGTGGTCGGCTTGAACGCGATGCCTTCGGCGAACTTCAGGTAATCGGCCTTGATCGACTCGAACACGCTTTCGTCGAAGCCGTTGAGGTCCATTTTGTTGATGGCGACAACGATGTGCTTGATGCCCAGCAACGAAGCGATAAAGCTGTGGCGACGGGTCTGGGTCTGCACGCCGTAACGGGCGTCCACCAGGATGATCGCCAGGTCACAGGTGGATGCACCGGTGGCCATGTTGCGGGTGTACTGCTCATGGCCGGGGGTATCGGCGATGATGAATTTGCGCTTGGCGGTGGAGAAATAGCGGTAGGCGACATCAATGGTGATGCCCTGCTCGCGCTCGGCCTGCAAGCCGTCGACCAGCAACGCCAGGTCGATGTCTTCACCGGTGGTGCCGACTTTTTTCGAGTCGCGGGTAATGGCTTCCAGGTGATCTTCGTAGATCATTTTGGAGTCGTGCAGCAGGCGCCCGATCAGGGTGCTCTTGCCGTCGTCGACGTTGCCACAGGTAAGAAAGCGCAGCATTTCCTTGCGTTCGTGCTGGCCCAGATAGGCGAGGATGTCCTCGCTGATCAAATCAGATGCGTGCGACATGACAACCCCTTAGAAATAACCCTGACGTTTCTTTTCTTCCATCGAACCGGCGCCATCGTGATCGATGACTCGGCCCTGGCGTTCGGAAGTTCGCGTCAGGAGCATTTCCTGAATGATGTCGGTCAGGCTGGTGGCCTCGGACTCGACCGCACCGGTCAACGGGTAGTCGCCCAGCGTACGGAAACGGACCTTCTTCTTGACGATGCGCGCCTTGTCTTCGTCGCTCAGGTGATTGAGCAGGCGCTCGTCGTCGATCATGATCCAGGTGCCATTCATCTCGATAACGTCGCGTTCGGCTGCGAAATACAGCGGCACGATCGGGATACCTTCGAGGTAGATGTACTGCCAGATGTCCAGCTCGGTCCAGTTCGACAACGGGAATACGCGGATCGATTCGCCCTTGTTGACGTTGCCGTTGTAGACGTTCCACAACTCCGGGCGCTGGTTTTTCGGGTCCCAGCGGTGCTTGGTGTCACGGAAGGAATACACGCGCTCTTTGGCCCGGGATTTCTCTTCGTCGCGACGAGCGCCACCGAATGCCGCATCGAAGCCGTACTTGTCGAGAGCCTGTTTCAGGCCTTCGGTCTTCATGATGTCGGTGTGCTTGGCACTGCCGTGGGTGAGCGGGTTGATACCCTGCGCAACACCCTCGGGATTCACGTGCACCAGCAGGTCCAGGCCGAGCTCTTCGACCATGCGGTCGCGGAACGCGTACATTTCCTTGAACTTCCACTGGGTGTCGACGTGCATCACCGGAAAGGGAAGTTTGCCCGGGAAGAATGCCTTGCGCGCGAGGTGCAGCATCACGGCGGAGTCTTTACCGACGGAGTACAGCATCACCGGGTTATCGAACTCGGCGGCGACCTCGCGGATGATGTGGATGCTTTCGGCCTCCAGCTGTTTCAGATGCGTCAGTTTGTCGACCATGGCTACTCACGAAAACGATCTTATGGACGGCCTGCGGGCCGTGTTCGAGCGGGGAATCCTAGCACAGCGCCCCCTTCTAATCAGGACGCTGGCTAGATCGAAAGGGTATATGAATATACCCCCTCGTTTGGCACAACGGCCCCTGTAGGAGCGAGGCTTGCCCGCGAAGAACGATAACTCGGTTCATCAGGAATACCGCGTTATCGTTCTTCGCGGGCAAGCCTCGCTCCTACATTGCAACCCCATCCAGTTTTGAAATCAGATGGGGTTCGGGCAATCGATGAAGATGTGCTCGAGGGCGAAACGTCGCGCCAGGTAATCGCCCAAAGCCTGCACACCATAACGTTCGGTGGCATGGTGGCCGGCGGCGATGAAGCTGATGTCGTTTTCCCGGGCGCTGTGGAACGTCTGCTCGGAGGCCTCGCCGCTGAGGTACAGATCGACGCCAGCCAACACCGCCTGATCAATGTAACCCTGGCCGCCACCGGTGCACCAGCCGACCCGACGAATCATCTCGCTGCCTTCGATCAGCAACGGCTCGCGCCCCATGACTTCCTGCACGCGACGGGCGAAATCGCGAGGGGTCATCGGTTCGCTCAACGAGCCGACCAAGCCAACAACTTTCAGATTGTCCGGATCCAGCGGGCCTTCAACAGTGATATCCAGTTGCCGGGCAAGCTGCACGTTGTTGCCGACTTCCGGGTGCAGATCCAGCGGCAAGTGATAGGACAGCAGGCTGATGTCGTGCTTGAGCAGGGTTTTCAACCGGCGCTGCTTCATGCCGGTGATGCACGGGTTCTCGCCTTTCCAGAAATAGCCGTGATGCACCAGCACCAGATCGGCCTGGGCCTCTACCGCGGCGTCCAGCAACGCCTGGCTGGCGGTAACACCGCTGACGATGCGCATCACTTGCGGCCGGCCTTCGATCTGCAAACCATTGGGGCAGTAATCGGCGATCTTCGCACTTGCCAGGTAGCGGTCGGCTTCTTCGACCAGGGTGCTCAGGGCGACGGCCATAAAAGACTCCTAAATATCCCGTTCAGAGGCGCGCGCGGCCTCGTATAATGCGCGACATTATGGGCGGTCTCACACCGCCTGCAACCTCTGTAGGACGTGCTTAATGCTCAAGGCGCTGCGTTTTTCCGGCTGGCCGCTGTTGGCCGGTGTGCTTGTTGCTCTATTGATTATGCAGCGTTACCCGCAATGGGTCGGGTTACCGAGCCTGGACGTCAATCTGCAGCAAGCCCCGCAAACCATCGGTCTGCAGCAGGGTCCGGTGTCCTATGCCGACGCGGTGACCACGGCCGCGCCGTCAGTGGTCAATCTGTACACCACCAAAGTGGTCAACAAGCCCAGCCATCCGCTGTTCGAAGATCCTCAGTTCCGCCGCTTCTTCGGCGACAACTCGCCCAAGCAGAAGCGCATGGAGTCGAGCCTCGGTTCGGGTGTGATCATGAGCCCGGAAGGTTACCTGCTGACCAACAACCACGTGACCAGTGGTGCCGACCAGATCGTGGTGGCGCTCAAGGATGGTCGTGAAACCCTGGCCCGAGTCATCGGCAGCGACCCGGAAACCGACCTCGCGGTGTTGAAGATTGACCTGAAAAACCTGCCGTCGATCACCGTCGGCCGCTCCGACAATATCCGCATCGGCGACGTGGCCCTGGCCATCGGCAACCCGTTCGGCGTCGGCCAGACCGTGACCATGGGCATCATCAGCGCCACCGGGCGCAATCAGCTCGGGCTGAACAACTACGAAGACTTCATCCAGACCGATGCCGCGATCAACCCCGGTAACTCAGGCGGTGCACTGGTGGACGCCAACGGCAACCTGACCGGTATCAACACGGCGATCTTCTCCAAGTCCGGCGGCTCGCAGGGCATCGGCTTCGCGATCCCGGTCAAACTGGCGATGGAAGTGATGAAGTCGATCATCGAACATGGCCAGGTGATTCGCGGCTGGCTCGGCATCGAAGTACAACCATTGAGTCAGGAACTGGCGGAATCGTTTGGTCTGTCCGGGCGTCCGGGGATTGTGGTCGCGGGGATTTTCCGTGATGGCCCGGCGCAGAAGGCCGGCCTGCAACTGGGCGACGTGATCCTCAGCATCGACGGTGAACCGGCCGGCGACGGTCGCCGCTCGATGAACCAGGTGGCACGGATCAAGCCGACCGACAAGGTCACCATTCAGGTGATGCGCAACGGCAAAGAGCTCAAGCTCACGGCAGAAATCGGTCTGCGTCCGCCACCCGCGCCGATCAAGGAAAAAGAAGAAGAGTAAGCCGGTAGGAGCTGCGCCCTCAGCAGCTCCATAACTCCGAAGCTGTTAACAGCAGACATTCTCATTAGGCATGTTATATTGTTTCAATATCACTATTGGAACAACATAACATGTCGTCTCGAACAATGGCTTCCCTCGCAGGCCTGGCCCTCGGTTTGCTGGGGGATCCGGTCTTCGCCGAAGAATCGCAAACCGTTGAACTGGACGCCATCAGCGTCACCTCCGACTACGAATCCCCCACTGGCCCGGTGAAGGGTTACCGCGCCACGCGCTCCTCCAGCGCAACCAAAACCGACACGGCCATTCGCGATATCCCGCAATCGATCAGTGTGGTTCCCGTCAGTGTGCTCAAGGACCTGGGCAGCACCAGCGTCGAACGTGCACTGGAATTTGCCGGCGGCGTGTCGAAACAGAACAATTTCGGTGGCCTGACGCTCTACGAATACAGCGTGCGCGGCTTCACTACTTCGGAGTTCTACAAGGACGGCTTCAGCGCCAACCGAGGTTATCCAAGCACGCCGGATGTGGCCAACATCGAACGCATCGAAGTGCTCAAAGGCCCGGCCGCCAGCCTCTACGGTCGTGGCGATCCGGGCGGCACGGTGAACATCGTCACCAAGAAACCCCAGCCCGAAGCCTTCACCACACTGCAAACCAGCGCCGGCAGTTGGGATCGCTATCGCACCGCCGTGGACGTCAACACACCGCTGGATGATGACGGCAACGTTCTGTCCCGGGTGAACCTGGCTGTCGAGGACAACCACAGTTTCCGCGATCACGTCGACAGCCAGCGTGTGTTCGTTGCGCCCTCCTTCAGCTGGCAACTGAACCCGGACACCAGCCTGTTGGTGGAGAGCGAGTTCGTCCGCCACAGCTCGACCTTCGATCGCGGTATCGTCGCGCCGAACAATAAATGGAGCGGTGTCTCCCGTTCGACCTTCCTTGGTGAACCCAACGACGGCAACATCGACAACCATAACAATCTGCTGCAAGCCGCCCTCGAACATCAGCTCAACGACCGCTGGAAACTACGCCTCGCCAGCCATTACAAGGAAGGCAAGCTCTGGGGCTTCGCCTCCGAGAACCGTCCCTTGAACGCCGACGGCCACACCATCAACCGTCGCTACCGCGAGCGCGACACCAACTGGCACGACAGCATCACCCAACTCGAACTGCGCGGTTTGTTCGACATCGGTAGCTGGCAACACGAACTGCTGATCGGCAGCGAATACGAGAATTTCCGCAAAAACGAACGGGTCACGACCATTGCCGGCGGCCCGTATGCCATCGATATCTATCGACCGATCTATGGCCAGCCGAAACCCAATGGCGCACGCTCCGGGACCGACTTCTTCGAGCACGTCGAAAGCCAGGCGCTGAACCTTCAGGACCAGATCGTCTTCACCGACAAACTGCGCGGCATGCTCGGTGCGCGCTTCGAGCATTTCGAACAAAACATCGACGATCACAGCCGCAACGCGACCAGCCGCCAGCGCCACGACGCACTGACCCAGCGAGCCGGCCTGCTCTACCAGATGACGCCCGAAGTGGGCTTGTTCGCCAACGCCTCCACCTCGTTCAAACCGAACAACGGGCTGGACGCCGCCGGCAAATCCTTCGCCCCGGAAGAAGGCGTCGGTTATGAAGTCGGGATCAAGAGCGAGCTGTTCGACGATCGCTTGAGCACCACCCTCGCCGCCTTCCATATCGAAAAGGAAAACGTCCTGGCGCTCGATCCGAGCACCGATTCCAGCCGCGCCATGGGCAAGGCTCGCAGCCAGGGTGTCGACCTGCAAGTCACCGGGCAAATAACCGATGCCGTGCGAGTGATCGGTGCTTTCGCTTACATCGACGCCGAAGTCACCCAAGGCGACAAGGTGATTCCCACCGGCAGCCGAATTCTCGGTGTGGCCAAACGCAGCGGCAGTGTGCTGGGCGTTTATGAATTTCAGGATGGCCATTTGCGCGGTTCGGACCTTGGAGCAGCGTTCACCTATGTCGGCGATCGCTCGGGTGAAGCCGGCAGCGATTTCGAATTGCCGGCCTACCACACCGTCGACCTGCTGGCCCATTACAAGGCCAGCGAAAACGTCACCGTGGGCCTGAACCTGAACAATCTTTTCGACGAGAAATACTTCGAGCGCTCCTACAGCAACTACTGGGTCAACCCCGGCGAGCCGCGCAATTTCACCGTCAGCCTGACACTCAATCTGTAAAAGGACGTCACCATGCAACACCTCAAATCTTTGGCAGTACCCGGCCTGCTGCTCGGCTTGTTATGCGCCAGCCAAGTCTCGGCCCACGGTCTCTGGACCGAACAACGTCGCGGCAACATCGAAGTCATCTACGGCCATGGCGCCGAAGACAACGCCTTCAAGGCGCAGAAAATCAGTGGCGCGTGGGCTTATGACGCCAGCGGCAAAATGATCCCGGTGAACGTGCAACGGCTGGCCGACCACGCCCGCCTGCAGCCGTTGAAACCACCGGCGGTGATGGCCGTGGCGCTGAACAATGGCATGTGGTCGCAGACGGCGGATAAAAAATGGATCAACGAAGGGCGCAGCAAAGTACCGGGGGCCATTGAGTCGACCCAGACCTTCAAGTACAGCCTGGCGATATACCAGCCGGGGGCGAAGTTGCCGAAGCTCGATCAGATGAAATTGCTGATTCTTCCGGAGGTCGATCCGCTGACGGTCGGGCCGGGTAAATCGTTGCCGGTTCGAGTGCTATTGGACGGTAAGCCGGCGGCGGGTGTGAAGCTGGTGGGCGACTATCGCAGCGCGCCGAATACGTTAAGCACCGAGACCGACGCAGAGGGCCGGGCGCAAGTAATGGTGCGTAATGAAGGATTGAACGTGATTGCGGCGCAGATGGAGATTTCGCTGAAGGACAACCCGGATGTGGCGACACGCGGGTTGTTCACGTCGCTGACCTTCCTTGGCGAACCGCATCACGAGTAACCCACCACCCCCTGTAGGAGCGGGGCTTGCCCGCGAAGAACGATAACTCGGTGAAACAGATAAACCGTGTCATCGTTCTTCGCGGGCAAGCCTCGCTCCTACGGGTTCAGCGCTGGATCAGAGGTCGCCTAGGCCGTCGATCAGCGCCTGATTCTGTTCTGGCGCGCCGATGGAAATACGCAGGAACTGGGCAATCCGTTCCTGCTTGAAGTGCCGAACGATCACGCCCTGTTCGCGCAGCTTCGCCGCCAGCCCTGCTGCATCGTGCTTCGGGTGACGGGCAAAAATGAAGTTTGCTGCCGACGGCAATACCTCAAACCCTTTTGCCTCCAGCTGCGCAACCACCTTCTCGCGACTGTCGATGACCAACCGGCAGGTCTTGTCGAAATACTCACGATCCTCGAACGCTGCCGCAGCCCCCACAATCGCCAAGCGATCCAGCGGGTAGGAGTTGAAGCTGTTCTTGATCCGCTCCAGCGCCTCGATCAGGTCCGGATGCCCCACCGCCAGACCAACCCGCAGGCCCGCCAGTGAACGGGACTTGGACAGGGTCTGGGTCACCAGCAGGTTCGGATAACGGTCCACCAGTGTGATCGCCGTTTCACCGCCGAAATCAATGTAAGCCTCATCCACCACGACCACCGAATCCGGGCTGGCCTTGAGGATTTGCTCAACCGCGTCCAGCGCCAGCAGGCATCCGGTCGGCGCGTTCGGGTTGGGGAAAATGATCCCGCCGTTCGGCTTGGCGTAGTCCGCCGGGTTGATCTGGAATTGCTCATCCAGCGGCACCGCGTCGAATGCGATGCCGTACAACCCGCAGTAAACCGGGTAGAAGCTGTAGCTGATATCCGGGAATAGCAGCGGCTGATCGTGTTGCAGCAAACCGTGGAAAATGTGCGCCAGCACTTCATCGGAACCATTGCCGAGGAACACCTGATTACCCTGCACGCCGTAATACTTGGCAACAGCCTGCTTGAGCAGGTCGCTGTTCGGGTCCGGGTACAGACGCAGGTTATCGTTCAGTTCGGTCTGCATCGCGGCCAACGCTTTGGGCGATGGACCGTACGGGTTTTCGTTGGTGTTGAGCTTCACCAGTTTCGCCAGCTTCGGCTGCTCACCCGGGACGTAAGGCACCAGGCTCTTGACGAAGGGACTCCAGAATTTACTCATCTTCAGTTGCCCTGCCCTTGTAGAGAGTCTTCGTCAACGATGCGGTATTCGGCACTGCGCGCGTGAGCGGTCAGCGACTCGCCACGGGCCAGCACGGAGGCGGTTTTGCCCAGTTCGGAGGCACCCTGCTCGGAGCAGAAGATGATCGACGAACGTTTCTGGAAGTCGTAAACACCCAGCGGGGAGGAGAAACGCGCGGTGCCAGACGTCGGCAACACGTGGTTTGGACCTGCGCAATAATCGCCCAAGGCTTCGGACGTGTGACGGCCCATGAAAATCGCGCCAGCGTGGCGGATCTGCGGCAACCAGGCCTGCGGATCGGCAACCGACAACTCCAGGTGTTCTGGCGCAATGCGGTTGGCCACTTCGATGGCCTGTTCCATGTCGCGAACCTTGATCAGCGCACCGCGACCATTGATCGAGGTTTCGATGATTTCAGCGCGCTCCATGGTCGGCAGCAGTTTGGCGATGCTGGCGGCGACTTTGTCGAGGAACTCGGCGTCCGGGCTGACCAGAATCGCCTGGGCGTCTTCGTCGTGCTCGGCCTGGGAGAACAGGTCCATGGCAATCCAGTCCGGATCGGTCTGACCGTCACACACCACGAGGATCTCCGACGGGCCGGCGATCATGTCGATGCCGACCTGACCGAACACGTGGCGCTTGGCGGTGGCGACATAGATGTTGCCAGGGCCGACAACCTTATCGACCTTCGGCACGCTTTCGGTGCCGTAAGCCAGCGCCGCAACTGCCTGGGCGCCACCGATGGTGAACACCCGGTCAACCCCGGCAATGCAGGCCGCGGCCAGCACCAGCTCGTTGATTTCGCCGCGTGGAGTCGGCACGACCATGACCACTTCGGTCACGCCTGCAACCTTGGCCGGAATTGCGTTCATCAGCACTGAGGATGGGTATGACGCCTTGCCGCCTGGCACATACAGACCGGCGCGATCCAGCGGCGTGACCTTCTGGCCCAGCACTGTGCCGTCAGCTTCGGTGTAGCTCCAGGAATCCTGTTTCTGTTTTTCGTGGTAGCTGCGCACGCGGGCCGCGGCTTTTTCCAGCGCTTCGCGCTGAGGCACGGTGATGCGGGTCAATGCCAGTTCCAGGCGTTCGCGCGGCAGGATCAGGTCTGCCATGGAGGCGACTTGCAGGCCGTCGAACTTCTGGGTGAATTCCACCAGCGCCGCGTCGCCACGCTCGCGAACAGCCTTGATGATGTCCAGCACCCGCTGATTGACCGAGTCGTCAGACACACTTTCCCAGCTCAGCAGATGATCCAGATGATGTGCAAAATCCGGGTCAGCAGCGTTGAGTCGGCGAATTGCAGTCGGTGCGGTCATAGCGAGAGCCTCATAGGAATGGCAAAAACTCAGGCGCCCGAAGCTAACATTCGATCCGCTTGGGCACCTGAGAATTCTGGCTATGAGGCGGATAGACGGCGCGCCTTGCGGTCGCGCAGGTAAATCAGCCGCGGTGTCGAGACTCCACTGCCTTGCGCAGGGTGTCGATCAACGCCTGGATACGGGCGTGCTGCATTTTCATCGAAGCTTTGTTGACGATCAGCCGCGAGCTGATGTCGGCAATGAAATCCTGGGGTTCCAGGCCATTGGCACGCAGGGTATTACCGGTGTCGACCACGTCGATGATCTTGTCTGCCAGACCGATCAGCGGCGCCAGCTCCATCGAGCCGTAGAGCTTGATGATGTCGACCTGACGGCCCTGCTCGGCGTAGTAACGCTTGGCGACGTTGACGAATTTGGTCGCCACCCGCAGACGGCCCTTGGGCTCGACATCGCCGACACGGCCGGCGGTCATCAGCTTGCAGAGGGCAATTCGCAGATCCAGAGGCTCGTACAGACCCTGGCCGCCATATTCCATCAGCACGTCTTTACCGGCGACGCCCAGGTCGGCGGCACCATGCTCGACGTAGGTCGGCACATCGGTGGCGCGCACGATCAGCAGGCGTACATCGGCCTGGGTCGTGGGGATGATCAGCTTGCGGCTCTTGTCCGGATTCTCGGTCGGCACGATGCCCGCTTCAGCCAGAAGCGGCAGGGTGTCGTCAAGGATGCGGCCCTTGGACAGTGCGATAGTCAACATGGGAAACGTCAGTCCTTATCAAGGTACTCATGCCCGGTCGCAAACGGCGCCGGACACACATCGAGCCTGAAACAGGCTCGACTTGAAACGAATTCAACGGGCGCGTCCCTGCACCCATGCAGCAGAAACTAGCCCGGTACGCGGCGGATCTTCGCGCCGAGCATCTGCAGTTTCTCTTCGATGCACTCGTAACCACGGTCGATGTGGTAGATGCGGTCGATCAGGGTATCGCCTTCGGCGATCAGCGCCGAGATCACCAGGCTGGCCGAAGCACGCAGGTCGGTGGCCATTACTGGCGCGCCCTTGAGCTTTTCGATGCCGGTGACGATGGCGGTATTGCCTTCGACCTGGATATGAGCGCCCATGCGGTGCAGTTCGTAAACGTGCATGAAGCGGTTTTCGAAGATCGTCTCGATCACCGCACCAGTGCCTTCGGCAATGGCGTTGAGGGAGATGAACTGCGCTTGCATGTCGGTCGGGAACGCCGGGTATGGAGCAGTCCGCACGTTAACGGCTTTTGGCCGCTTGCCGTGCATGTTCAGCTCGATCCAGTCTTCGCCGCAGGTGATTTCAGCACCCGATTCGCGGAGCTTTTCCAGAACGGCTTCGAGGATGGTCGGATCAGTGTCCTTGACCTTCACACGACCGCCGGTCACCGCCGCCGCCACCAGGTAGGTGCCGGTCTCGATACGGTCAGGCATCACCTTGTAAGTGGTCGGGTGCAGACGCTCGACGCCATCGATGGTGATGGTGTCGGTGCCAGCGCCAGTGATCTTGGCGCCCATGGCGTTCAGGAAGTTCGCCAGGTCGATGACCTCAGGCTCGCGAGCGGCGTTCGCCAGCACGCTACGGCCCTTGGCCAGAGCGGCCGCCATCATGATGTTCTCGGTACCGGTCACGCTGACGGTGTCGAAGAAGAAGTGCGCACCGCGCAGGCCACCCTCAGGGGCCTTGGCCTTGATGTAGCCGCCTTCAACGTCGATGACCGCGCCCATGGCTTCGAGGCCACGGATGTGCAGGTCGACCGGACGCGAACCGATGGCGCAACCGCCAGGCAGCGCAACTTCGGCTTCGCCGAAACGGGCAACCATCGGGCCCAGCACCAGGATCGAGGCACGCATGGTTTTCACCAGTTCGTACGGCGCGATCAGGGTCTTGATGGTGCGCGGGTCGATTTCGACGCTGAGCTTCTCGTCGATCACCGGCTCGATGCCCATGCGACCGAACAGCTCGATCATGGTGGTGATGTCGTGCAGGTGCGGCAGGTTGGCAACGGTAACCGGGCCATCGCACAGCAGGGTTGCAGCCAGGATCGGCAGGGCAGAGTTCTTTGCCCCGGAGATGCGGATTTCGCCATCAAGACGAACGCCACCGGTAATAATCAATTTATCCATAAGAATCTCGACGCCCTTGGGCTCAGGTGCGCTCGGCCCAGGCCGCGCTGCTGAAAAATTTCATAGTGACCGCATGGATGCTGCCATCGGTGATCCATGGGTTCAAATGGGCATAGACCTGCTGCTGACGCTTCACCGGGCTCAACGCCGCCAGTTCATCGCTAATCACGTTCAGCTGGAAATTGCAGCCTTCGCCTTCAACTTCCACCTTCGTGTTTGGCAGCTTTCCTTCAAGGAAGCTCTTCACTTCTACGGCCTGCATGCTCAACCTCAATCGGCGCCCTGTGCGCGCGGGTCGGACATCATACAAAAAAGCCCCGCGCCTGCGAACCCCGCGAAGCAGGACTCTGACGGGGGGCTTCTTTATAGATGCGGTTCAGGGATGCGCCAATAGCTCGGTCAATTCGCTGACCTGAGCGATTTCACGCATATCTTCGGGTATCGCACGAATGCTCAGGGCCTTGCCGGCCGCCTGGGCATCGCGCATGAAGCACAGCAGCAGCGACAAGCCGACGCTGCTGGACTTCTCCACCGCAGAGCAATCAACCACCAGCGCAGCCGCGTTACTGGACTTGATCAGCGCCTGCCCCTGCTTGCGCAGGTTCGGGCCTGTCCGGTAATCCAGCACGCCACTGAGCAGCAGTTCGCCGGATTCGCTCATGCGAATGGCCGACTCACTCATTGGGTTTTCTTCTCGGTAGATTGTTCGGTGGCTTCCTTGGCTTTGGCGACTTCCCCGGCCCAACCGTTGATGGTCTTGTCCAGGTCGTTGCCATTGCGCTGCATCGCATCAGCGAACTGATCGCGGAACAGCTTGCCGATGTTGATGCCGTTGATGATCACGTTGCGCAGCTTCCACTCGCCATTGATCTTCTCGAGTGTGTAAGACACAGGATAGATCGCGCCGCTACTGCTCTTGACCGTCATTCCAACGCTGGTACGGTCGCCTGTCTCATCCTTGGCAGGATCGACGACGATGCCCTGGTTGTCGTACTCAAGCAAAGCATTGCCATAGAACTGGAACAGGCCTTTTTTGAAGTTCTCGACAAACTTCTGCATCTGCTCGGGGGTGGCCTTGCGTGAATACTTGACCGTCATGATGCTCTTGGAAATACCTTCGGCATCTACCACAGGCCCGACGATGGTATTCAGCGCCGTATAAAAGTCCTGCGGGTCCTGCTTGTACTTTGCTTTGTTGGCGGCAAGATCCGCCAACAACCGGGTGGTGGTGTCCTGTACCAGATCGTGCGCGGAAGGCGCCGCCACGGCGTTAGCCATCAACGGCAAGGCCGCGAGTATTACCAACAGGCCACGTCGCAAGATAGAGATCATTCAAAAGCTCCTCATTTGGCGTCTTTGCTAACGGTATTGAGCAGGAATTTACCGATCAGGTCCTCGAGCACCAGCGACGACTGCGTGTCGTGGATGGTTCCACCCTCCTTGAGCAGGGTTTCTTCCCCACCCACGCTGATACCGATGTATTTCTCACCCAGCAGGCCAGCGGTCAGGATAGATGCAGTGGAGTCAGTCGGCAGATTATCTACGCGCTTTTCCAGTTGCATGGTCACCCGACCGGTAAAGCTGTCGCGGTCCAGATCGATCGCCGTGACCTTGCCGATAGTCACACCGGCCATGGTCACTTTAGCTCTGACCGTCAAACCGGCGATATTGTCGAAATACGCATAAAGTTTATAAGTTTCGGTGGTTGCACTAGGGGACAGACCACTGACCCGCAACGCAAGCAACAGCAAAGCCAGGATGCCAGCCAGCAAGAAAAGGCCGACACCGATTTCCAGGGTGCGGTTTTGCATCAGAAATCTCCAAACATCAAGGCGGTCAGAATAAAGTCCAGGCCGAGTACAGCCAAAGAGGCATACACCACGGTCTTGGTAGTGGCACGACTGATCCCCTCGGAAGTGGGCTCGCAGTCATAGCCTTGGAATACGGCGATCCAGGTCACGACGAAGGCAAAAACGATGCTTTTGATAATGCCGTTGAGCACATCGTCGACAAACGTCACGCTGTTTTGCATGTTCGACCAGTAGGAGCCTTCATAGACACCCAGCCAGTCGACGGCCACCCACGAACCGCCCCAGATGCCCACCACGCTGAAAATCATTGCCAGCACCGGCAGGGAAATGAAGCCGGCCCACAGGCGCGGGGCAATGATGTACTTGAGCGGGTCGACCCCGATCATTTCCAGACTGGACAACTGTTCGGTGGACTTCATGTTGCCGATTTCGGCGGTCAGTGCCGAACCCGCGCGTCCGGCGAACAGCAAGGCCGTGACCACCGGGCCCAGTTCACGCAACAGCGTCAGCGCAACCATCTGCCCGACTGCCTGCTCCGAACCGTAGCTGGACAGAATGTTAAAACCCTGCAGCGCCAGCACCATGCCGATGAAAACCCCGGAGACCACGATGATCACCAGGGACATCACGCCCACCGAATGCAGCTGCTTGACCAGCAGGCCAAAACCGCCGCCGATGCCGCCACGACCGAGCAAGGCATGGAACAGGAACAGCGCCGAACGCCCGAATACCGCCAGCACATCGATGCCGGCGTAACCGAAGCGGCGCACTCTTTCTATCAGTGAAATCTTGCGCATCAGCGCTTCCCCAGAAGATCTGCGCGGTAATCCGGCGCTGGAAAGTGGTATGCGACCGGGCCGTCGGGTTCACCCGTCATGAATTGACGAATACGTGGTTCGTCCGAGCTCATCAGTTCCTTGGGCGTACCTTGCCCCAGCACTTGCCCGTCACCCACCACAATGAGGTAGTCGGCGATGCTCGCGGTCTCGGCCAGATCGTGGGAAACCACGATGCTGGTGATGCCCAGCGCATCGTTGAGCAGGCGGATCAGGCGTACCAGCACGCCCATGGCGATCGGGTCCTGGCCAACAAAGGGCTCGTCGTACATGAGGATTTGCGGATCGAGCGCAATTGCCCGGGCCAGCGCGACGCGACGTTTCATGCCGCCGGACAATTCGTCAGGCATCAGGTCGATGGCGCCACGCAAGCCCACGGCCTGCAATTTGAGCAGGACAATGTCGTGGATCATTTCTTCCGGCAGCCCGGTATGAACACGCAGCGGAAAGGCGACGTTCTCGAACACATCAAGATCGGTAAACAGCGCGCCGCTCTGAAACAACACACCCATATGCTTGCGCGCATCGAACAGATCGCTGCGCGACAACGTTGGCAGGTTCTGGCCATTGACCCAGACTTCGCCGCTGGCAGGGCGCAATTGTGCACCTATCAGCCGCAACAGCGTGGTCTTGCCACACCCGGAAGGCCCCATGATGCCGGTGACCTTGCCGCGCGGTATGCGAATATCGACGTTATTGAAAATGCTGCGCGAACCGCGCTTGAAGGTCAGTCCCTTCAGCTCGACCGCGTAGGCGTTATCGGCACTCATCTAAACTCCTTGCGATGCAGCCTCTCACTCGGACGCCTGGCTTTCTGGCGAAAGCACATACCTCCCCCGGGCAGGCCGAACTGGCGGCGAACTATATCACTGCAAAGGCCAAGCGCCCAAGGCCCAAGCCGGGCATGTTCAGCAACATGACCGCCTGAAATCATCTATTTAGAGAGATTCGGTAACAAGTAATGACAAACCGCGACGAACTTGCGTGAGGGTTTTGATCATTACCGTTATAATCGCCGCCTTTTCATCAGGCTATTCGATTTCCGACATGAACCAATCCAGCGACCTGATTCAATCAGCACAACGTACCATCCGCCTCGAACTGGAAGCCGTACAAGGCTTGCTGCCCCATATCGATGCAGATTTCGTACGTGCTTGCGAGATGATTCTGGCCAGCAAAGGCCGGGTGGTCGTGGTCGGCATGGGCAAATCGGGGCACATCGGCAACAAGATTGCCGCCACCCTCGCCAGCACCGGCACCACGGCTTTCTTCGTGCACCCGGCCGAGGCCAGCCATGGCGACATGGGCATGATCACCCGTGACGACATCATTCTGGCGCTGTCGAACTCCGGCTCCACCAATGAAATCGTCACCTTGCTGCCGCTGATCAAGCGCCAGGGCATTCAGATGATCAGCCTGACCGGCAACCCCGATTCGCCGCTGGCCAAGGCTGCGGAAGTCAACCTCAATGTCAGCGTCGAACACGAAGCCTGTCCGCTGAACCTGGCACCCACCTCATCGACCACCGCGGCGCTGGTCATGGGCGATGCTCTAGCCGTTGCCTTGCTTGAAGCTCGCGGTTTTACCGCTGAAGACTTTGCCTTTTCCCACCCGGGTGGTGCCCTTGGCCGCCGTTTGTTGCTGAAAGTTGAAAATGTCATGCATGCCGGCACCGAATTACCGCAAGTGATGTGCGGTACGTTGCTCAAGGATGCCTTGATGGAAATGACCCGCAAGGGGTTGGGCATGACCGTTGTACTGAGCACGGATGGAAAGCTCGCCGGGATCTTCACCGACGGCGATCTGCGCCGCACGCTGGACCGCACGATCGATATCCACAGCACGACCATTGATGAAGTGATGACCGTCCATGGCAAGACCGCCCGCGCCGAGATGCTCGCCGCCGAGGCCCTGAAAATCATGGAAGACCACAAGATCAACGCACTGGTAGTGGTCGACAGCGAAGACCGCCCGGTCGGCGCCTTGAACATGCACGATTTGCTGCGTGCGGGAGTAATGTAATGAGCACGAACCTGCTGCAACGCGGCAAACAGATCAAACTGGCGGTATTCGATGTCGACGGCGTACTGACCGATGGGCGCCTGTACTTCCTCGAAGACGGCAGCGAATTCAAGACTTTCAACACCCTTGACGGCCAGGGCATCAAGATGTTGATGGCAGCCGGCGTGCAGACCGCTATCATCAGCGGCCGCAAGACCCCGGTGGTTGAACGGCGCGCGAAGAACCTCGGCATTCCACACCTTTACCAGGGTCGCGAAGACAAACTGGTGGTGCTCGACGAACTTCTTGCCCAGCTCAACCTGAGCTATGAACAAGTGGCCTACCTTGGCGACGACCTGCCAGACCTGCCGGTGATTCGCCGTGTCGGCTTGGGCATGGCGGTGGCCAGCGCTGCCAGTTTCGTGCGCGAACACGCCCACGGCATCACCCAGGCCCGTGGTGGCGAGGGTGCTGCTCGCGAATTCTGCGAATTGATCCTGCGGGCCCAGGGCCGCCTCGATGCGGCCAACGCCGCGTACCTGTGAGCCCATCATGCTGAGCAAAAAGATTCGCAACATCCTGATGTTCGGTTGCATCGCAGCGATTTTTGCAGCGGTCGGCTACTGGAACATCAGCCCGGAACGCTTTCTCGACAAACCGGTGGTGAAGGTCGATGAAAGCGCGATCGACTATTACGCCGTCAACGCCCACAGCGTGCAGTTCCTGCCCGACGGCAAACTGCAATACGAAATGACGTCGGACAAGGTCGAACACCTGAAAGCGACCGAAGTGACGCTGCTGACCAATCCTGACCTGAATATGTTCCGTGGCACCGAGTTCCCCTGGCATGTCCAGAGCGAGCGCGGCGAAGTCAATCCGGACGGCACTCAGGTCGAGCTGATTGATTCGGTACGTATCACTCGTTTCGACGAAAAAAACCGTAAAACCCTGATTACCACCACCCGTATGACCGTGTTCCCGCAGCAGCAATATGCGCAGACCGATCAACCCGTTAGAATCGACGGCGCTGGCGGTGTATCGACAGGCAACGGAATGAAAGCGTACTTGAAAGAAAGCAGGATACACCTGCTATCGAACGTAAGAGGACAGTATGAGGCTCGTTAAAACTCTCCCTATTTTGCTCAGTCTGGGCGCAGCACTGGGAAGCGTGAGCGCCTGGGCTCTGCCGAACGATCAAGAGCAGCCTATCCGCATTCAGGCCGACGATGCCCAACTGGACGACAAGAATGGCGTTGCCACCTATAAAGGTGATGTGATCATCACCCAGGGCTCGATGATCGTTAAAGGCAACACCGTGACCATCACCCGCACACCTACCGGCGACATTGACGTGGTGACTTCGGTGGGCAACCTCGCCTACTTTGAGCAACTGCAGACCGCTGGCGACACCAAGCCTGTTCAGGGCTGGGGGGTGACCATCCAGTACCACGCCGCACAAAACCGCGTCGTGCTGATCGACAAGGCAAAAGTCGTCGACAAAGACAACAACACCACCCAAGGCGAGAAAATCGTCTACGACACGGTGAAAAAGCTTGCGAGCGCCGGTCGCGCCACGGGTAACAAGGTCACCGAGACACGTCCTCGCATCGACATGGTGATCCAGCCGAAGAAGAAAACCGACGAGCAAAAGGCCCAGTAATGGCAACTCTGAAAGCTCAGCATCTGGCCAAGAGCTACAAGAGCCGTCAGGTCGTGCGCGACGTCAGCCTGTCCATCGACAGCGGTCAGATCGTCGGCCTGCTTGGCCCTAACGGCGCCGGTAAAACCACCTGTTTCTACATGATTGTCGGCCTGGTACAGGCCGATCAGGGTCGCGTACTGATCGACGACCTGGATGTCAGCCACCAGCCGATGCACGGTCGTGCGAAGGCGGGTATCGGCTATCTTCCGCAAGAAGCGTCGATCTTCCGCAAACTGTCGGTGGCCGACAACATCATGGCCATCCTCGAGACACGCAAGGAACTCGACAAGGCCGGTCGTCGCAAAGAGCTGGAAAGCCTGCTGCAGGAATTTCACATCCACCACATCCGCGACAACCTCGGCATGAGCCTGTCCGGTGGTGAACGCCGCCGCGTGGAAATCGCCCGGGCACTGGCCACCAATCCGAAATTCATCCTCCTCGACGAACCCTTCGCCGGTGTGGACCCGATTTCGGTGGGCGACATCAAGCAGATCATTCATCACCTCAAGGCCAAAGGCATTGGTGTGCTGATCACGGACCACAACGTCCGCGAAACCCTAGATATCTGCGAAACCGCCTACATCGTCAACGACGGCCAACTGATCGCTGAAGGTGACTCCGCCACCATCCTGGCCAATGAGCTGGTCAAGGAAGTGTATCTGGGTCATGAGTTCCGCCTGTAAGCACTGAGGTGCCCGGGTCGCCGAGAGCGCGCGCACTTCAATAAAAAATCAATAAGTTTTTATTGTTACAGCGCTCTAGGCAAACACTTCAGTTTCAGGCATATAATTTGCTTATGTTTGGCGCTTCGGCGCCCTGTAGTGGATGGCGCATGTGCGCCGGCGAATAAGGTGTTAAGCCCCTGCCATGAAACCATCGCTAGTCTTGAGAATGGGCCAGCAGCTGACGATGACACCGCAGCTGCAACAGGCCATCCGCCTGCTCCAATTGTCGACCCTGGACCTGCAACAGGAAATCCAGGAGGCCCTGGAGTCCAATCCGATGCTCGAACGCCAGGAAGAAGGCGACGACTTCGATAACGCCGACCCCTTGGCCGATAGCGCCGAACAGAAACCCAACGCCGACATTCAGGAACCCTCCTACCAGGAAACCGCCCCAACGGTGGACAACCTCGAGGAAGGCGACTGGAATGAGCGCATTCCCAACGAATTGCCCGTCGATACTGCCTGGGAAGACGTCTACCAGACCAGCGCCAGCAGCCTGCCGAGCAACGATGACGACGAGTGGGATTTCACCACCCGCACATCCGTCGGTGAAAGCCTGCAAAGCCATTTGCTCTGGCAACTGAACCTGGCACCGATGTCCGACACCGATCGCCTGATCGCCGTGACCCTGATCGACTGCATCAATAATCAGGGCTACCTGGACGAAACCCTTGAGGAAATCCTCGAGGCGTTCGACCCGGAACTGGACATCGAACTGGACGAAATCGAAGCCGTCCTGCACCGCATCCAGCAGTTCGAACCCGCAGGCATCGGCGCCCGCAACCTCGGTGAATGCCTGCTGCTGCAACTGCGCCAGCTGCCCGCCAAGACCCCTTGGCTGGCCGAGGCCAAGCGCCTGGTCACCGATTACATCGACTTGCTCGGCAGCCGCGACTACAGCCAACTGATGCGTCGCATGAAGCTCAAGGAAGATGAACTGCGTCAGGTCATCGAATTGGTCCAGAGCCTCAACCCGCGCCCAGGCTCACAAATCGAGTCCACCGAAGCCGAATACGTCGTTCCCGATGTGATTGTGCGCAAGGACAACGAGCGCTGGCTGGTGGAGTTGAATCAGGAATCGGTGCCACGCCTGCGTGTCAACGCCCAATACGCCGGTTTCGTGCGTCGCGCCGATACCAGCGCTGATAACACCTTCATGCGTAATCAGTTGCAGGAAGCTCGCTGGTTCATCAAGAGCCTGCAAAGCCGCAATGAAACCCTGATGAAAGTCGCCACCCAGATCGTCGAGCATCAACGCGGCTTTCTTGAATACGGTGACGAAGCCATGAAGCCGTTGGTGCTGCACGACATCGCCGAAGCGGTGGGCATGCATGAATCGACGATTTCACGGGTGACCACGCAAAAATTCATGCATACCCCGCGGGGCATCTATGAACTGAAATACTTTTTTTCCAGCCACGTCAGTACCTCAGAAGGCGGTGAATGCTCGTCCACGGCGATCCGCGCGATCATCAAAAAACTGGTTGCCGCGGAAAATCAGAAAAAGCCGTTGAGTGACAGCAAGATCGCTGGTTTACTGGAGGCACAAGGCATTCAGGTGGCTCGCCGCACCGTCGCCAAGTACCGCGAATCCCTCGGGATCGCGCCTTCGAGCGAACGCAAGCGGTTGATGTAGAGCCACGCCACAGCGTTCCAGTGGTAGATCATCTGATCTACCGCTTTATGCACTGGCAACGAAGGAGAAGCTGTATGCAAGTCAACATCAGTGGACACCAACTGGAAGTGACCGAACCTCTTCGCACCTACATCGGCGAAAAACTCGAACGATTAGAGAGGCATTTCGACAAGATCACCAACGTGCAGGTCACGATGACGGTCGAGAAGCTCAAGCAGAAAATCGAAGCCACGCTGCATATTCCCGGCAATGAAGTGGTCGCTAATGCGGAACATACCGATATGTACGCAGCGATCGACGCACTGACCGACAAGCTGGATAAACAACTCAAAAAGCATAAGGAAAAGACCCAGAGCCTCCTCCAGGGCGCGACCGGTCGTTAACACTCCCAACCCATGATCCGACTTGAAAGCATCCTGACCCCCGGCCGTTCCCTGGTGAACGTGCCGGGCGGCAGTAAAAAGAAAGCCCTCGAGCAAATTGCCAACCTCATCCATCGCGAAGTGCCGGATCTGGCCATGCAGGATGTCTTCGAGAGTCTGGTCGCCCGTGAAAAACTCGGCTCCACCGGTTTTGGCAACGGCATCGCCATCCCCCACTGCCGTCTCAAGGGCTGCGAATCGCCCATCAGTGCCTTGATGCACCTGGATGCACCCATCGATTTCGACGCCATCGACGGTGCGCCGGTTGACCTGCTGTTTGTACTGCTGGTCCCGGAAGCCGCCACCGATGCACACCTGGAATTGCTCCGCCAGATCGCCAGCATGCTGGATCGCAAGGAGGTGCGTGAAAAACTGCGCAGCGCCCCGAGCAACGAAGCGTTGTATCAGGTTGTCCTGGACGAGCAGAACGGTCACTAATCATGCGCCTGATCATCGTCAGTGGCCGCTCCGGCTCAGGTAAAAGTACCGCCCTCGATGTGCTCGAGGACAACGGCTACTACTGCATCGACAACCTGCCTGCCGGCTTGCTGCCGGAACTGGCCGAACGCGCGCTGATTCACACCGAACTGGCACAACCGCTGGTGGCCGTATCCATCGATGCACGCAACCTGCCGAGCCACCTGTCACGGTTCCCCGAATTGCTGGAAGAGGTCCGCAGCCGGCATATCCAGTGCGATGTGCTGTACCTGGACGCTGACGAAGAAACCTTGCTCAAACGCTTTTCGGAAACTCGCCGTCGTCACCCGCTGAGCAGCGCAAATCGCTCGCTGGCGGAGGCGATAGAGGACGAAACCAATCTGCTGGGGCCGATTGCCGATCTGGCCGACCTCAAGGTCAATACCACCAATCTGAACCTGTATCAGCTACGCGATACCATCAAGTTGCGCCTGCTGAATCAACCGGAACCGGGCACTGCGTTCCTGGTGGAATCTTTCGGGTTCAAGCGGGGCATGCCGGTGGACGCCGATCTGGTGTTCGACGTGCGCTGCCTGCCCAACCCTTACTGGAAGCCGGAGCTACGGGCACAGTCCGGGCTCGACCAACCGGTGGCCGAGTACCTGGCGGCACAACCTGACGTCGAAGAGATGTTCCAGGACATTTCCTCGTACCTGCTCAAATGGCTGCCCCGCTTTGCCGCCAGCAACCGCGCCTATGTCACCATTGCCATTGGCTGCACCGGCGGGCATCACCGCTCTGTCTACCTGACCGAACGTCTGGGTCAGGTCCTGCAAAAAACCCTGAAGAACGTCCAGGTTCGCCACCGCGACCTCAGCTAAAGGATTCACATCGCGATGCCTGCTCTGGAAATCGAAATCATCAACAAGCTGGGCCTGCATGCCCGCGCGTCTGCAAAATTCGTTGGGGTCGCCGGTGAGTTCAAGGATTGCACGATCCGGGTAGGACGCACGCCGGAATCCACGGTCGATGGCAAAAGCATTATGGCAATGATGATGCTCGCTGCAGGCAAGGGCACCAAAATCTATATCAGTACCGAAGGCGAAGATGAGCAAAAAGCGCTGGATGCGCTGACAGACTTGATCAACCGCTACTTCGACGAAGGCGGATAAAAGTCAAAAGATCGCAGCCTCGTTTCACTCGACAGCTCCTACGGTATGCCGATCCTTGTAGGAGCTGTCGAGTGAAACGAGGCTGCGATCTTTTGATCCTGTTTTTCAAGCCAACGCGGTATCCATCACCATCATCAGACAAAACCCGATCAGCAGCCCAAGGCTGGCCAGTTTGTCGTGACCATGGCGTCGCGATTCGGGGATGACTTCGTGAGTCACCACCAGCAGCATCGCACCGGCCGCCAGTGCCAGACCCAACGGCAACAACAGTTCGGCCAGGCTCACCAGCCAGGCGCACAACAATGCGAAGACCGGCTCGACCAACCCTGACGCAGCACCGATCAGGAACGCCTTGACCCGCGACATCCCTGCTCCGGCCAACACCAACGCGATCACCAGACCTTCCGGCACATCCTGCAAGGCGATGCCCATGGCCAGGCTGTCGGCGTCAGGCATGCCACCACCGGCCGAGACGCCGACCGCCATACCTTCAGGGATGTTGTGGGCGATGATGGCGAACACAAACAACCAGATCCGCGGTGCAATCACCGATCGCTCCAGTGTCCCCACGAGCATTTCAGGTGTAGCGCCGGACACCTTGCGATCCACCAGAAACAACCCGAATGCACCCAGCATGATGCCAAAACTGATCAGGCCACTGGCCGCCCAAGGCGTCAGCCCGAGGTTTTCGGCCGCGGCAATGCCCGGCACGATCAGCGAAAACGCCGTCGCCGCGAGCATCACCCCGGCCCCGAAACCCAGCAGCGTATCGCTGACTGCCTGGGGCATCCGCCGAATCACCAGCACCGGCACTGCGCCCAAAGCTGTGCCCAGGGCGCAAATCGCCCCGCCTTGCAGGGCGCGCTGCAGTTTCGGTTCGAGGTCCAGCCAGCTCAGCCCTTGGGCAGCCAACAACGTCATGCCCGCCAGCAGTAACAGCGATCCCAGTGCGTAACGAAACATCCGTCCACTTCCGACCGCCAGTGTTTCAGTGCCCATAGTCAGCCCTGGATTATTTTATAGAGACTTAGGGGGCGTTCTCAACTAAACCAGCGCAACCTGATAACGCGCGGCGACTTCGGGCCAATTGATCACGTTGTAGAACGCATTGATGTATTCCGGGCGGCGGTTCTGATAGCGCAGGTAATAAGCGTGCTCCCAAACGTCCAGGCCGAGGATCGGCGTATTGCCACTCATCAACGGGCTGTCCTGGTTGCCGCTGCTTTCAACGATCAAGGTCTTTTGCGGCGTCACGCTCAACCAGGCCCAACCGCTGCCGAAACGGGTCAGCGCAGCTTTGGTGAAAGCCTCCTTGAAGTTGTCGAGGCCACCCAATTGCTCGTCGATCGCCTTGGCCAACGCACCTTCAGGCTGGCCACCACCGCCGGGCGACATGACTTCCCAGAACAACGAATGGTTGGCATGCCCGCCGCCCTGATTGATCACCGCCGCACGGAGCTTTTCCGGCAATTGCTGGACCGCCGCCACCAGTTTTTCCACCGGCCATTCGGCAAACTCAGTGCCTTCGACCGCGGCGTTGAGGTTGTTGATGTAGGTCTGGTGGTGTTTGGTGTAGTGGATTTCCATGGTCTGCGCATCGATGTGCGGTTCCAGGGCGTCATAGGCGTACGGCAAGGCAGGCAAGGTAAAAGCCATTTCAATGAACTCCATGTTGTAAGGGCGCAGGCTGATGCGAGGTCGAAGCGGTGTCGGTACGCAGCAACCGGTGGGTGCGCGGATACTCGCCGTGATCGCTGATGAAATTCAGCAGCTCGACATAGGTTTTGCTGCTCTGGCGCAGCGCGGCTTCACGCAAAGCGGGCGCCAGTCGCGGGTCCTGCATGGTCTGCAACAGTCGTTGATGGATCGCGCACAAATACTCGGCGCTCTCCTCCGGCTGGTTCAGACGCAAGTGCAGGTCCGCCAGGTTATGGTGGGAAATCACGCAAGCCGCCACCGCTTCGTCGGCATCGGCCCAGCGCTCGAACAACACTTGGGCCAAGGCCAATGCCTGCAAATAAACCTCGCGGGCATCGACCAGCTGGCCCAGCATGAAACAGTGATTTGCTCTTTCGATCGTGCGTTTCCAGTGCTCCATGGTGAGCCTCCAAAGCGGTAGCGGTGATTACACGCCGCCTGCGGTGAGCTTCTCTGGGTTGAGCAATTCTTCCAGTTGGCTGCGCGTCAGGTCGGTGTGTTCCAGGGCGACATCGATCACCGGCCGGCCCTGCTGATATGCCTTCTTGGCAATCTCAGCGGCTTTTTGGTAACCAATGATCGGGTTGAGTGCAGTGACCAGAATCGGATTGCGCGACAGCGCTTCCTTGAGCCGGGCCTCGTTGACCTTGAAGCTGGCAATAGCCTTGTCGCCCAGCAGACGGCTGGCGTTGGCCAGCAACTCGATACTGCTCAGCAGGTTCTGGGCGATGATCGGCAGCATGACGTTCAGCTCGAAATTGCCCGACTGACCGGCGACGGTGATCACCGTGTCGTTGCCAATCACCTGAGCGGCGACCATCGCGGTGGCTTCCGGGATCACCGGATTGACCTTGCCGGGCATAATCGACGAACCGGGCTGCAAGGCTTCGAGTTCGATTTCACCGAGCCCGGCCAACGGGCCGGAATTCATCCAGCGCAGGTCATTGGCGATTTTCATCAAGGAAACCGCTGTGGCCTTGAGCTGCCCTGAAACGCTGACCGCAGTGTCCTGCGAGCCGATCAGCGCAAACAGGTCCTTGCCCGGCGTAAACTGCACCTGGGTCAGTTGGCTGAGTTGCTGGCTGAAACGCGCCGCAAACTCTGGATGGGCATTGATCCCGGTGCCCACCGCCGTGCCGCCCTGGGCCACCGATTGCAGGCTTGGCAGCAGATCCTGCAGGTGACCGATGTTGGCCTTGAACTGTTGCGCCCAACCATTGAGCACCTGACTCATGCGCACGGGCATGGCGTCCATCAAATGGGTACGCCCGGTTTTGACGAACGGATGAACCTGCTCGGCCTTGTGTTCGATCACCTGCACCAGATGCACCAGCGCCGGCAGCAACTGCTCATGCAAGCTCAATGCGGCGCTGACATGGATGGTGGTGGGGATGATGTCGTTGCTGCTTTGGCCGCAATTGACGTGATCGTTGGGATTGACCGGCTCGCCCAACAAGCGGCTAGCCAAGGTGGCGATCACTTCGTTGGCGTTCATGTTGGAACTGGTGCCGGAACCGGTCTGGAAGATATCCACCGGGAAGTGCTGCATGAAGTCGCCTTCAAGCAGGCCTTGAGCGGCGTCGACGATCGCCTTGCCCTGGGATTCGCTGATCTGCTTGAGCTCGACGTTGGCTCGGGCGGCCGCAGCCTTGGCCAGAATCAGCGCGCGAATGAACTGCACGGGCATCGGTTTGCCGCTGATCGGAAAGTTATCCACCGCACGTTGGGTTTGCGCGCCGTACAAAGCATCAATCGGGACGTTTAACTCGCCCATGCTGTCGCGTTCGATACGTGTGTTATTCATCAGGAGATCCTTGCACCAGTTCTATGAGAGGAATCGAAGGTCGCAACTCGCAGGTCGCCAATTGCCACGCGTAGCTTTGCCAACGTTTGAGGCGGCATTTGCAGAGTGATTGCCGTTCGAGATCGCGTAGCGGTCGCCAGGCCTGGTCGAGACACAGGCTGCGCCAGTGCCAGGGCAGCGCGACGTCGGCGGCTGTGTCGAGTAATAAACGGAAGGAAGTTTCGGCGATGGTCCAGGGTGAGGTGGCCGTGCAACACGCCAGATACCGGCCTTCGGCCAGGTAATGTTCAATCAGGCGCGGCTCGTCAGGGTCCATGGCGCAACGGATCTGGCGACTCATCCAGCGCCAGCTTTCGAGGTAAGGCTGCTCGTGCAAGGCAGAACTCATGATCCGGGCTCATTCGGTAATGAGATTTATTATTAGATGATAATGAGAACCAAAACAAGATCTGCAAAGCACTGAGTACTTTGTGGGAGCGGGCTTGCCCGCGATGACGATTGAAGATTTAACATCGATGTCGGCTGAAATGACGCTATCGCGGGCAAGCCCGCTCCCACAGGATCTGTCTTGCGACCAATAAAAAAGGCGCGCCATCCAATAGGTGGCGCGCCTTTTTTTGTACCGGTAAGGGCTTAGCTACCCGCCACCGTCATCCGCTCGATCAACACCGAACCGGTGCGAATGTTGCTGCGCAATTCCAGGTCATTACCGACCGCAATGATCTGCTTGAACATGTCGCGCATGTTGCCGGCGATGGTCACTTCCTGGACCGCGAACTGGATTTCGCCGTTCTCGACCCAGAAACCCGCCGCCCCACGGGAGTAATCGCCTGTGACCATGTTCAGGCCCTGCCCCATCAGTTCGGTGACCAGCAGGCCACGGCCCATGCGGCGTAGCAAGGCTGCCTGATCTTCGTCGCCGTGGGTGACGAACAGGTTGTGCACGCCGCCGGCGTTGGCGGTGCTCGGCATGCCTAGCTTACGACCGGAGTAGGTGCCGAGTATGTAGGACACCAACTCGCCCTTCTCCACGAACGGTTTGGCGTAGGTCGCCAGGCCATCGCCGTCGAAGGCCGAACTGCCCAGGGCGCGCATCAGGTGCGGACGTTCATCGATGGTCAACCATTCCGGGAACAGCTTCTGCCCCAGCGTGCCTTCGAGGAACGAGGATTTGCGGTACAAACTGCCGCCGGAGATCGCCGACAAGAAACTGCCGAACAAGCCACCGGCCAGTTCTGCGGAAAACAGCACCGGCACTTCGCAGGTCGGCACCGGACGCGCCCCCAGACGGCTCGCCGCCCGTTGCGCGGCACGCTGGCCGATGCTCTCAGGTGAGGCCAGCAAATTGCCCTGACGGTTCACGTCGTACCAGTAATCGCGCTGCATCTGGCCATCGGCTTCGGCGATCATCACGCAGCTGAGGCTGTGACGAGTCGACGCGTAACCACCGATAAAACCGTGGCTGTTGCCGTAAACCCGGCAGCCCTGGTGCGTGCTGAGGGTGGTGCCGTCGGCATTCTTGATCCGGCTGTCGGCGGCAAACGCCGCTGCTTCACAGGCCAGGGCCTGCTCGATGGCTTGCTCCGGGGTGATATTCCATTGGTGGAACAGGTCGAAATCCTGCAGATCCTTGGCCATCAACGCGGCATCCGCAAGGCCTGAGGCTTCGTCTTCGGAGGTATGCTTGGCAATGGCCAGCGCGGCGGCGACGGTTTCGCGAATCGCTTCCGAACCGCTGGCCGAGGTGCTGGCCGAGCCTTTGCGCTGCCCCACATACAAGGTGATGCCAAAGCCCTGATCGCGATTGAACTCAACGGTTTCGACTTCCCGCTGACGCACCGTGGTCGACAAGCCCTGCTCCAGCGACACGGCCACTTCACAGGCACTGGCACCCTGGCGCTTGGCTTCAGCGATGATCTGCTCGACTTGTTCTTGCAGTGCCGGCAACGCTTGTGGGCCGACGCTTTCAACTGCACTCATGCTGTTCTCCACTCAAATTCTGCTTTCGGCTGGGGCCTTCGAGCGACCGGGCCGGACAAGCGGCCCCCGACTGGTTATCATGGCGGCGTTTCTTTGCGGACGGCCACCATGGTTGATTCTTACGACGACTCCCTCGATACGGGAGAAAAAAGCAAATCCCAGGTTAAACGCGAGCTGCATGCTCTGGTTGACCTTGGCGAGCGCCTTACAACACTCAAGCCTGACTTGCTGGCAAAACTGCCGTTGACCGACGCTATGCGCCGGGCCCTGGCCGATGCGCCCAAGCACACCGCGAATATCGCGCGTAAACGGCACCTTATGTTCATCGGCAAACTGATGCGCGATCAGGACACTGACGCCATTCTGACTCTGCTCGATCAACTGGATGCCTCCACTCGGCAGTACAACGAACGTTTCCATGGCCTGGAACGCTGGCGCGATCGCTTGATCGCGGGCGACGATGCAGTCCTGGAGAAGTTCGTGCTCGACTACCCGGAAGCTGATCGTCAGCAATTGCGCTCCCTGATCCGTCAGGCCCAGCACGAACTGGCGACCAACAAGCCACCGGCCTCGAGCCGTAAAATCTTCAAGTACATCCGTGAGCTGGACGAGACTCAACGCGGTCTGCGCTAACGTCCCGCATCTCTTGTAGGAGCTGCCGCAGGCTGCGATCTTTTGATCCTGATTTTGTAAAATCAAAAGTCAAAAGATCGCAGCCTGCGGCAGCTCCTACAAGGGACATCTTCATGCGCCTGTGCCACCCACAGTGATCGCATCGATTTTCAGCGTTGGCTGGCCGACACCCACCGGCACCGACTGCCCATCCTTGCCACACGTCCCCACACCGCTGTCCAGCGCCAGATCGTTACCGACCATCGATACTTTGCTCATGGCTTCCGGGCCGTTGCCGATCAACGTCGCGCCTTTGACCGGGGCGGTAATCTTGCCGTCTTCGATCAGGTACGCCTCGCTGGTGGAGAACACGAACTTGCCGCTGGTGATGTCCACCTGACCACCGCCGAGGTTGGCGCAGTAGATGCCGCGCTTCACCGAAGCGATGATTTCCGCCGGATCGCTTTCGCCCGCCAGCATGTAGGTATTGGTCATGCGCGGCATCGGCAGGTGCGCGTAGGATTCGCGACGACCGTTACCGGTGCGGGCCACGCCCATCAGGCGCGCGTTAAGCTTGTCCTGCATATAACCTTTGAGCACACCGTTTTCGATCAGCGTGGTGCACTCGGTCGGTGTGCCTTCGTCGTCGACGCTCAGCGAACCACGGCGCCCGGCAAGGGTGCCGTCATCGACGATGGTGCAGAGCTTCGATGCAACCATCTCGCCCATGCGCCCGCTGTAGGCCGAACTGCCCTTGCGGTTGAAGTCGCCTTCCAGGCCATGACCGACAGCTTCGTGCAGCAACACGCCGGACCAACCGGAACCCAACACCACCGGCAACGTACCGGCCGGGGCCGGGATCGCTTCCAGATTCACCAGCGCCTGACGCAACGCTTCGCGGGCATAGCCCATGGCGCGGTCGTCGCTGAGGAAATAGCGGTAATCGGTACGACCGCCACCGCCATGACCACCGCGCTCACGACGGCCATTCTGCTCGACGATCACGCTGACGTTGAAACGCACCAGCGGCCGCACATCCGCCGCCAGCCCGCCGTCGGTGGAAGCAATCAAAATCCGTTCCCAGACCCCGGCCATGCTCACGGTGACTTGCTGGATACGCGGGTCGAGGGCACGGGTCGCCACGTCGATACGCTTGAGCAACTCGACTTTCTCGGCACGGGTCATCACTTCCAGCGGGTTGTCCGGCCCATACAATTGGGCAACATCCTGGGTGGTGAATGCCTGCACAGTGCCGTTCTGCCCGGCCCGGGAGATCGAACGGGCCGCACGGGCAGCCGCGCCCAGCGCTTCGAGAGTGATCGCATTGCTGTAGGCGAAACCGGTTTTTTCGCCCGATTGCGCACGCACGCCGACACCCTGGTCGAGGTTAAAGCTGCCTTCCTTGACGATCCCGTCTTCCAGTGCCCAGGACTCGGAAATTTGCCCCTGGAAATACAGGTCGGCGGCATCGATGCCCGGGCCGGCCAGATCGCCGAGCACACCTTGCAGGCTCTCGATCGTTACGCCGCCGGGCGCCAGGAGGTGTTCACTGACGGAGGACAACAACTCGCTCATATGCTTTACGCCTTAAATTCGTCGTTCTGATGCAGGTCGCTGGGCGCCCTGCGAGAAAAAGCGCCGGTGAGTGGACACCGGCATCCGCGCCCTGATGGACGCCTGTTCGCTGCTGTCGCGTTCGGCCAGCAGCACGGCCTCGCCTTGATCCTGTTGCGCCAGCACACGCCCCCATGGGTCGATAATCGCGGCATGACCAAAGGTTTCTCGTGGCCCCGGATGCGTCCCACCCTGGGCGGCCGCGAGCACATAACACTGAGTCTCGATAGCCCGCGCGCGAATCAGCACGTCCCAATGGGCCGCGCCGGTCACCGCGGTAAAGGCCGACGGTGCAGTAATCAACTCCGCGCCGGCTGCACGCAATTCGCTGTACAGCTCCGGGAAACGCAGGTCGTAACAAACCGTCAGCCCGACCCGGCCCACCGGTGTGTCGGCAACCACCACACCACTGCCATAAGCATAGTCATCGGATTCGCGATAACGCCCGCGATTGTCCGCCACGTCCACGTCGAACAGGTGCAGCTTGTCGTACCGTGCCACAGTCTCGCCCTGATCATCCACCAGCAACGAGCATGCATGCACTTTGGCCGTCGGTTGATCCACCGGCGGCAACGGCAATGTGCCGGCCACTATCCATAACTTGAGGTCACGGGCGGTCTGTTTCAACCACGGCAGGATCGGGCCTTCGCCCAAGGCTTCGGCGCGGCCGATGTCGGCAATGTCGCGACGGCCCATGGCAGCGAAGTTTTCCGGCAGCACGGCTAGCCGCGCACCACCGGTCGCCGCCTGCTCAAGCAGACGACGGGCCTGGGCCAGATTGGCCAGCACATCGCTCTGGCTGACCATTTGAATCACCGCTACAGACATGGCCATTTCCTTACTCAAAACAACACATGACCTGTAGGAGCGAGGGTTTGCCCGCGAAGGCGTCTGTCCTGACGCACCGCGGTGCGTCGGTTCGCGGGCAAGCCTCGCTCCTACAGGCGCATTCGAACGTACGGACATGCTACTCCATAGGCCCAGAGAGTGCTTTTTCAAAAGAATTCAAAAAGGCTTGTCGAAGGTGATTTTCGGTTCTTTCCATGGCCCTTTGACGGTGTATTTGACGCTGGCAAAGCGCGCCACGCGGTCACCAATCAACTTATCGATCAGGAACAGCGCCCCGCCGACGGCCGGTGCACCGACGATCAGTGCCGCAATCGGCAGGTTGTTGGTCACCGGCAAAGTCACCAACAACTTGGCATCGACCTGATCACCCACCAGGTCCAGCGTGCCGTTGAGCTCCACATTGCTCGACGGACCGGTCAGCAGAATGGGTTCACGGGTCACGTAGACCCCGTTACTTGCGACCAGCAAGCCTTTGACCCGGTCATAGCTCAAGCCTTTGCCGAACAGGTCGGAAAAGTCCAGGCGCAAACGGCGGCCGATGGAGTTGAAGTTGAGCAGGCCAAATACCCGCAGCGCCTGAGCGCTGCCCTCGACTTCAACAAACTGACCTTTATTCAGTGACGCATCAAGGCTGCCGGTGAAGCGCTTGGTCGCCAGCCACGCCGGTGACCCAGGCCAGCGACCGTCGACATCCATGTGAAACTCTTCGCTGGTGACGCTCGGCGCAAACCCCCAGCCCTTGAGCACGTCGGCAAGGTTCTTGCCACTGACTCGGCCCTTGTACCAACTGCTGGAATTACCCGGCGTGCCTTCCCAGCCACCGCTGCCCTGCAAGAGGATGCCCTTGAGGCCCAGATCCAGGGTATTGAAGGCAACTCCCTTGGCGGTCGGCCGAACTTTCAAATGCCAGGCGCCCACCAGATCCTGCCCCTGGAACAGCTGATTGATGGTGATATCCAGCGCCGGGATCTTCGTGGGGTCCACGGTGGCCAGCGGGTCCGGCGAATTCTCGTCAGCCAGCACCGTAGGGTCTGGTGCCGGCAAACGTACGTATTGCAGATTGACCGCAATCGGTGCGGCTTTCGCATCGAGAATACCGACACTGCCCTTGGCCTGCTGACTGTCGAGTTGCAAGGCCCACGCGGCCGGTTTACGCGTCAACTGCACCGACGCCTGATCGAGGGTGGTGCCGAAACCAGTGAGTTTTCCAACCTTCAAATCCGCGCCACTGAGCAACTGTTTGGCACTGCCACCTGGATCCTGACCGGCATACCTGGTCAGCAGATCCTGCCAGGGAGCGACATCCAGCTCGGACAGTACACCACGCACGCGCAAGCCTTTGGCACCGGGTAACACGGCATTGCCGCCACCGAGAAGCAACTCGCCGCGACCGTCGGCGAAATTGCCGGTCGGTGCCGCAAACGTGAAGTTCGCCAGTTCACCGTAGTTGACCCAGTAACGCCGCTCCGGGCCTTGCAGGGTCATGCGGAACACGGTGTCGCGCCCGACATCGGCCGCCATGCCGAACGGCGCCGGCAAATCCACCGCCACGCCCTTGAGGTTGGAACTGACCATCAATTGACTGTCGGCGCCATCAAGGTTCAGCTGCAACTGATAAGGGATCATGCCCGTCACCGGCAACGGCTGAGTGACGTTCAGCCATTGGGTGAGTTTCTTGACCTCGACCTCACCCGACGCGGTGACCCGAGTGTTGAGCTTGCCCGGGCTGCCTTCAGCGAATATCTGTGCGGTCACTGGCTTGTCAAACGCTCGCGCCGTGATCTTTTGCCCGCTCAGCCCCTTGGTGCTGTCGAAACGGAAATCGCCCTTGAGTTGCGTCAATTCCAGAGTCGGCTCGCTAAGTTTCAAGCGGGCCTTGTCAGTCTTGAAGTCGACGAGGATTTTCGGCTGCTCGCCTTTGACCAGCGGGATATCGAGCTTGAGCTTGCCTTGCAGATCACCCTCGCCTTCCCAACCGGCAAACGTGTCGGAGGTGCCGATGGGCGCCTCCTGCAGAATCTTCAGACCATCGCCCAACCCGCCAGCGAACGCGCCGTCGAGAAACAGATGAGTGCTCTGCCCGGCAGGTACACGGGGAATATTGACGTAGACGTCGCTGACCTGGGTGTCGAGCAATTGGCCCTTGCTCGCGAGGATCCGCACACCGCTGTCTTCGATGAACACATCGCCGCTGACCTTGCTGACATGCGGCCAGCCCGGCTGAAACGCCAGCTCGGCATCGTGGACCTTGAAAAACAGGCTGATGCTGCGAGCCGTTTCGGCGGCGCCGTGGTTCAGCGAACCCTGGTACTGGAAGAAGCCTTCATCCACCGCGCCCTTGAGAATCGCCGTGCGTAGCCATTCGTCCAGCCCCGGACTGAGAACCGTCGGCAGGTACTTGGCTGTGTAGCGACCGTCGCCGTCGACCAGGCCGACACGCAGGTCCATGTAGTCTTCCTGGGTGTGATCGAAATGCAGGCGTATCAGGAAATCGCCGGCAATCTTGCCCTCCTCGCCCAGCACCTTCAGGTACGGCGAGATCAGGGTGAAACCTTCTTTGTCGAGTTTCCAGGTCAACCGGGCGTTGGCCTGAATGTATTGCCATGGCTTGGCGAAAATCGGGTCCAGGTGCAGGGAAAAATCCTTGCTGTCCATGCGCAGCTCGCCCTGCCCGAGGTCGCCGCTGATGCTGCCACTGACATTTCGCACCGCTGGTGCACCGCGATAAGCATCGAAGCCGACCTTTTCCAGATTGGCGGCAAAGCTGAATTTGCTGTCATCGGTAGCGGCTGGGCGGAAGTCGATCAGCACGTTGCGCAAAACTCCGGTGACCTTGAGCCGCTCGACCGCCGTGGCGACACCTTCGGGCAGCGGGCCCAGTGCGTTCAGCAGCGGAGTGAGCGGTGTGAGATCGAGACGGTCGGCTTGCAGATGCAAGAGCTCTGGCGCCTTGTCTGTCGCGGCAGTTTGTTTAAATTGCAGTTTCGATTCCCAGCGGGTGTCACCCAGGTTCATCGCCAGAGAATCCAGGGTCACCAGGACGCCAGTGGAACTGCGCTGAAAATACCCGTTAAGCGCCAGATTGTTGATCTGGATCGGCTTGCGCTCGGCATAGGCGCCCTTGAGTTGCGGCGCGTTCAAACGAATCGCGGCGCGTTGCAGGGTGCCTTTGCTCCAGTTCATCCAGAGCTCGCCACCGGCCTTGATCTCGGAGAAATTCCATTGCTGGGTCAGGCGCTCGGGCAGCCATTTCGACCAATCGCTTTGCGGCAGGCTCAAGTAAGCGTCCGCTTCGCCGTCCTTCCATTGGGCTGCGCGCAAACGGGTGCGCAGGCTCATCGCCACCGGCTGGCCGTCGGGCAGGGTCAAACGGGCATCGAGCCGCTGGCGGGATGGACCGGTTTTCAGATTCAGGCCAACGTAGGTCAGGGTCAGCGGCGACTCTCCCAACGGCTGCAAGGTGATCTGGCTGTCGAGCACCGACAGCTGCTGGACCATCTGCATGCGATTGAGCAGTTGCTCCGGGTCCAGCGGCTGGTCCTGCTGCACCGGCAACCCTTCCAGCGCCCAATGACCGTCTTCGCCTTCCTTGAGGCTGATCTTCAGGCCGTTGAGTTCCAGGTGTGCGATGCGCACTTCGCGTGCCAGCAGGCTGGCCCAGAGATCCGGCACCGCGCGCACCTGATCCAGGCGCAAGGCATTGGAACCCTCGCCGACCATCACATCATGGGCCAGCAGAACCGGAGCGAGGCCGCTCCAACTGCCTTCCAGCTTGCCGATCTGCAGGGGCATGCCCAAGGCATCGCTGGCTTTGTCTTCGACGTCGGCACGGTACTCGGCCACCAGCGGCGTCAGCTCCCGGCCGAGACTGACGAACAGCGCCATCAGCACCAAAACCAACGCACACAGGCCCAGACCCCAGCGGGTCAGTGCGGCCAAAATGCGTGTCAGACGGTCCATGTCAGTTGGCTCCCATGGCAAAAATACTGCAAAAAGCTGAGGCCAGCCGTTCTAGTGGAGGTGAAACACAACGATTCAGAGCAACACCACGTCGTATTGTTCCTGGGAATACATGGTTTCCACCTGGAACCGAATAGTGCGTCCGATAAAGCCTTCGAGCTCGGCGACGTTGCCTGACTCTTCATCGAGCAAACGGTCGACCACTTTCTGATTCGCCAGCACCCGATAGCCTTCGGCCTGATAGGCCCGGGCCTCACGCAGGATTTCGCGGAAGATCTCGTAACACACGGTTTCCGGAGTCTTGAGCTTGCCCCGACCCTGGCAGCTGCTGCACGGTTCGCACAGCACTTGCTCAAGACTTTCGCGGGTGCGCTTGCGGGTCATCTGTACCAGGCCCAACTCGGTAATGCCGATGATGTTGGTCTTGGCGTGATCGCGTTCCAGTTGCTTCTCAAGCGTGCGCAATACCTGCCGCTGATGCTCTTCATCCTCCATGTCGATGAAGTCGATGATGATGATCCCGCCCAGGTTACGCAGGCGCAACTGACGAGCAATGGCGGTGGCGGCTTCGAGGTTGGTCTTGAAGATGGTTTCTTCGAGGTTGCGATGACCGACAAAGGCCCCGGTATTGACGTCAATGGTGCTCATGGCTTCCGCCGGATCAACCACCAGATAGCCGCCGGACTTGAGCGGCACCTTGCGTTCCAGGGCTTTCTGGATTTCGTCTTCGACACCGTACAGGTCGAAGATCGGCCGTTCGCCGGGGTAATGCTCCAGACGGTCGGCGATTTCTGGCATCAGTTCAGCGACGAACTGCGTGGTTTTCTGGAAGGTTTCCCGGGAGTCGATGCGGATCTTTTCGATCTTCGGGCTCACCAGGTCACGCAAGGTCCGCAACGCCAGGCCGAGGTCTTCGTAGATCACGCTCGGCGCGTTGATGGTCTTGATCTGTTCGTTGATCTGGTCCCAGAGCCTGCGCAGGTAGCGGATGTCCATGAGGATTTCATCGGCCCCGGCCCCTTCGGCAGCGGTACGCAGAATAAAACCGCCGGCTTCCTTGATACCTTCCTTGGCCACGCAGTCGGTGACCACCTGCTTGAGGCGTTCGCGCTCGGCTTCGTCCTCGATCTTCAGGGAAATGCCGACGTGGGCGGTGCGCGGCATGTACACCAGATAGCGCGACGGAATCGACAGTTGTGTCGTCAGGCGTGCGCCTTTGGAGCCGATCGGGTCCTTGGTGACTTGTACCACCAGGCTCTGACCTTCATGAACCAGCGCGCTGATGCTCTCCACCGCAGGGCCTTCGCGCAGGGAAATTTCCGAGGCATGAATGAACGCGGCGCGGTCCAGCCCGATATCGACGAAGGCTGCCTGCATGCCCGGCAATACCCGCACGACCTTGCCTTTATAGATGTTGCCGACGATCCCGCGCTTTTGCGTGCGCTCGACGTGGACCTCTTGCAGGACACCGTTTTCGACCACCGCCACGCGCGATTCCATCGGCGTGATGTTGATCAGGATCTCTTCACTCATGGCAGGGTCTCGTTCAGGCATGTTCACGATAATGGCCGCATCTTGTCAGTACGACGCTCAACGCGCGTTAAAGGTTTGCCAACAGGGTATGCCGAAATGGCCGAGTAGCTCGCAGGTTTCGCACAGGGGCAATCCGACCACCGCCGAGTAACTGCCGTTGAGCCCGGCGACGAACACCGCGCCCAGTCCTTGAATCCCGTAACCGCCAGCCTTGTCCCGGGGTTCGCCGCTGGCCCAATAGGCCGCTGCTTCGTCGGGGTCGATGTTGCGAAAACGCACCAGGCTGCGCACCACCAAAGACTCGCAACGCTCGCCATTGCGCACCGCAATCGCGGTCAGCACTTCATGTTCGCGCCCGGACAACAGCATAAGCATGGCGCATGCGTCGGCTTCGTCCACCGGCTTGCCGAGAATTTTCCCGTCCAGCACCACGGCGGTGTCGGCACCCAGTACGCAGAAATCCGCATCGGACACGATCGTCTCGTGCCCGGCCTCGGCCTTGCCGCGCGCCAGACGCTCGACATAGGCCGATGGGGATTCTTCAGGTAAAGGGGTTTCATCGATGTCCGCGCTGATGACGGAGAACGACACGCCGATCTGCGTGAGCAGTTCACGCCGACGTGGCGAGCCTGAGGCGAGGTACAGCTGTTTCATCAAGACATCTCCCTGCTAGCGCCCTGTCTCACAAATACTGTTCCTTTTTGTCGAGACAGGGCACCGGTGCGAGCACATGCCTGACCGAATTAATTGATTTTGTAGCGTCGACGCAAACCGCGCAAACCGTAGCTGATCCATGGCCAGAGCAACGCGCTGACCAGTGCCGGCAACACCAGCGCCAGGGTCGGCTGACGATTGCCGGTCAGGGCGCTCAGCCACAACTGAACCAGTTGGGCGAGGCCGAAGATCACCAGAATCACCAGGCTCTGTTGCCACATCGGGAACATGCGCAGGCGCTGTTGCAACGACAGCACCAGGAACGTAATGAGCGTGAGGATCAACGCGTTCTGACCCAGCAACGTGCCATACAGCACGTCTTCGGCCAGCCCCAGGCACCAGGCGGTCACCATGCCGACTTTCTGCGGCAGGGCCAACGCCCAGAAGGCCAACAGCAAGGCCAGCCACAAAGGACGCAGGATTTCCATGAACTGCGGCAGCGGCGAGACGCTGAGCAGCATGCCGATGGCGAAGGTCAACCAGACCATCCAGCCATTTCGGGATGAAGTTGCACCGCCCATTATTCTCTTCCCCCAGTGGTAGCCGGCGCGGAGACAGGCGGTTTGGCAGCAGGCTTCACGGCAGCAGGTTGGGCCACCGGTGGTTTGGTGGCGGCGGGTGCCGACGCGGGTGGCTTGCTGGCAGCATGGGCAGCGGCAGGTTTTGCCGGGGTCGTGGCAGCAGGTGCAGCAACAGGTGCAGCCGCTGGAACAACCGGAGCCGCGACAGCAGCCGGTATCACCGACGCGGCCGGTTTCGGCACGGTCGCTGGAATGATCGGCCCACCGCCGTGCTGGTCCAGAGTTTCCTGAGCCTGCGCGGCTTCGTTGGCGCGCTCCTCGGCTGTGCGACCGTCAGTGAACACCAGCAACAGATAACGACTGCGGTTCAACGCTGCGGTCGGCACCGCACGGACGATGGCAAATGGCTGACCGGAATCGTGGATCACTTCCCTGACCGTCGCCACCGGGTAACCCGCCGGGAAACGCTGGCCTAGGCCGGAGCTGACCAGCAGATCGCCTTCTTTAATGTCGGCGGTATCGGCCACGTGACGCAGCTCAAGGCGTTCCGGGTTACCGGTGCCGCTGGCGATCGCCCGCAGACCGTTTCGGTTCACCTGCACCGGAATGCTGTGAGTGGTGTCAGTCAGCAACAGTACGCGGGAGGTGTACGGCATCAACTCCACCACCTGCCCCATCAGGCCGCGGGCATCGAGTACCGGCTGACCGAGGACCACACCGTCGCGCTCACCTTTATTGATGATGATGCGATGGGTGAAGGGGTTGGGGTCCATGCCAATCAACTCGGCCACTTCGACCTTTTCGTTGACCAGCGCGGAAGAGTTGAGCAACTCGCGCAGCCGAACGTTCTGCTCGGTGAGGGCTGCCAGCTTTTGCATGCGGCCCTGCAACAGCAGGTTTTCGGTTTTGAGTTTTTCGTTTTCGGCGACCAGTTCGGTCCGGCTGCCAAATTGGCTGGCCACACCCTGCCATAGCCGCTGCGGCAGGTCGGTGATCCAGTAAGACTGCATCAGCACCAGCGACATTTGGCTACGCACTGGCTTGAGCAGTGTGAAGCGGGCATCGACCACCATCAGCGCGACCGATAGCACGGCCAGCACCAACAAGCGCACGCCCAGTGAGGGGCCTTTGGTGAAAAGCGGTTTAATAAGCCGCTCCTCCCAGGCAAATGTTCTCTTTATTCATACGGCATCAAACCGGCCTGGATGCAGACTGACAGAAGATAAACGCCAACAGGCAGCACTGCAAAGTGCTGCCTGCGCGCTCAACAGCATAGAGGCGATCCGGCGACTTATTCGCTGGAAAGCAGATCCATGGTGTGTTTATCCATCATTTCCAATGCACGGCCACCGCCACGAGCAACGCAGGTCAGCGGGTCTTCGGCGACGATCACCGGCAGACCGGTTTCCTGGGCCAGCAACTTGTCGAGGTCGCGCAGCAAGGCGCCACCACCGGTCAGTACCAGACCACGCTCGGCGATATCCGACGCCAGCTCCGGAGGCGATTGCTCCAGCGCACTTTTCACAGCCTGAACGATGGTGGCCAGGGACTCTTGCAGAGCTTCCAGCACTTCATTGGAGTTCAGGGTGAATGCGCGTGGAACGCCTTCGGCCAGGTTACGGCCACGAACGTCGACTTCACGAACTTCGCCGCCCGGGTAGGCCGTGCCGATTTCCTGTTTGATGCGCTCGGCGGTGGATTCGCCGATCAGGCTGCCGTAGTTGCGACGCACGTAGGTGATGATCGCTTCGTCGAAGCGGTCGCCGCCAACCCGTACGGATTCGGCATAGACCACACCGTTGAGGGAGATCAGCGCGATTTCAGTGGTACCGCCACCGATATCGACAACCATCGAACCACGAGCTTCTTCAACTGGCAGGCCGGCACCGATTGCAGCAGCCATTGGCTCTTCAATCAGGAACACTTCACGGGCACCGGCGCCAAGGGCCGATTCACGGATGGCACGACGCTCAACCTGGGTCGATTTGCACGGAACGCAGATCAGCACACGAGGGCTAGGCTGCAGAAAGCTGTTTTCGTGAACCTTGTTGATAAAGTACTGCAGCATTTTTTCGCAGACGCTGAAGTCGGCGATCACACCGTCCTTCATCGGACGAATGGCAGCAATGTTGCCCGGCGTACGGCCGAGCATGCGCTTGGCCTCGGTGCCGACAGCAACGACACTTTTCTGGTTACCGTGTGTCCGAATAGCCACAACGGAGGGCTCATTCAGGACGATACCGCGCTCGCGCACGTAAATAAGGGTGTTGGCAGTGCCCAGGTCAATGGAGAGATCGCTGGAAAACATGCCACGCAGTTTCTTGAACATGGGAAAGGGACCCTAGGCAACGCGTGGGTAAAAAAGTGCGGCAAACTCTAACAACGACAGGGATTTTGGGCAAGGCGCCAATATGTTAAATTGGCGGCTTTTCTGTGCACCAAGCCCCACAATCGCGGCCTTGAGACCGTAGAAATGCGGTAGTGTTCCGACAATCTAACACACGGACGCCGTCCGTTCTGTTTTCCACTGGAGAATCCCATGGCGCTTGAACGCTCCGACGTGGAAAAAATCGCTCATTTGGCCTGCCTTGGCCTCAATGATGCCGATCTTCCACACATCACTTCGGCCCTGAACAGCATTCTCGGGCTGGTCGACGAAATGCAAGCGGTCAATACCGACGGTATCGAGCCGCTGGCCCACCCATTGGAAGCGAGCCAGCGCCTGCGTGCAGACGTCGTGACCGAAACCAATCATCGCGAGGCCTATCAGTCCATCGCACCAGCGGTCGAAAACGGCCTGTATCTGGTTCCGAAAGTCATCGACTAAAGGGAAAGAGCCTGCAATGCATCAATTGACTCTGGCCGAGATCGCCCGCGGACTCGCCGATAAAAAGTTTTCTTCCGAAGAGCTGACCAAAGTCCTGCTGGCGCGTATCACCCAGCTTGACCCGCAGCTCAACAGTTTCATCAGCCTCACCGAAGACCTGGCGCTGCAGCAGGCGAAAGCCGCTGACGCTCGTCGGGCCAACGGTGAGAGCGGCGCCCTGCTCGGCGCGCCGATCGCCCACAAAGACCTGTTCTGCACCCAGGGCATCCGCACCAGCTGCGGCTCGAAGATGCTCGACAACTTTAAAGCACCGTACGACGCCACCGTGGTCGCCAAACTGGCTGCTGCCGGGGCCGTGACCCTGGGCAAGACCAACATGGACGAATTCGCCATGGGGTCGGCCAACGAGTCGAGCTACTACGGCGCGGTGAAAAACCCGTGGAACCTGGAACACGTCCCGGGCGGTTCGTCTGGCGGTTCGGCGGCAGCGGTTGCCGCTCGTCTGTTGCCAGCGGCGACGGGCACCGACACCGGCGGTTCGATTCGTCAGCCTGCCGCGCTGACCAACCTCACCGGCCTGAAACCGACGTACGGTCGCGTTTCGCGCTGGGGCATGATCGCTTACGCATCCAGCCTCGATCAGGGCGGTCCATTGGCCCGCACCGCCGAAGACTGCGCGATCCTGCTGCAAGGCATGGCCGGCTTCGACCCGCAGGACTCCACCAGCATCGACGAGCCCGTGCCTGATTACAGCGCCGGCCTCAACGGCTCGCTGCAAGGCCTGCGCATCGGCGTGCCGAAGGAATACTTCAGCGCAGGTCTGGACCCACGCATCGCCGACCTGGTCATGGCCAGCGTTGAAGAGCTGAAAAAGCTCGGCGCCGTGGTCAAGGAAATCAGCCTGCCGAACATGCAGCACGCGATCCCTGCGTACTACGTGATCGCCCCGGCGGAAGCGTCTTCCAACCTGTCGCGTTTCGACGGCGTGCGTTTCGGCCACCGCTGCGCAGACCCGAAAAACCTGGAAGACCTGTACAAGCGTTCCCGTGGCGAAGGTTTCGGCCCGGAAGTGCAGCGCCGGATCATGGTCGGTGCCTACGCGCTGTCGGCCGGTTACTACGACGCCTACTACCTGAAGGCGCAGAAAATCCGTCGTCTGATCAAGAACGACTTCATGGCGGCCTTCAATGAGGTCGACATCATCCTCGGCCCAACCACGCCGAACCCGGCCTGGAAGCTCGGCGCCAAGAACAGCGACCCGGTCGCTGCGTACCTGGAAGACGTCTACACCATCACCGCCAACCTCGCCGGTCTGCCGGGCTTGTCCATGCCTGCAGGTTTTGTCGATGGCCTGCCGGTCGGCGTGCAGTTGCTCGCCCCGTATTTCCAGGAAGGTCGCCTGTTGAACGTTGCCCATCAGTATCAGCTCAACACTGACTGGCACACCCGCACCCCAACCGGCTTCTGAGGAGAAACACATGCAATGGGAAGTCGTGATCGGGCTGGAGATTCATACCCAGCTCACCACCCGGTCGAAAATCTTTTCCGGTAGCTCCACCACTTTTGGTTCCGAGCCGAACACCCAGGCCAGCCTGGTTGACCTCGGCATGCCTGGCGTATTGCCGGTGCTGAACCAGGAAGCGGTGCGCATGGCGGTGATGTTCGGTCTGGCCATCGATGCCGAGATCGGTCAGCACAACGTGTTCGCCCGTAAAAACTATTTCTACCCGGACCTGCCCAAGGGCTACCAGATCAGCCAGATGGAATTGCCGATCGTCGGCAAGGGCCACCTGGACATCGCCATGGAAGACGGCACGATCAAACGTGTCGGTGTAACCCGTGCGCACCTGGAAGAAGACGCCGGCAAAAGCCTGCACGAAGAATTCACCGGTGCCACCGGCATCGACCTGAACCGTGCGGGCACGCCGCTGCTGGAAATCGTTTCCGAGCCGGACATGCGCAGCGCCAAGGAGGCCGTGGCCTACGTCAAGACGATCCACGCGCTGGTACGCTACCTCGGCATCTGCGACGGCAACATGGCCGAAGGCTCGCTGCGCTGCGACTGCAACGTGTCGATCCGTCCAAAGGGCCAGGTTGAATTCGGCACGCGCTGCGAGATCAAGAACGTCAACTCGTTCCGCTTCATCGAGAAGGCGATCAACAGCGAAGTGCAACGTCAGATCGAGCTGATCGAAGACGGCGGCAAGGTGATCCAGCAGACCCGTCTGTACGACCCGAACAAGGACGAAACCCGTCCGATGCGCAGCAAAGAGGAAGCCAACGACTACCGTTACTTCCCCGATCCGGACCTGCTGCCGGTGGTCATCGAGGACTCGTTCCTCGACGACGTACGCGCCACCCTGCCGGAACTGCCACCGCAGAAACGCGAGCGTTTCCAGGAACAGTTCGGTCTGTCGGTCTACGACGCCAGCGTCCTGGCCACCAGCCGCGAGCAAGCCGATTACTTCGAGAAAGTCGTGAGCATCGGCGGCGACGCCAAGCTGGCGGCCAACTGGGTGATGGTTGAACTGGGCAGCCTGTTGAACAAGCAAGGGCTGGACATCGACCAGTCGCCGGTTTCGGCCGAGCAACTGGGCGGCATGCTGTTGCGCATCAAGGACAACACCATCTCCGGCAAGATCGCCAAGGTGGTCTTTGAAGCCATGGCCAACGGTGAAGGCAGCGCAGACGAGATCATCGACAAGCGCGGCCTCAAGCAAGTGACCGACACCGGTGCGATCTCGGCGGTGCTGGACGAAATGCTCGCGGCCAACGCCGAACAGGTCGAACAATACCGCGCGGCAGACGAAGCCAAACGCGGCAAGATGTTCGGCTTCTTCGTCGGCCAGGCCATGAAAGCCTCCAAAGGCAAGGCCAACCCGCAACAGGTCAACGAACTGCTGAAAAGCAAGCTCGAAGGCTGATTGCGATCAATGGTGCGGGTGGGATGTTGTGTCCGACTCAAACCCTGTGGGAGCGGGCTTGCCCGCGATGGCGGTGTATCAGATACATTGCCATCGCGGGCAAGCCCGCTCCCACATTTGTGTCAGGGATACCTTTTATGAAGCGTCTGCTCAGTGCCTGCGCCCTGCTCTCTCTGCTGGCCGGTTGTGCCAGTACGGATACCATCGATCCACACGGCTACGACAAGACCGGCGTAGCTTCGTATTACGGCGCCAAACATCATGGCAAACGCACCGCCAGCGGCGAGCGTTTCAACCAGCACGGCCTGACCGCCGCCCATCGCCAGTTGCCGTTCGGCACCCGGGTGAAGATTACCAACCTCAATAACGACAGGTCCTGCGTGGTGCGCGTCAACGACCGTGGGCCGTACTCTCGCGGGCGCCTGATCGACGTGTCACGTGAAGCGGCCGAACAATTGGGCATGCTGCGCAGTGGCACCGCGAAAGTTCGCGTGCAAACCCTCGACGACTGATAGACGGAGCGCTGACTATTTTCGGACTTGCCGATTTACCCCTGATCAGCGTGATTGAATTGTTCTGCGGTCTGTTTTTACTGATCGCCGGTGCCGAATTGATGGTGCGCGCCGCCGTGCGCCTGGCCGCGCGACTGCATGTGCGGCCGCTGATCATAGGCCTGACCATCGTGGCCCTCGGCAGCAGCGCACCGCAGATGGCGGTCAGCCTGCAAGCCACCCTGGCGCAAAACGCCGACATCGCCGTCGGCAGCGTGATCGGCAGCAGCATCTTCAACATCCTCGTCACCCTCGGGCTCTCGGCGCTGATTATTCCGCTGCGGGTTTCACGGCAATTGGTGCGCCTGGATATTCCGCTGATGATCGGCGCCAGCCTGCTGGTGTTCGTACTGGCGTGGAACGAAGAATTGAACCGCACAGACGGCATTATTCTGCTGGCCGCGCTGGTGCTGTACCTGGGCTTGCTGCTGCGCCAGTCGCGGCACTCGGCCCGTCCGCCATCGGGCGTTCATGACGCACCGCAGGCACCGTGGTTCAGCAGCCTGCTGCTGATTGTCGCCGGGCTGGCGATGCTGGTGTTCGCCGGGCACTTGCTGCTCGGCGCTGCGGTGGCGGTCGCGACCGACCTGGGCTTGTCGGAGCGGATCATCGGCCTGACCATCGTCGCCGTCAGCACTTCCCTACCGGAGCTGGCCACTTCGCTGATCGCCGCGTTACGCGGTCAGCGGGACATCGCAGTGGGCAACGTGATCGGCAGCAACCTGTTCAACCTCTTGGGCGTGCTCGGGCTTACCGCATTGATCGCGCCGTCGCCGCTGTCGGTCTCGCCCAATGCCCTGGATTTCGACCTGCCGGTGATGCTCGGTGTCGCGGTGCTGTGCCTGCCGGTGTTCTATTCCGGCTACCGGGTGACGCGCGCCGAGGGCCTGCTGTTCTTGGGTTTGTACCTGGCCTATGGGCTGCACGTGGTGTCGTTCACCACGGGAATGCCGCTGGCCGGCAAACTTGAACACCTGATGCTGTTTTTCGTCCTGCCGGCGCTGGTGGCGTTTTTGCTGTTCACCTCGCTACGCGCCTGGCGTCGCCAACACCACAAGAGGGAATTGCCATGACTGACAATAAGAAACCTGGCGTTGAAGTCCGCCGCCAAGTGATGGGCGACGCTTTCGTCGACCGCGCCTTGGGCAACGCCACCGAGTTCACCCAGCCGTTGCAGGACTTCGTCAATGAACACGCTTGGGGCGGTGTGTGGAATCGCGAAGGTCTGCCGCTGAAAACCCGCAGCCTGATCACCCTCGCCGCGCTGACCGCATTGAAGTGCCCGCAAGAATTGAAAGGCCATGTGCGCGGTGCGCTGAACAACGGCTGCACCGTGGAAGAGATTCGCGAGGCACTGCTGCATTGCGCGGTGTATGCCGGTGTGCCGGCGGCGATCGATGCGTTCCGGGCGGCGCAGGAAGTGATTGATAGCTACCAGAAACCTGAGTAAGCCTCAGGATTTTCGCCGTCAGTGATATCGCCATCGCGGGCAAGCCCGCTCCCACAGGGATTTGCCTTGTTGCATAAATTGCATAAGCACTGAAGACCTTTGTGGGAGCGGGCTTGCCCGCGATGAGGCCCTGAAGAACTCCGCAAAGCCTTCGGTTAAATCCACCCACCCCACTGCAACAAAAAGATCCCGATGTTGGTGGTGACCGCCGCCATCAGCGTGGTTATCACGATGATCGCCGCCGCCAGTTCATGATTGCCATTGGCCGCCCGAGCCATGACGAAACTGGCCGCGGCGGTCGGGCTGCCGAAGTACAGAAACAGAATCCCCAACTCAGCCCCGCGAAAACCCCAGAGCCAGGCCCCCAAGGTCGCCAGCACCGGCAGTCCGATCATCTTCACCAGGCTAGAACTCAGCGCCATGGTGCCGCTTTTGCGCATCGCCGCCAGCGACAACGTGCCACCGATGCAGATCAGCGCCAACGGCAAGGTGGTTTGCGCCAGGTACTGGCCAGACGTTTCCAGCCACCCCGGCAAACCGATCTTGAAATAGGCAAACGGTGCCGCCGCAAACACGCTGATGATCAGCGGGTTGACCATCACGCTTTTGCAGATACTCCACGGGTCAGACTTGATCACCGGGCTGTAGACCGCCAGCACGATGGTCGAGAGCGTGTTGTAAAACAGGATCACCAGCGCCGCGAGAATGGCCCCGAGGGAAATCCCGTAGTCGCCGTACATACTCGCCGCAAGGGCCAGACCGATAACGCCGTTGTTGCCGCGAAACGCGCCCTGGGTATAGATGCCCCGGTCTTCCCGCGGGCATTTCCAGATCGCCCAGCCCCAGGCAATCGCAAAACACAGCAGCGTCGCGACCGAGAAGTAGATCAGCAGCGCCGGTTGCAGTGCGGCATGCAGGTCCGCATGCAAGATACCCAGAAACAGCAACGCCGGCATGGTGACGTTGAACACCAAGGCCGACGCGGTGTGAATGAAGTTGTCGTTGATCCAGTCGATGCGCTTGAGCAGCGCCCCCAGAAACAGCATGGCAAACACCGGCGCGGTGATGTTCAGGGTTTCGAGGAAAATAGCCAGCATGCCGGGAGAACCTTGGGTGGGCGTCGTTAGGGGGCTAATGATAAGCCACTTTCACCCGGATCGTTCCCACGCTCTGCGTGGGAATGCCTCTTGTGACGCTCTGCGTCACGCTTTTGGGACGCAGAGCGTCCCGGGCTGCGTTCCCACGCAGAGCGTGGGAACGATCATTACGTGATAGGCGCAGGGTTGAACAAGGTAATGTCGTTGTGCAGTTTATGCTGCTCCGCCCACGTCTGTTTCTTGCCGCTGGCCACGTCCAGGTAGTAGTGGAACAACTCCCAGCCAAGCTCTTCAATCGACGCTCGCCCGGTAGCAATTCGCCCGGCATCGATATCGATCAAATCCGGCCAGCGTTGCGCCAGTTCGGTCCGGGTCGAGACCTTCACCACCGGTGCCATCGCCAACCCATAAGGCGTACCCCGTCCGGTTGTGAACACATGCAGGTTCATCCCCGCCGCCAACTGCAACGTCCCACAGACAAAATCACTGGCCGGGGTCGCGCAAAAAATCAGCCCTTTGCGCTTGAACCGTTCGCCCGGGCCAAGCACTCCGTTGATTGCACTGCTGCCGGACTTGACGATCGAGCCCAAGGACTTCTCGACTATGTTCGACAACCCGCCCTTCTTGTTCCCCGGCGTGGTGTTGGCGCTACGATCCGCTTCGCCCTTGGCCAGGTAACGGTCGTACCAGTCCATCTCCCGCACCAGCTCCTGAGCTACTTCCTCGGTTTCGGCGCGGGACGTCAGCAGGTAGATCGCATCACGCACTTCGGTGACTTCAGAAAACATCACCGTCGCACCGGCCCGCAGCAACAGGTCCGAGGCGTAACCGAGCGCCGGGTTGGCAGTGATGCCAGAGAACGCATCGCTGCCACCGCACTGCATGCCGAGGATCAGCTCGGACGCCGGCACGGTTTCCCGACGACGCAGATCGAGCTTCTTCAAGCGGGTTTCGGCCAGTTCCATGATCTGTTCGATCATCTCGGTGAAACCGTGGCTGGAGTCCTGCAAGCGGTACAACCACGGCTCGCTCAGATCCACCGAACTGTCGTTCTCATGCATCACCTGCCCGGCCTGCAATTTCTCGCAGCCCAGGCTGATCACCAGCGCTTCGCCACCCAGGTTCGGGTTGCGCGCGAGGTTACGCACGGTGCGAATCGGGATGTACGCGTCGGTGGCGGTGATCGCCACGCCGCAGCCGTAACTGTGGGTCAGCGCCACCACGTCATCGACGTTCGGGTACTTGGGCAGCAGTTCGTCCTTGATGCGTTTTACCGCGTGATCAAGCACCCCGGTAACGCATTGCACCGTGGTGGTGATGCCGAGAATGTTGCGCGTGCCGACGGTGCCGTCGGCGTTGCGATAACCCTCGAAAGTGAAGCCTTCCAGCGGTGCCTGCGCGGCCGGCACTTCGGTGGACAGCGGCAGGCTGTCCAGCGGCGGCGCGGTCGGCATGCGCAGTTGATCTTCCTTGACCCAGCTGCCGCGAGGAATCGGCTGCAACGCGTAGCCGATCGTCTGGCCGTAACGAATCACCTGGCCGCCCTCGGGAATGTCCTCGAGAGTGACCTTGTGGCTCTGCGGCACGAAATCCACGGTCACCAAACCATCGGGGAATTCAGTGCCGGCCGGCACGCCCTGATCGTTGACCACGATCACCACATTGTCCCGCTCGTGCAGGCGGATGTAGCGCGGCGAGTCGGAATGTTCAATCAACTGCATGACGCCGCTCCTCAGGAATGCGCTTCAGATAACTTATTGTTGGTTTCAGGACCGCTGACAGGTGGCTCTTTGAGTACCACACGTTTGATCGGGCCAACGATCACCAGATAGCTGAAGACGGCTACCAGCGCGTTGCAACCGACGAACACCAGCGCCCATTTGAACGAGCCGGTGGAGCTGATGATGTAACCGATAACGATCGGCGTGGTGATCGACGCAATGTTGCCGAAGGTATTGAACAGGCCACCGCTGAGGCCGGCGATCTGTTTCGGTGAGGTGTCGGACACCACGGCCCAGCCCAACGCGCCCACGCCTTTGCCGAAGAAAGCCAAGGCCATGAAGCCGACGACCATCCATTCCACGTCTACATAGTTGCAAGCCACGATGCTACTGGAAACCAGCAGGCCGGCGATGATCGGCGCCTTGCGGGCGAAGGTCAGCGAGTGACCTTTGCGCAGCAGGTAATCGGAAATCACCCCGCCAAGCACACCACCGATAAACCCGCAAATCGCCGGCAACGAGGCAATGAAACCGGCCTTGAGGATGGTCATGCCGCGCTCCTGCACCAGGTACACCGGGAACCAGGTGAGGAAGAAGTAAGTGATGCCGTTGATGCAGTACTGGCCCAGATACACGCCGAGCATCATGCGGTTGGTCAGCAGTTGGCGGATGTAGTCCCACTTCGGACCGTCGCCTTTTTTGCCTTTGCCTTTGTCCTGGTCCATGTCGACCATGCCGCCGTTGTCGGCGATGTGCTTGAACTCGGCGTCGTTGATCATCGGGTGCTGGCGCGGGCTGTAGATCACCTTCAGCCAGATCCCCGAGAAGATGATGCCGATCACCCCCATGACGATGAACACGTGCTGCCAGCCGAAGCTGTAAACGATCCAACCCATCAGCGGTGCGAACAACACGGTGGCAAAGTATTGCGCCGAGTTGAAGATCGCAGACGCCGTACCGCGTTCAGCGGTCGGGAACCAGGCCGCCACGATGCGTGCGTTGCCGGGGAAGGATGGCGCTTCGGCCAGGCCCACCAAAAAGCGCAGCATGAACAGCGCAACCACCGCCGTGGACATGCCGAACTCACCGACATAGCCCTGCAGCACGGTGAACAGCGACCAGGTGAAGATGCTCAGCGCGTAGATTTTTTTCGAACCGAAACGGTCCAGCAGCCAACCACCAGGAATTTGCCCGGCCACGTAGGCCCAACCGAATGCGGAGAAGATATAACCGAGGGTGACCGCGTCGATACCGAGGTCTTTTTGCAGGCTGGAGCCGGCGATTGCGATGGTGGCCCGGTCGGCGTAGTTGATCGTGGTCACCAGAAACAGCATGAGCAGGATCAAATAGCGGACGTGAGTCGGCTTGGTCGATTGCATTGTAGATGTACTCCCACTGATTATTTTTATGCGGGTAATAACAATTTTTTTGTCGTATCTGGCTTTTGTGGGAGCCGGGCTTGCCCGCGATGCAGGCACCGCGCAGAGTCAGCCTCAACGCGGTGATGCTATCGCAGGCGAGCCAGCTCCCACAGGTACTGCGGTGTATCAGGAACCGATGTAGGCAGTTTTTACGACCGTGTAAAACTCTTGTGCATAGCGACCTTGCTCACGTGATCCATAGGATGAACCTTTACGCCCACCGAACGGAACGTGGTAATCCACACCGGCGGTCGGCAGGTTGACCATCACCATCCCGGCCTGGGAGTGGCGTTTGAAGTGGTTGGCGTACTTCAGCGATGTGGTGGCGATACCCGCCGACAGACCGAACTCGGTGTCGTTGGCCATGGCCAGCGCTGCCTCGTAATCCGCGACGCGAACCACGTTGGCCACCGGGCCGAAGATCTCTTCGCGGCTGATACGCATCGCCGCTGTGCTATCGGCAAACAGCGTCGGCGCGAGGAAGTAGCCTTCGGTGTCGCACGTCACCAGACCACCGCCACTGACCAGACGCGCACCTTCGGACTGGCCGATGTCGATGTACTTCATGTCTTGTTCAAGCTGAGCCTGCGAGACAACCGGACCGATATCAGTGCCGGTTTTCAGCGCGTGGCCAACCTTGATCGACTTCATGCGCTCGGCCATGGCTTCGACGAATTTGTCGTGAATCCCGGCGGTGACGATGAAGCGGCTCGAGGCGGTGCAACGCTGGCCGGTGGAATAGAACGCGCTCTGTACCGACAGCTCGACCGCTTGCTTGAGGTCGGCGTCATCGAGAATGATCTGCGGGTTCTTGCCGCCCATTTCCAGCTGAACCTTGGCTTGGCGCGACACGCAGCTAACAGCGATCTGGCGACCCACGCCCACGGAACCGGTGAAGCTGATGCCGTCGACTTTCGGGCTCTGCACCAGCGCATCGCCAACCACGCGACCGCTGCCCATCACCAGGTTGAACACGCCGGCCGGGAAGCCTGCGCGGGAAATGATTTCCGCCAGCGCCCAGGCGCAGCCCGGCACCAGATCCGCCGGTTTCAGGACAACGCAGTTGCCGTAGGCCAGGGCCGGAGCAATTTTCCAGGCCGGGATCGCAATCGGGAAGTTCCACGGGGTGATCAGGCCGACCACTCCGAGGGCTTCGCGAGTGACTTCGACGTTGACGCCCGGACGCACCGACGGCAAGTAGTCACCGGACAGGCGCAGGCATTCACCGGCGAAGAACTTGAAGATGTTACCGGCGCGAGTCACTTCGCCGATGGCTTCGGGCAGGGTCTTGCCCTCTTCCCGGGCCAGCAGCGTGCCGAGTTCTTCGCGGCGGGCGAGGATCTCAGTGCCGACTTTATCCAGTGAATCGTGGCGAGCCTGGATGCCGGAAGTGGACCAGGCCGGGAACGCGGCGCGAGCGGCGTCGATGGCGGCGTGGACCTGAACCAGATCAGCCTTGGCGTATTCGCCGATGGTATCGCTCAGCTCGGACGGGTTGATGTTGGCGCAGTAATCACTGCCCTTCACCCATTCGCCGTTGATGTAGTTATCGAAATGCTTTGCATCTGCCACTTGAAGATCTCCTCACGCAAAAAGCCGCTGATTGCTCAGCGGCCCTGGTTTTATCGAGTGTTATTGCGCACCTTGCTTGTCGATCAGCGCGGCGAGCATTTCGTACTCTTCGCCCGTCAGATCGGTCAGCGGCGCACGCACAGGACCTGCGTCATAGCCTGCAATTTTTGCCCCGGCCTTGACGATGCTCACGGCGTAACCGGCCTTGCGGTTGCGGATGTCCAGGTACGGCAGGAAGAAGTCGTCGATGATCTTGCCGACGGTGGCGTGATCTTCGCGAGCGATCGCATGGTAGAAATCCATCGCGGTTTTCGGGATGAAGTTGAACACCGCCGAGGAGTAAACCGGCACGCCCAGCGCCTTGTAGGCCGCGGCGTAGACTTCGGCGGTCGGCAAACCGCCCAGGTAGCTGAAGCGATCGCCCAGGCGGCGACGGATCGACACCATCAACTCGATATCGCCCAGACCATCCTTGTAACCGATCAGGTTCGGGCAGCGCTCGGCCAGACGTTCCAGCAGTGGCGCGGTCAGGCGGCAGACGTTGCGGTTGTAAACCACCACGCCGATCTTCACCGATTTGCACACCGCTTCAACGTGGGCGGCAACGCCGTCCTGGCTGGCTTCGGTCAGGTAGTGCGGCAGCAGCAACAAGCCTTTGGCGCCCAGACGCTCGGCTTCCTGTGCGTATTCGATGGCCTGGCGGGTGGCGCCACCGACACCGGCAAGGATCGGAACGCTGGTGGCGCAGGTATCGACTGCCGTCTTGATGATTTCCGAATATTCGCTGGCCGCCAGAGAGAAGAACTCACCGGTGCCGCCCGCGGCGAACAATGCCGAGGCGCCGTATGGGGCCAGCCATTCGAGACGCTTGATGTAGCCCGCGCGATGAAAATCGCCCTGGGCATTGAAGTCGGTGACCGGGAATGACAGCAGGCCGGAAGAGAGGATGGACTTCAGTTCTTGTGGATTCATTATTCGAACACCCTGGGTAGCAACGTTGTGTGAGAAAATCGTTCAGCCTTCGCCGAAGTTGTAGGTCATCGTACAACTTAAAATACAACCGTCAACTGCATTTCATCGCGAGCCGCAAAATTCGCGTCGGAAAATGTAATTCCTTGACGTAGGAAAGATCTCATCTATAGTCGAAATAACTGTATATACATACAGTTAAATTTGACTCTACCTACGACATATCAAGGAGCTAGAAATGTCAGGTCTACACGCAAAACCGAAGGAAAATACCCGACAGGTCATTGCCGATCTGGATGATCTTTTTACCGAGCACGGCATCGCCCTTTCTGGTGATGGAGACACCCTGAAACTACTCGCGAGCAGCCATCACACTCACAAAAATCAGCAACCCATCTCACCGAAAAAAACCCTGAAAGGTGCGCCGCAACTGAGGTTCGAGGGTGCTGAACACACCGCTATCGGCGACAGCACCTTGTTGCGTTTCATCAAGGACGCCCCCGCTATTCCAGCCTCACAGGTAGAGCTGCATCTACCCAACGGGCTGGCGCTGACCTATGGCCAGGTCATCGCGCTGGGGGGGGATTTCTATGGAATTCCCGATCAACCGATCAACGAAGGCGCGACACCCGCCGAGCGAATCCAGCGCTTTGCCAACGCCTTCAATTCCCTGGCGGTACTGCCGGCCTCAAATGCCGAGGCGAAGTTGATCCTCGGTGTCATGCAGAAGGAAATCGCCGCCGTCAATCAAGCGATCAGGGACGGAAAACAGCCTCACGAGGCTTATGACGCCCTCGGTGATACGTTGTCGGAAGAGTGGAACAAGATCACCGGTGGCGGCAGTTTTGTCTCGGCGCTGTTCCCTTTGGGGCGTTATCTGAAACTGGCCGCCAACAATGCCGATCACTTTGGCGAATGGGCGTTGCTGGCCTACATCGCCGGGCACACGGCAGCGCTGCAACAAGCGGTACTGGCCCACAACAGCGGCGATGAAAAGCAGTTGGAGCTGGCCTATGCGATGAACGCTTTTGCCGATCACTCTCTGACCGACCTGTTTTCCGCCGGTCACCTGCGAGTACCGCGCAAACAGTTGGCGGCAGTGGTCACGCCCAGTGATCTGGGTTCGTTGATTACCCGTTTCATGCACGATGAAGACAGCAAGTTCGGCCTCAACGTGAGCAATGGCAACGGTGATCGCTGGCGCGCCTACGGCGACAAACGCTATTTCGACACCATCGACAGCGCCAATCGCGCCCAAGTGAATCAAGCGGTTCAGGTCTCTGCGGATGAAGTGTTCGCGGCGTACCTCAGTGGCATCGCCCCGTCGGCCGGCAGCTTTGCTGCATTGAAAAAGCTGCCTGATCTGCAAGCGGTATTGAACCCGGCGAACAATTTCTCGCCACTGTTCAAGGTCGAGGGCAACAAGGTGTTGCGGCGCAAGGACGTCAATAACCTGAACGACACCGCGACCGTTGATGACTGGTGGGGGTGGAGTACCTATCTGCTGCTCAAGGACTACAAACCAACCGGCGTGCTGAATTCAGCGGCCAATGCCTGATAAGGAGATCACTGATGACTATCAAACTGAAACTGGAATTGGCTTCTGGCCAATCGCTGAAAGGTGCGCCGCTGGAGTTGTTGTCGAAGGGCGTGCCGGTTGCCCGGGCGGTTGTGGATGAACGCGGGTATGTGGCGTTCGATGCCAAACCTGGGGCTGCTGAGTTGGCGGTGCGGGTGGATCGTTCGATTTTGAGAACTGGCTGACATATTCCAGGAAGGCTACTGACCTCATCGCGAGCAGGCTCGCTCCCACATTGGATCTGTGTGTGATCGCATTATTGTGATCGACACAAAACCCTGTGGGAGCGAGCCTGCTCGCGATGGCTATCTGTCAGGCAGCAAATCACCCAACCTGAAACTCTACCCCCGCTGCGCCTGCGCCTCTTCATGGGCCTGGCGCAGCCGCTCCCGGCTATTCGTCAAATGCAACCGCATGGCCGCACGCGCCGCATCGGAATCCTGGCGGGCTATCGCGTCATAAATCTCTTCGTGCTCACGGCTCAGACGATTCATGTAGTGCTGCTGGTCGTCATGGGCCAGGCGTGCGGAGTTCAGACGCGTGCGCGGAATGATGCTGGTGCCCAGGTGGGTCATGATGTCGGTGAAGTAGCGGTTGCCGGTGGCCAGGGCAATTTGCAGGTGGAACTGGAAATCGGACGCCACGGCATCGCTGGCGTGGGAGACGCTTTCGTTGAGGGCGTCCAGCGCCGCTCGCATCAACGCCAACTGCTCAGGGCTGCGACGTTGCGCGGCAAGGCCAGCGGATTCCACTTCCAGGCTGATGCGCAATTCCAGAATCGCCAACACATCGCGCAAGGTCACCACGGTGGCCGGGTCGATACGGAAACCGCTCGGGCTCGGGGTATCGAGCACGAAGGTGCCGATGCCGTGCCGGGTTTCCACTTGTCCTGCGGCCTGCAAACGGGAAATCGCTTCGCGCACCACAGTGCGGCTGACGCCATGGGCATCCATGATCGCCGATTCGGTGGGCAACTTGTCGCCACGCTTGAGGTGACCGTCGCGGATCTGCTCGGACAGCACCGTCACCAGTTCCTGCGCGAGGCTGCGGCGCTTGCGAGGGAGGCGAGGTGCGTCGATCGGGTTTTCCATGGTGAACGTCTTTCTCGAAAAAGCGGCTGAATCCGCATCATAGCTCAACGCGGTTGTACGATCACCACCACTACCACCTGTAGGAGCAAGGCTTGCCCGCGAAAGCCTTCACGCGGTTTCCGACTGAGGACCGAGTCATCGTTCTTCGCGGGCAAGCCTCGCTCCTACAGAGGTGGTGGAATTCAGGCGGTCACGGTCTGATCCACCAAATGGCCATTCTCGATACGCACATGCCGTGGATGGAAGCGCTTCAAGCTGCTGCGATGCCCGACGCTGAGGATGCTCAAACCCGGTAATTCATCGATCAACGCCTGATACAGCGACGCCTCATCTTCTTCGTCCATCGCCGAAGTGGCTTCGTCCATGTACAGCCATTGCGGCGCATAAAGCAGCGCACGGGCGAAGGCCAGACGTTGCTGCTCGCCCGGCGAAAGCATGCGTTGCCAGTGGTTGGCTTCATCCAGACGCGAAACCAGGTGTGGCAAGCGGCAGGTTTCCAGCACGTGGACGTAGCGCTCGTTCGGGTAGGTATCGCTGGGCTGTGGATAACTCAGCGCCTCGCGCAAGGTGCCAATCGGCAGATAGGTTTTTTGCGGCAGGAACAGATAACGCCCCATAGGCAGGCGGATGCTGCCGTGGCCGGCCGGCCAAAGGTGCCCCATCGCCCGCAGCAACGTCGATTTGCCGCTGCCGGAACGACCGCTGAGCATGACGCGCTCGCCCTCCTCCACAGTCATGTCGGCGTTGGTCAGCAGATGACGACCGTCAGCGAGGTCGAGGCCAAGGTTGTGCACCTTCAACGCCGAGCCTTGATTCTGCACGTCGATGGCCGGCGCGCGCTCTTCGTTGTCGGTCATGGCCTGACGGAAACTCAGCAGACGATCACAAGTGGCACGCCACGCAGCGAGATTCTGATACGCACTGATAAACCAGCTGAAACTCTCCTGCACGTTGCCGAACGCCGAACTGATTTGCATCAGATCGCCGAGCTCGATCTTGCCAGCGAAGTAACGCGGTGCAGCGACCATGAACGGAAAGATGATGGCGGCCTGGCTATAACCGGAGGTGAAGAACGTCAGACGCTTGGACACCTTCATGATGTCCCAGAAATTGTGCCAGACCATGCCGAAACGGCTGCTCAAACGACGGTTTTCATTGGGCTCACCGTTATACAACGCAATGCTTTCGGCATTTTCGCGAACCCGGACCATGGAAAAACGCAGGTCGGCTTCGAAACGTTGTTGCTGGTTGTTCAGGCCGATCAAACGGCGGCCGATCAAATGCGTCAGCCAGCTGCCGATCACGGCATAGACCAGCACACACCAGAACATGTAGCCGGGAATGGTGAAACCGAACACTTCGATACTGCCCGACACGCCCCACAGAATGATCGAGAACGACACCAGGCTGACAATGTTGCGAAGCAAACCAATGCCCAATTCCAGGGTGTTCGAGGTGAAGTTGTTGAGGTCTTCGGAAATCCGCTGGTCCGGGTTATCGGTGTAACCGCCCTGTTCCAGCTGGTAGTAATTCTTGTTGCCGAGCCAGCGGGCAAAATGCTTTTCGGTGAGCCAGGCTCGCCAGCGGATGGTCAGCATCTGGGTCAGATAGAGCCGGTAGACGGCAGCGATGATTGCCACCGCCGCGATCCCGCAGAAATACAGGATCAGCCGCCAGAAGGCCGCCTCGTCCTTTTGTTGCAGGGCGTTGTAAAAATCCTTGTACCAGGTGTTGAACCACACCGAGAGCCCCACGCTGACCAGCGACAATGCGATCACAGCGATCAGCAACGTCCAGGCCTTGCCCTTCTCTTCGCTGCGCCAGTAAGGCGTGGTCATCGCCCAGACTTTGCGAAAAAACTGCCCGCGCACAGCATCGTTGACCGCGCAATATTCAGCGTTCTGATTCATGGATAAGGCTCGATAAAGAAAAGAACACACACGAGCCGATCATAAATGAACGGCTCGGCTTGTAACGAGGTGTGACAACAATTGTTCAGCGCCGGTTCAGCGACGGACCGGGCGCTTCTGCAGTTTGCGCTGCAGCGTGCGACGGTGCATGCCCAAGGCGCGGGCAGTGGCGGAGATGTTGCCTTCGTGCTCGGTCAATACGCGCTGGATGTGCTCCCACTGGAGGCGGTCCACGGACATCGGGTTTTCCGGCACCAGGGTGTCGAGGTCGGCGTGCTCGGAGAGTAACGCGGCCAGCACGTCATCGGCGTCCGCCGGTTTGCACAGGTAATTGCAGGCGCCGCGCTTGATCGCCTCGACGGCGGTGGCAATGCTCGAATAACCCGTGAGGATCACCACGCGCATTTCCGGGTCGAGTTCCAGCAGTTTGGGCAACAACACCAGACCCGAATCGCCGTCCATTTTCAGATCCAGGGCGGCGTAATCCGGAATGTCGGCCTGGGCGATGGTCAGGCCTTCTTCGGCGGACCCTGCGGTACTCACGCGAAAACCACGGCGGGCCATGGCACGGGCCATCACGCGGGTGAAGGTTGCATCGTCGTCTACCAGCAGCAAATGCGGCAGTTCTTCGCCTTCAACTTGGATCTCGTCACTCATGTTCGTCTCCTCGGGCGACACGGGGCAGGCGCAGCTCGGTAAGCGTGCCACCTTCCTCATGACTGTAGAGTTTCACTGAGCCGCCGGCGCGTGTCACGCTGGCCTTGCTCAAAAACAGGCCCAGGCCGAAACCTTTGCCCTTGGTGGTAAAAAACGGTTTGCCAATCTGCTCGGCAATGGCCAGTGGCACGCCGGCGCCGTGGTCACGAATGCTGATGGTCAAGTCCTCGGCATTCCAGTCCAGGGTCACTTGCAAGCCTTCGGGACAGGCATCGGCGGCGTTGTTCAGCAAATTCAGCAGGGCCTGGGTCAGGTCCGGCGGCGGTGCCATGCGCGGCACGGTCCCCTGGCCCAAGCGCTGGAAGCGATAACTGGCTTCCGGACGCATCAAGTGCCAGCGGTTCAGGGCTTCGTCGAGCCAGTCGGTGACGTCTTGCATCTCCACCGCCAAGCGACGATTGGCTTCCGCCGCCCGAACCAACTGCTGCAAGGTCTCCTTGCAGAGTTTGACCTGATCCTGCAACACGCTCAAATCGTCCTGCAGCAGCGGGTCGGGATGATCCTGGCGCATTTCCTTGAGCAGCACGCTCATGGTCGCCAGCGGCGTGCCCAGTTCATGGGCAGCGCCGGCTGCCTGGGTCGCAACGGCCAGCAATTGCTGATCGCGCAGGCCTTCTTCGCGACGAATGGCGCGCAATTCTTCCTGACGACGCAGCTCTTCGGCCATGCGGGCGGCGAAGAATGTGATAACCGCCGCAGCCAGGGCGAAACTCAGCCACATGCCGTAGATCTGCAGGTTCTCCCGGGCGATCGGGAACGTTTCCAGCGGATAGAACCGCGCCAGCAGCAACGTATACAACGCCAGGGCGATGCCCGACAGAATTACCGAATAGCGCCACGGCAAGGTCACGGCGGCGATGGTCAACGGCACCAGGTAATAAGAGACGAACGGGTTGGTCGAACCACCGGAGAAGTACAGCAAGGCACTGTGGATAAACAGGTCGCAGGCCAGTTGCACGGCGTATTCAAGCTCGGTCACCGGCCACGACGTGCGCAGGCGAATCGCGGTCAGTGCGCAGAGCACCATGGAAAAACCGAGGGTGATCGCCAATTGCAGCCAGGGCAACGGCAGCAGGTCGAACCAGTAGGCCAGGCCTACGGAACCGGCCTGAGCGGCCAGCACCAACGTGCGGATGAACGTGAGCCGCCAGAGGTTCTGGCGAGTGGCGGAAGTGATTTGAACGGGGGCGAGCATGAGCTCTCCTGATGAGCGCTCCAGGCGGATCGCACGGAGTATAACCAAGCCACGGGCCTGAGAGGCGAAAGTGCGGCAAACGACCACATGGCAGAAAGGATTGCTGCGTCTATAAGGACGCCTTCGCGGGCAAGCCACGCTCCCACATTGGAATGCGTTCCCCTGTGGGAGCGTGGCTTGCCCGCGATTGGCTGCGAAGCAGCCACCTGCTGATTATCTGTATAGAAGTTGTAACTGTGCGAACCGGACCATTGAAGCTAGAGTCTGATGGTTTCACGCAGGTTCGGACCTTAACCCCTGCGCATCGTCCAAGGAGCTTTTCATGCACACATTGCGCCGCAGCGCCGCCCTTCTTGCCTTAAGCGTTGGCACCGTCGCCAGCCTTCCGGCCCTGGCCGTCGACGAACTGCATTACAACCAGATCTCCCTGCGCGCCGAAGTCAGCCAGGAAGTGGCCCGCGACCTGATGATCGTGACCCTCTACACCGAAGAGCAAAACAGCGACCCGGCCAAACTCGCCGCCGACGTCAGTACCGCCATGAACAAGGCGCTGGCACAGGCTAAAGAAGTCAAAGACATCACCCTGCGCCAGGGCAGCCGCAACAGCTACCCGATCTACGACACCAAAGGCCAGAAAATTACCGGCTGGCGTGAACGCGCCGAACTGCGCCTGGAAAGCTCGGATTTCGCGGCCCTCTCCAAACTCACCGGTGAACTGCTCACCGACCTGAAAATGGGCGGCATGGACTTCGCCATCGCCACCCCAACCCGCAAAGCCAGCGAAGACGCCCTGCTCAAAGAAGCCGTGACCGCCTTCAAGTCCCGTGCCCAACTGGCCACCGACGCCCTGGGTGGCAAGAGCTACAAAATCGTCAACCTGAACCTCAACAGCAACGGTTATCCACAACCGTACATGCGCGGGCCAATGATGATGAAAGCCGCCGCCGGTATGGATTCAGCGCCGGTGACGCCGGAAGTTGAAGCCGGCACCAGCCAGGTCAGCATGACGGCGGATGGGGCGATTGAAGTGTTGATGCAGTGATTGGATAAGGGGTAAACGAAAACCGGCGATCAATAAGTGATCGCCGGTTTTTTTTGCCCTGAAGAAATGGAGTTTGTCCGTCAGGCCTTGTGTTGATTGATCTGCCGTCCATCGCGGGCAAGTCGAATCGCCGCACCGCCGCTCCCACAAGGTCATGCGCCAATTTCAAATCAGCAAAAATCCTGTGGGAGCGGGCTTGCCCGCGATGAACGATAACGCGGTCTACGCTGGATCGACGTTATCCAACACCCGATTCACCGCCAACTCCGCCAACATGATGATCTGTTGAATCGCCAACACTGTATTGCGCTGCGGGCCGATCAGGTGGGTGGCGAAATCACTGGCCAGGACACTGGCCGAGGCCAATGACTCGCAGGCTTGTGCCAACAGGCTTTCGGTATCCATGTTGGGGGCGATCATATACATCGTGCTGGGACGACGGGGTTTTGCGGCATAGGGGACGGGAGGATCGAGGTAGTAGTCGAGGGCGCGTTTTATGGCTTCGCGGTCTTTGAGTAATTCTTCGGTGCGCGAAGCTTCGGCGTTGGGGGTGGTGGTGTTGAAGGGTGGGTCCGGGATTAACTTATCCATATAAAAACTCCTACTTGCGGGTGGGAGCCATCCTTTTGTCGTTTCCACACGACAAAAGGTGGCAGCTGTACGCAGGGTGGAAAACCGGTAAGTAGGCACCCGGCCAGACCGAAGTCTGCCCACGCACAGCCGCCATAACGCAGTTTGCAGACGAAAGAAGACATCGGCAACGATTACGATGGTGATGCAATGCAACTACTTAAGGGTCAGGTTTCCACACCTGCTCGCTGGTTTTGCAGCGACAGCCAAAGACTAGAAGGCCCACGTCCGACCGACAACCTGAAAATTGCGTGGGAAACTTCTGCGATTCATACCAATTTCTTAAACATTCAATAACAGATTGGTCGGCTGCCAGGCCGTCTTCGCGGGCAAGCCTCGCTCCTACAAAAAGCCATCGGCGTACACCTGCCCCTCACCACTCAACAGGCCGAGCGTTAGCTCGCCTGCAGCTTTTGATCTTGATCCACCCGCCCCTTCGGGAGGCTGAGTGGAGGTGTTCATCTGGGGATTGGCGCGCAGCGCCGTTCGACGCAGTCGAACCCATCGCATGTAGGTCGTAGCGAAGCAGACCGTAGGGCGATGCCCCCAGATGGATACCGGAGCGAAGGAACGCCGAGCCTCAGCGAGGGGCCGGACGCTTGGGGCGAAGCCTTTTGCTTACTTTTCGGCGTCTGGAAAAGTGAGTCGCCGTAAGGGCGAAACCCTAAGCCGCCTTTACCGCAGCAACGGATATGTACTCAATCCGCAAGAGCTTGGTCGGCTAGAAGGCCGCCAAGCCAACAACCAGCTTGAATATGCCGAGATAGAGGGGTTCCCCTTACAAACGGATATTTCCGCCAATCTCACCAACAACGCTACCCTCAGTGAAACATCGCCGCCAAACCCACGGGGACTCCATGGAAAGAACCACCGTCAAACCACTTCTGCTTGCTCTCGCCCTCGCTACAACCGCATCACTCGCACAAACCGCCCAAGCCGCCACCACCCTGGTCTACTGCTCCGAAGCCAGCCCCGCCGGTTTCGACCCCAGCCAATACACCAGCGGCACCGACTTCGACGCCTCAGCCGAAACCGTCTTCAACCGCCTCACCCAATTCAAACGCGGTGGCACCGAAGTCGAACCCGGCCTGGCCACCAGCTGGGATGTCTCCCAGGACGGCCTCAGCTACACCTTCCACCTGCGCGACGGCGTGAAATTCCACACCACCGACTACTTCACCCCGACCCGCGACTTCAACGCCGACGACGTCCTGTTCACCTTCCAACGCCTGCTCGACCCGCAAAACGCCTTCCGCAAAGCCTACCCCGCCGAATCGCCGTACTTCACCGACATGGGCCTGAACACCACGATCAAAAGCATCGACAAGATCGACGACCACACCGTGCGCTTCAGCCTGAACAACATTGACGCTGCGTTCGTGCAGAACCTCGCCATGAGCTTCGCCTCGGTGCAGTCCGCCGAATACGCCACCCAACTGTTAAAGGAAGGCAAAGCCGCCGACCTCAACCAGAAACCGGTCGGCACCGGCCCGTTCGTGTTCAAGCGCTATCAAAAGGACTCGCAGATCCGCTACGCCGCCAACAAGGCCTACTGGAAGCCCGAGGACGTGAAACTCGACAACCTGATTTTCTCGATCACACCCGATGCCGCCGTGCGCTTGCAGAAGCTCAAGGCCGGCGAGTGTCAGGTCAGCGGCTACCCACGTCCGGCAGACATCGACGTCATGGAGAAAGACCCGAACCTGACCGTGCTCAAACAGGCCGGTTTCAACCTCGGCTTCCTCGCCTACAACGTAACCCATCCACCGCTGGACCAGCTCAAGGTCCGTCAGGCCCTGGACATGGCTATCGATAAACCGGCGATCATCAAAGCGGTCTACCAGAGTGCCGGGCAGCTCGCGCAGAACGCCCTGCCCCCGGCGCAATGGTCCTATGACCCGACCATCAAGGATGCACCGCACGACCCGACCAAAGCCCGCGCGCTACTAAAAGAAGCAGGGGTTGCGCCCGGTACCACCATTAATTTGTGGGCCATGACCGTGCAGCGCGCCTCCAACCCTAACGCGCGGATGTCGGCACAGATGATCCAGCAGGATTGGGAGAAAGTCGGGATCAAGGCCAACATCGTCAGCTATGAGTGGGGCGAGTACATCAAGCGCGCCAAGAACGGCGAGCACGACGCGATGATCTACGGCTGGACCGGCGACAACGGGGACCCGGACAACTGGCTCGGCGTGCTCTACAGCTGCGCTGCGGTGAAAGGTAGCAATTACGCCAAATGGTGCGACCCGGCCTACGACAAGTTGGTGCAGCAAGCGAAGGTGTCCACGGACAAACAGCAGCGGGTCAAACTGTACCAGCAGGCACAGCAAATCCTTAAACAACAAGTACCTATCACACCTGTCGCCAACTCGACAGTGTTCCAGCCACTGCGCAAGGAAGTGACCGACTTCAAGATCAGCCCTTTCGGCCTTACACCCTTCTATGGAGTGGGTATAAATAAGTAACACCAGGCGCCAACCGGGTGCACCAGACGCCCCGGCTGCCCCGTGTCGGTGCGCGTTTTGCACCGTAAAAAACCTGCGCAAACGGTCAAATGTGCGGGAATTTATACATATGCGACATTAAGGTACGTTCGTTCCACTGTTTAAGGTTTGTAGCCATTCAGGATCTTGCATTGGGTATGGCCCCTGCATAAGTATCCGCAGGTCGACTCACGAGGTCGTCCTCTAATTCCAAAAATGACAACAAATCATGAGGCCACCATGCTTAAACACGCGGTCATTCCGTTTTTAGTCGGCGCAAGCTTATTAGCCAGCGCACCTTTCGCCCAAGCGGCGACTAACCTGGTGTTTTGCTCCGAAGGGAGCCCGGCCGGTTTCGATCCTGGTCAGTACACCACCGGAACCGACTTCGACGCCTCTGCAGAAACCATGTTCAACCGCCTGACCCAGTTCGAGCGCGGCGGCACCGCCGTGATTCCTGGCCTGGCGACCAAGTGGGACATTTCCGATGATGGCCTGACGTACACCTTCCACCTGCGTGAAGGCGTCAAGTTCCACACCACCCCGTATTTCAAGCCGACTCGTGAGTTCAACGCCGACGACGTGCTGTTCACCTTCAATCGCATGATTAACAAGGATGACCCGTTCCGTAAGGCGTACCCGACCGAATTCCCGTACTTCACCGACATGGGGATGGACACCAACATCACCAAGATCGATAAAGTCGACGACCACACCGTCAAGTTCATCCTGAAAGAAGTTGATGCCGCGTTCATCCAGAACATGGCCATGAGCTTCGCCTCGATCCAGTCCGCCGAGTACGCCGCCCAGCTGCTCAAGGAAGGCAAGGCTGCCGATATCAACCAGAAACCGGTCGGCACCGGCCCGTTCGTGTTCAAGAGCTACCAGAAAGACTCCAACATCCGTTACACCGGGAACAAGGACTACTGGAAGCCTGACGACGTGAAGATCGACAACCTGATCTTCGCCATCACCACCGACCCGTCGGTACGTATCCAGAAACTGAAGAAGAACGAGTGCCAGATCACTCTGTTCCCGCGTCCGGCTGACCTGCAGGCACTGAAAGCAGACCCGGCACTGAAGATGCCTGACCAGGCTGGTTTCAACCTGGGCTACATCGCCTACAACGTGATGGACAAGGTCAAGGGCAGCAACGAGCCGAACCCGCTGGCCGACCTGCGCGTGCGTCAGGCACTGGACATGGCAGTCAACAAGCCACAGATCATCGACTCGGTTTACCAGGGCGCGGGCCAATTGGCCGTCAACGCCATGCCGCCGACCCAATGGTCCTACGACACCACCATCAAGGATGCCAAGTACGATCCCGAGAAAGCCAAGGCGCTGCTCAAGGAAGCCGGCGTCAAGGAAGGCACCGAAATCGTTCTGTGGGCGATGCCGGTACAGCGCCCGTACAACCCGAACGCCAAGCTGATGGCTGAAATGCTGCAGTCCGACTGGAAGAAGATCGGCCTGAACGTCAAGATCACCAGCTACGAATGGGGCGAGTACATCAAGCGTTCCAAAGGTGGCGAGAACCAGGCGATGATCATCGGCTGGAGCGGCGACAACGGTGACCCGGACAACTGGCTCAACGTGCTGTTCGGTTGCGACTCGCTGAGCGGCAACAACTTCTCCAAATGGTGCGACAAGAAGTTTGACGGCATCGTCAAGGAAGCCAAGCGCACCACCGATCAGGCCAAGCGCACCGAACTGTACAAACAGGCGCAACACGTCCTCAAAGACGCCGTTCCAATGACACCTATCGCTCACTCGACGGTGTTCCAACCCATGCGCGCCAACGTGCAGGACTTCAAGATCAGCCCATTCGGCTTGAACTCCTTCTACGGCGTCAGCGTCAGCAAATAAGGATTGCAACGGCGACGTTATTAACGTCGCCGTTGCTTTATCTGCCGAGAAAGTAGGAATTCACTGACATCCCAATCCACTGCGCACCGCAGCAGAGGCTTAGGACGCGTCGCCTTTTCCTACGAGTCTTTCAGGCATTTACGCATTTACTGCCAGACCTACGGCTCATACCGTCGGGATCTGACCAGTTTGTGCGTGGGCTCTCGGTAATCGCTGCACGCGATGGTTTGAGATCAATGGCCTCAACGTCCCTGGAAGGGATACGGCTCATTGATAAAACACTAAACAAGAGGGAGCGTCATGCGCCATACCTTGGTTTTATCCGCATTGCTGGGCACCGGCCTGCTGGCCGCCACGTCCATTAGCCAGGCCGCCAATAACAGCCTGGTGTTCTGCTCCGAAGGCAGTCCGGCGGGCTTCGACACCGCGCAGTACACCACGGCGACCGATAATGATGCCGCCGAGCCGCTGTACAACCGATTGGCAGAATTTGAAAAAGGCGCCACCAACGTCGTACCGGGCCTGGCAACCCGTTGGGATATTTCCGAGGACGGTCTCAAGTACACCTTTCATCTGCGCGAAGGGGTGAAATTTCACACCACCAAATACTTCACACCGACCCGCGATTTCAACGCCGATGACGTGCTGTTCACGTTCAATCGCATGCTCGACCCGCAGCAACCCTTCCGAAAGGCTTATCCAACCGAGTTCCCGTATTTCAACGGGATGAGCCTGAACAAGAACATCGCCAAAGTCGAGAAGACCGGGCCGCTGACCGTGGTCATGACGCTGAACAGCGTCGATGCCGCGTTCATCCAGAACATCGCCATGAGCTTCGCCGCCATCCTGTCCGCCGAATACGCCGACAAACTGCTGGCCGAAGGCAAGCCGAGCGACATTAACCAGAAGCCGATCGGCACCGGGCCGTTCGTGTTCAAGAGCTACCAGAAAGATTCCAACATCCGTTACAGCGGCAACAAGCAGTACTGGGACCCGAGCCGGGTCAAGCTCGAGAACCTGATTTTCGCCATCAACACCGACGCCTCGGTGCGCGTGCAGAAACTCAAGGCCAACGAATGCCAGATCACCCTGCACCCGCGCCCCGCCGACGTGACCGCGCTGAAAAACGACCCGACGCTCAAGCTCATCGAGAAGCCCGGTTTCAACCTCGGTTACATCGCCTACAACGTGCGGCACAAACCGTTCGACCAGCTCGAAGTGCGCCAGGCGCTGGACATGGCGGTGAACAAGCAAGGGATTCTCAACGCCGTCTATCAAGGTGCCGGTCAACTGGCGGTCAACGCCATGCCACCGACCCAATGGTCCTACGACGAGACCATCAAAGACGCCGCCTACAACCCGGAAAAAGCCAAGGAGCTGCTCAAGGCTGCCGGCGTCAAGGAAGGCACCGAAATCACCCTCTGGGCCATGCCGGTCCAGCGTCCGTACAACCCCAACGCCAAGTTGATGGCCGAAATGCTCCAGGCGGATTGGGCGAAGATCGGCCTCAAGGTCAAGATCGTCAGCTACGAATGGGGCGAATACATCAAGCGCACCAAGAACGGCGAGCACGACATCAGCCTGATCGGCTGGACCGGTGATAATGGTGACCCGGACAACTGGCTCGGCACGCTTTACAGCTGCGATGCCATTGGCGGCAACAACTACTCCATGTGGTGTGATCCGGCTTACGACAAGCTGATCAAGCAAGCCAAGGTCGTGACCGATCGCGATCAGCGAACCGTGCTCTACAAACAGGCGCAACAGTACCTCAAGCAGCAGGTGCCGATCACGCCGGTCGCCCACTCGACGGTCAACCAGCCGTTGAGCGCCAAAATCGAAGGATTCAAGGTGAGTCCTTTCGGTCGTAACGTGTTCTCGGGCGTCAGTATCGACCAATAACCGATTAGTCAGAACGCTGGGGGCGAATTGCGCCCTCACGCAAGCGTATTGCCGTAATTCGCCAATCAGGCCTATAGCAAACGTTTGCGATGCCTGCATGAGTTCTAAACCAAATAGCCGGATCACCGAAAAAGACCGGCATTAAAAAAAAGAAAGTAAGGAGCTTCATCCATGAAACTGAGCAGCACCGCGTTATTGGCCTTGGCCATCAGCAGCGTGACCGCCACGGCGTACGCAGAATCCCAGAGCCAGGCGTTCACGCCGGTTACCGTTAACGAGAAAAGTGCCCAGAGCGAAGCCACTGGTTTTGTCGAAGGTCAATCGATCACCGGCAGCACGCGTAACTGGTATGCCAACGAGCATTTCAAGCGGGGTGCAACACTCAACTACCGTAAGAATGGTGAAACTCACCAGACTGACCGTCGTATCAACTGGGTTCAGGGCACCATCCTCAAGTACAACTCCGGTTTTACAGAAGGCACTGTAGGTTTCAGCACCGAAGTGGCGGCCTACAACGCTATCGCTCTGGATCGTGATCGCAAGGATCTGGCATCCAACAACGGTGGCGCACCAGGTACCCGTCCTGGCGCGGGCAACAACCGTACCCTGACCGAAGAAGGTGGCGACGCCGTCGGCCAGTGGAGCAAACTGGGCTTGGCCAACGTCAAGGCCCGTGTGTCCAACACCACCCTGACCGCTGGCCGCCAGAACTTCAGTAGCCCGATGGTCGATGTCATCGGTAACCGTGCGCTGCCTTCGAGCTTTCAGGGTGTGGCCATCCACAGCGAAGAGCTGAATAACCTGGCTTTCGACCTGGCCACCTTCGATCGCAACTCTCCGCGTACCGAAGAAAGCCAGCGTAAATTCCGTACCGAATACGCCAACGGCATTGTTGAAACCGATCACGTCTACACCGGCGGTATTACCTACACCCCATTCGCCAGCCTGACCACCAGCCTCTGGGCAACCCAGGCCGAAGACATCTGGAACCAGTACTACTTCGGCGCCAGCCATGTGCTGGGCGACAGCCAGGTCCTGAGCCTGACCACCGGCCTGAACTACTACAAAACCCAGGAAGAAGGTAAAGCCCTTATCGGCAGGATCGACAACGACACCTACTCCCTGTCGTTCGGTCTGACCCACCAGGCTCATACCCTGACCTTCTCGTATCAGGAAGTGAACGGTAACGAGTACTTCGACTACCTGCACGAAACCAACGGCATCTACCTTGCCAACTCCCTGCTGTCGGACTTCAACGGCCCGAACGAAAAATCCTTCCAGATCGCCTACGGCCTGAACATGGCCGAATACGGCGTCCCGGGCCTGAAGTTCAACATCTACCAGGCTCGTGGCTGGGGTATCGACGGCACTCAGTACACCGGCAACGGCGGTGTGGCGGGCAAGGGTTATGACGGCATCCAGTCCCAGGATGGCGAACACCATTACGAATACGGTATCGGTGCTACCTACGCCCTACAGAGCGGCCCGCTGAAGGCCACCACTGTTCGCGCAACCTACACCGCTCACCGCGCCAGCGAAAACCAGGCCGATGGCAGCCTCAACGAGTTCCGTCTCGTGACCACCATCCCGTTCAACATTTTGTAAAGCGCATGCCGGCGGCTGACTCATGACGAGTCGGCCGTTCGGTTTTTTCCTGTTCAACCGATTGCAGAGGGCTCTAGATGAAAATGCTTCCCCTACGAGCGGCCATCGCTGCCGCGTTGCTGAGTGTCGCCGTCGGCGTCTCGGCCAAACCCTTGGTGGTCTGTACCGAAGCCAGCCCGGAAGGCTTCGATATGGTCCAGTACACGACTGCAGTCACAGCCGATGCGGTGGCCGAAACCATCTTCAATCGTCTGGCGGACTTCAAGCCCGGCACCACTGAAGTGATCCCGGCACTGGCCGAGTCGTGGGACATCAGCGACGACGGTCTGACCTATACGTTCCACCTGCGCAAAGGCGTCAAGTTTCACACCACCGACTACTTCAAGCCGACCCGCGACATGAATGCCGACGACGTGGTCTGGAGCTTCCAGCGTCAGCTGGACCCGAAACACCCATGGCACAAACTGTCGAGCGTGGGCTTCCCGTACTTTGAAAGCATGGGCTTCAAAGAACTGCTCAAAAGCGTCGAGAAAGTCGACGACAACACGGTCAAATTCACCCTGACCCGCCGTGAAGCGCCGTTCCTGGCCGACATCGCCATGGCCTTCTCCTCGATCTACTCCGCCGAGTACGCCGATCAGTTGCTCAAGGCCAACAAGGCCGGCGACCTGAACAACAAGCCGATCGGCACCGGACCGTTCGTCTTCCAGCGTTACGCCAAGGATGCTCAGGTTCGCTTCAAGGCCAACCCGGACTACTTCCGTGGCAAGCCACCGGCTGAAGCGCTGGTCCTGGCGATTGCCACCGACAACAACGTGCGCCTGCAAAAGCTCAAGGCCAATGAGTGCCAGATCGCGCTGTATCCGAAACCGGATGACATCCCGAGCATCAAGAAAGACGCCAACCTGAAGGTTGATGAGCTGAACGCGATGACCGTGTCCTATGTCGCCATGAACACCGCACGCCCGTACATGAGCGACGTGCGCGTGCGTAAAGCCATCGACATCGCCTTCGACAAGGCTGCGTACGTCAACGCGCTGTTCGGCAAAGGCAATGCGACCGTGGCGGTCAACCCGTACCCGGACACCCTGCTGGGCTACAACCACACACTGACCAACCCGCCGCGTGATCTGGACAAGGCTCGCGCCCTGCTCAAGGAAGCCGGCGTACCGGAAGGCACCACGTTTACCCTGTTCACCCGTAACGGCGGCGGCCCGACCAACCCGAACCCGATGCTCGGCGCGCAGATGATGCAGGCCGACCTGGCCAAAGTCGGGATCAAGGTCGATATTCGGGTCATGGAATGGGGCGAAATGCTCAAGCGCGCGAAAAACGGCGAGCACGACATGGTGTCCGCCGGTTGGGCTGGCGATAACGGCGATCCGGATAATTTCCTGACGCCTATGCTCAGTTGCGAGGCCGCCAAAAACGGCGAAAACTACGCTCGCTGGTGCAATGAAAAGTTCCAGACGCTGATCGACGAAGCACGGGCTAAAGTGAACCCGGACGAACGCACGGCGCTCTACGAACAGGCCCAGGCTGTTTTCAATCAGGACCAGCCGTGGATCAGCATGGCGCACACCCGTATGTTCACCGCAATGCGCACCAACGTAGAGGGCTATCACATTAGCCCCCTCACCACGAATAACTTCGCCACCACCCAGGTGAAGTAGATAAGAAACGCCCGGCATCGCTGACCCCAGCGCTGCCGGGCACGCCTAACCGGCTGATGAGGTACCACACAAGATGTTTAGTTTTATTGCCCGCCGATTGGGGTTATTGATCCCCACGTTCTTCGGCATCACCTTGCTGACTTTCGCGTTGATTCGCATGATTCCAGGCGACCCCGTGGAAGTAATGATGGGCGAACGTAGAGTCGACCCCGAAATGCATGCTCAGGCAATGGAACGCCTAGGTCTGAACAAACCCCTGTATGCCCAATACCTGGATTACATCGGCAAGTTGGCCCACGGCGATCTCGGCGAATCCCTGCGTACCCGTGAAAGCGTCTGGACCGAGTTCAGCTCTCTATTCCCCGCGACCCTGGAACTGTCCATGGCCGCCCTGTTGTTCGCCGGCATCCTGGGCCTTCTGGCCGGGGTGATTGCGGCACTCAAGCGAGGATCCCTGTTCGACCACGGGGTGATGGGCATCTCCCTGGCGGGATACTCGATGCCGATCTTCTGGTGGGGCCTGATCCTGATCATGTTCTTCTCGGTGAGCCTGGGCTGGACCCCGGTGTCCGGGCGGATCGACCTGCTCTACGACATTGAGCCGCGCACCGGTTTCATGCTGATCGATACGCTGCTGGCCGATGACGTCGGGGCGTTCTTCGATGCCCTGCATCACCTGATCCTGCCGGCCATCGTGCTCGGTACCATCCCGCTGGCGGTGATCGCGCGGATGACCCGTTCGTCGATGCTCGAAGTGCTGCGTGAAGACTACATCCGTACCGCCCGCGCCAAAGGCCTGTCGCCATCGCGCGTGGTGTTCGTTCACGGCCTGCGTAACGCACTGATTCCGGTACTGACCGTGGTCGGCCTGCAAGTCGGCACTCTGCTGGCCGGTGCGGTCCTGACCGAAACCATTTTCTCCTGGCCCGGCATTGGCAAATGGCTGATCGAAGCCATTGGCGCACGGGACTATCCCGTGGTGCAGAACGGCATCCTGTTAATCGCCTGCCTGGTGATTCTGGTCAACTTCGTAGTGGACATCCTCTACGGCTTTGCCAACCCACGCATTCGTCACCAGCGCTGAGATCAAGACCATGACCACTCTCACTACACCGGTAGCAGTCGATCAAAGCCTGCTGTATCCGTCCCCGTACAAAGAATTCTGGCAAGCATTCTCAAAAAACAAAGGTGCCGTCGCCGGCCTGATGTTCATGCTGCTGGTGATTTTCTGCGCGATCTTCGCCCCATGGGTCGCACCGCATAACCCAAGCGAGCAGTACCGCGACTTCCTGCTGACCCCGCCGTCCTGGCTGGAAAGCGGGCAAATCCAATTCCTGCTGGGTACCGATGAACTCGGTCGCGACCTGCTGTCGCGTTTGATTCACGGCTCGCGCCTGTCGCTGCTGATCGGCCTTTCGTCGGTGGTGATGTCGCTGATCCCGGGCATTCTGCTGGGGCTGTTCGCCGGCTTCTTCCCGCGCGTGCTCGGCCCGACCATCATGCGTCTGATGGACATCATGCTGGCCCTGCCGTCCTTGCTGCTGGCTGTGGCGATTGTCGCCATCCTCGGCCCTGGCCTGATCAACACCATTATCGCCATCGCCGTGGTTTCGTTGCCGTCCTATGTTCGTCTGACCCGCGCCGCGGTGATGGGCGAACTGAACCGCGACTACGTGACCGCCGCGCGCCTGGCCGGTGCCGGTCTGCCGCGCCTGATGTTCATCACCGTGCTGCCAAATTGCATGGCACCGCTGATCGTTCAGGCCACTTTGAGCTTCTCCTCGGCGATTCTCGATGCCGCGGCACTGGGCTTCCTCGGCCTTGGCGTACAACCGCCAACGCCTGAGTGGGGCACCATGCTGGCTTCGGCTCGCGACTACATCGAACGCGCCTGGTGGGTGGTAAGTCTGCCTGGTTTGACCATTTTGCTCAGCGTGCTGGCAATCAACTTGATGGGCGACGGCCTGCGCGATGCGCTGGACCCGAAACTCAAGAACGCCGCCTGAGGAGATTCAAATGTCACTGTTAGAAATCAAGAATCTCAACGTTCGCTTCGGCGACGCCAACGCTGTTCCGGTGGTCGACGGTCTCGACATTTCCGTGGACAAGGGCGAAGTGCTGGCCATCGTCGGCGAATCGGGTTCCGGTAAATCCGTGACCATGATGGCGCTGATGGGCCTGATCGAGCATCCGGGGATCGTCACTGCCGACGCGCTGAATTTCGACGGCCAGAACATGCTCAAGCTCAGCAACCGTCAACGTCGCAAAATCGTCGGCAAAGACCTGGCCATGGTTTTCCAGGACCCGATGACCGCGCTGAACCCGAGCTACACCGTCGGTTTCCAGATCGAGGAAGTGCTGCGCCTGCACCTGAAAATGTCCCGTAAGGACGCCCGCAAGCGTGCCATCGAACTGCTGGAAAAAGTGGAAATCCCGGGCGCCGCCAGCCGCATGGACGCCTATCCGCATCAACTGTCCGGCGGTATGAGCCAGCGCGTGGCGATTGCCATGGCGATTGCCGGCGAACCGAAACTGCTGATCGCCGACGAACCGACCACCGCGCTCGACGTAACGATTCAGGCGCAGATCATGGACCTGCTGCTGGCCCTGCAAAAAGAGCAGAACATGGGCCTGGTGCTGATCACCCACGACCTCGCGGTCGTGGCCGAAACCGCTCAGCGCGTGTGCGTGATGTACGCCGGCCAGGCGGTTGAAGTCGGTCAGGTGCCACAACTGTTCGACATCCCGGCGCACCCGTACAGCGAAGCGCTGCTCAAGGCCATTCCGGAACACAGCCTGGGTGCTGCGCGCCTGTCGACACTGCCGGGCATCGTTCCCGGTCGCTACGACCGCCCGCAAGGCTGCCTGCTGTCGCCGCGCTGCCCCTACGTGCAGGACAACTGCCGCACCCAGCGTCCGGCCCTTGACCCGAAAAGCAACAGCCTCGCCCGCTGCTTCTACCCGCTGAATCAGGAGGTGGCGTAATGGCCGTCGTACTTACCGCCCGAAACCTGACCCGTCACTACGAAGTGTCCCGTGGCCTGTTCAAGGGTCATGCGACCGTGCGCGCCCTTAACGGTGTGTCGTTCGAACTGGAAGCCGGCAAGACCCTCGCCGTTGTGGGCGAATCGGGCTGCGGCAAATCCACCCTGGCCCGTGCCCTGACGCTGATCGAAGAACCGTCCTCCGGTTCCTTGAAAATCGCCGGGCAGGAAGTCGCCGGCGCCGACAAGGCTCAGCGCAAGCAGCTGCGCAAAGACGTGCAGATGGTGTTCCAGAGCCCATACGCATCGCTGAACCCACGGCAGAAGATCGGTGATCAGCTTGCAGAGCCTTTATTGATCAACACCAACCTGAGCGCCTCGGAACGTCGCGAGAAAGTCCAGGCGATGATGAAACAGGTGGGCTTGCGGCCTGAGCATTACCAGCGCTACCCGCACATGTTCTCCGGCGGTCAGCGCCAGCGGATTGCCCTGGCCCGCGCGATGATGCTGCAACCCAAAGTGCTGGTGGCGGACGAACCGACCTCGGCGCTGGACGTATCGATTCAGGCGCAGGTACTGAACCTGTTCATGGATTTGCAGCAAGAGTTCAACACTGCCTACGTGTTCATCTCCCACAACCTGGCAGTGGTGCGTCACGTTGCCGATCACGTGATGGTGATGTACCTCGGTCGCCCGGTGGAAATGGGCCCGAAAGAAGACATCTACACTCGCCCTCTGCACCCGTACACCCAGGCGCTGTTGTCGGCCACTCCGACCATCCACCCGGATCCGGACAAGCCAAAAATCAAGATCGTCGGCGAGTTGCCCAACCCGCTGAACCCGCCGTCCGGCTGCGCCTTCCACAAGCGCTGCCCGTACGCGACCGAGCGCTGCACCACAGAAGAACCGCTTCTGCGCCTGGTCGACACCCGTCAGGTGGCTTGCCACTACGCCGAGCAATTCCTCGACGGCGCGGCATAAAAAAACGCGCCTCGGATATCGGGGCGCGCTTTTACCGAGTTGACCAGACCCCTTCCGCCAGATTGCGCATCAGTCCGGCAGGAGGGGTTTTCTTTGGTCCGTCAATTACGTTTGCTTGTCTTCCTCATCCTCATCGGCGTCTGGGTCGTCATCGTCTGATTCGGTCGCGGCGATCATCTGCTCGCTGTGCACGCCTTGCCCGTTCAAGGCCTGTTTTTCATGGTCCTCACACTCTGCCCACGCCACCGCCGACGTGCCGAGGGACAGCATCACCAAAACCTTAAGCAACAACACAATGCGTTGAAAAATACTCATAGCCGATTCCATCCTTTCTTGAGTGACGCGTGGATGCCTGAAAGGTACTGAGTGAAATTTAGTTCCGATTGACCGGGTTCTCCAGACAAGACGCTACCGGGTAGCAGAAAATGCCGCTGGCGAAGAGATTGGTTTCGAATAAGGGTTATATCCAAACCCACTAACAACAATGCCCCTGTGGGAGCGAGCCTGCTCGCGATGGCGGACAGCCAGTCGACACATACCTGAATGCCAGACCGCTATCGCGAGCAGGCTCGCTCCCACAGGGGAACAGTGGTCAATAAAAAAGCCCCGAGGCTTACGCATCGGGGCTTTGGGGGTTACGGCTCAGCGCTTAGTGATGCTCACGCGTCGCGCGGAATTTCACGTCCGGCCAGCGCTCTTCCATCAGCGCCAGATTGACCCGGGTCGGAGCCAGGTAGGTCAGGTGACCACCACCATCGACCGCAAGGTTTTCCACGGCCTTGACCCGGAATTCCTCAAGCTTCTTCTTATCGTCGCAATCAATCCAGCGCGCGGAATAAACAGTGATCGGCTCATATGAGCACTCGACCTTGTATTCCTCTTTCAAACGGCTGGCGACCACGTCGAACTGCAGCACACCAACGGCACCCAGGATGATGTCGTTGCTGCGCTCGGGGAAGAACACCTGAGTGGCGCCTTCTTCGGCCAGTTGCTGCAGGCCCTGACGCAGCTGCTTGGATTTCAGCGGATCACGCAGACGCACGCGACGGAACAGTTCCGGGGCGAAGTGCGGAATGCCGGTGAAGCCCAGGACTTCGCCTTCGGTGAAGGTGTCGCCGATCTGGATGGTGCCGTGGTTGTGCAAACCGATGATGTCGCCAGCGAAGGCTTCTTCCAGCTGCTCACGCTCGGAGGAGAAGAACGTCAGCGCGTCGCCGATCCGCACGTCTTTACCGGTGCGCACGTGGCGCATTTTCATGCCTTTTTCGTACTTGCCGGAACAAATACGCATGAAGGCGATACGGTCGCGGTGTTTTGGGTCCATGTTCGCCTGGATCTTGAATACGAAGCCGGCGAATTTCTCTTCAACCGGTTCCACGGTGCGTTCGTTGGCGACACGGGCCAGCGGTTTCGGCGCCCAGTTGACCACAGCGTCGAGCACGTGATCGACACCGAAGTTGCCCAGTGCAGTACCGAAGAACACCGGCGTCAGTTGGCCGTCGAGGAATTCCTGTTGATTGAATTCGTGGCAGGCGCCCTGCACCAGTTCCAGCTGATCAACGAAGCGATCGTACTCATCGCCCAAGTGCGCGCGGGCTTCATCGGAGTCGAGCTTCTCGATGATTTTCACATCGGTGCGCTCGTGGCCATGACCAGCGGTGTAGACGATGATGTAATCGTCGGCGAGGTGATAAACACCCTTGAAATCGCGGTAGCAACCGATCGGCCAGGTGATCGGCGCGGCCTTGATCTTAAGGACCGCTTCGATTTCGTCGAGCAGTTCGATCGGGTCGCGGATGTCACGGTCGAGTTTGTTGATGAAGCTGACGATCGGCGTGTCACGCAGACGGCAAACGTCCATCAGCGCGATGGTCCGAGGCTCTACACCCTTACCGCCGTCGAGGACCATCAATGCCGAGTCGACCGCTGTCAGGGTGCGGTAGGTATCTTCGGAGAAGTCTTCGTGGCCCGGGGTGTCGAGCAAGTTAATCATGTGATCGCGATACGGGAACTGCATGACCGACGTGGTAATCGAGATACCACGCTGCTTTTCCATTTCCATCCAGTCGGAGGTGGCATGGCGGTCGGATTTACGCGACTTCACCGTGCCAGCAATCGCAATCGCCTTGCCCATCAGCAAGAGCTTCTCGGTGATGGTGGTCTTACCGGCATCGGGGTGGGAAATAATGGCGAAAGTGCGGCGTTTCGCGACTTCGGCGGCCTGTTTGGTCATGGGAAATCGCCTGGCAGGTGATTCAAAAAAGGGCGGCGAGTATAGCTTAAAAATTAACCGACGAACCACCGTCCGTAGGGCTTCCCGAACACCGCCCCCCCTGTAGGAGCTGCCGAAGGCTGCGATCTTTTGATCTTGTTTTTTCAAGGCCACCGAAGATCAAGATCAAAAGATCGCAGCCTTCGGCAGCTCCTACGTGGTAGCTAAATGCTGTTAATTATGGAACCTTTTAAAAGGTGGAGGCGTCCACTCCCCTGTTACGACCCATCGTCAGGGGCTGAAAAATCAGCAAGTTAGTCTGACGAGGCTGCGCTTATGGCTCGATTTCATGCCGTTTACCGGCACTGATAGAGCTGCTTCTCGCGAACGTTGATTTCCCGGCAGCCAGGAATGGCATGCCACACGGGACTGCGTCCGCCGACTGAAAAAAGGAGTCCGCCTGTGGCTATTCGCTATGGCAAAGGGCTGATAGGAGGTGCGGTTGTCGTCGCCCTTCTGGCCCTGCTGGTCCACTGGATTGGCATCAACACGATCGAACAGTACCGCGACGATTTGTTGTTTTACCTGCAAGCTCATCTGATTCTCGTCCTCGCTTCCATGCTGGCCGCCCTTGTAGTGGGCATACCCGCCGGTATCTTCCTCAGCCGCCCGACCATGGTTGGACGCGCCGAACGCTTCATGCAGATCTTCAACATCGGCAACACCGTGCCGCCACTCGCCGTACTGGCCATCGCCCTGGGGATTCTCGGCATCGGCAGTGGCCCGGCGATCTTCGCCTTGTTCCTCGCCTCGCTGTTACCGATCGTGCGCAATACCTATGAAGGCCTGAAAAATGTTCAGGGTTCGCTGAAGGAAGCGGCCGTCGGCATCGGCATGACACCGACTCAGGTGCTATGGCGGGTCGAACTGCCGAACGCCGTGCCGATCATCATTGGCGGCGTGCGCGTGGCGCTGGCGATCAACGTCGGTACCGCACCGCTGGCGTTCCTGATCGGCGCCAACAGCCTGGGCAGCCTGATTTTCCCCGGCATCGCCCTGAACAATCAGCCGCAACTGCTGCTCGGCGCGGCGTGCACCGCCCTGCTGGCCTTGCTGCTCGACGGCCTGGTGACACTCGCCAGCCGCCTCTGGCTCGAACGCGGCTTGCGCCCGTCTTAAGCCTCGGCAAAGGAATATTCATGAAAAAATTAAGCTTTTTAATAGGCTGCGTTCTGCTGTTCGCAGGTTTTGCCCAAGCCGCTGAAAAACCCGTTATCCGCATCGGCGCCCGGGTGTTCACCGAACAAACCCTGCTGGCGGAAATCACTTCCCAATACCTGCGCGCCAAGGGTTACGACACCCAGGTGACCGGCGGTCTGGGCAGCAACCTGGCTCGCAGTGCCCACGAAAGTGGCCAACTGGACTTGATGTGGGAATACACCGGCGTGTCGCTGGTGGCCTACAACCACATCACTGACAAGCTCGACAGCGCTCAGTCCTACGCCCGAGTGAAAGAACTCGACGCGAAAAAAGGCCTGATCTGGCTTACCCCGTCGAAATTCAGCAACACCTACGCGCTGGCCCTGCCGGAAAACACCGCGAAGGCTTACCCGCAGATCAACACCATCAGCGAGCTGAACACGGTGATGCAGGCTGAAGCGAAGACCCATCACCTCGTCGCCCTGGACACCGAGTTCGCCAACCGTTCCGACGGTCTCGATGGCATGGTGGACCTCTATGGCATGAACCTGACCCGCAAAAACATCCGGCAGATGGACGCTGGTTTGGTCTACACCGCCCTGCGCAATGGCCAGGTGTTTGCCGGTCTGGTCTACACCACCGACGGTCGCTTGAACGCCTTCAAGCTCAAGTTGCTGGAAGACGACAAGCATTACTTCCCGGATTACACCGCCGCGCCGGTGGTGCGTCAGGTTTACCTCGACGCCCACCCGAAACTCGCCGAAGAGCTCAAGCCGCTGGCCGAACTGTTCGACGACGCCACCATGCGTCAGCTCAATGCGCGGGTCGACGTCGATCACGAAAGTCCTTCATCCGTTGCTGCAGATTTCCTGCGCCAGCACCCCATCCACTGAGGAGGAAAAGCCATGGAATTCTTGAACGCCTTTTCCCATCTCGATTGGCCGCAGGTTTTGCACCTGACCTGGCAGCACATCACCCTGGTTGGCATCGCCGTGACCCTGGCGATTCTGGTCGGCGTGCCGTTGGGCATCCTGATGACCCGCTTCCCGACGCTGGCCGGCCCGTTGCAAGCCAGCGCTACGGTGTTGCTGACCGTGCCATCGATTGCGCTGTTCGGCCTGCTACTGCCGTTCTATTCGAAATTCGGCCAGGGCCTCGGCCCGATGCCGGCGATCACCGCAGTATTTCTGTACTCCCTACTGCCGATCATGCGTAACACCTACCTGGCGCTGACCGGTGTGGAACCTGGCATTCGTGAAGCGGCGCGTGGCATCGGCATGACCTTCGGCCAACGCCTGCGCATGGTCGAACTGCCGATTGCCGTGCCGGTGATCCTCGCCGGCGTGCGCACCGCCGTGGTCATGAACATCGGTGTGATGACCATCGCCGCGACCATCGGCGCCGGTGGCCTCGGTGTACTCATTCTCGCTTCCATCAGCCGCAGCGACATGTCGATGCTGATTGTCGGCGCCGTGCTGGTCAGTCTCCTGGCCATCTTCGCCGACCTGCTTCTGCAATGGCTGCAACGCACGCTGACTCCAAAAGGACTGCTCAAATGATCGAACTTCAAAACCTCAGCAAGACCTTCCAAAGCAACGGCAAAGATGTGAAAGCCGTGGACTCGGTAAGCCTGACCGTCAATGAAGGCGAAATCTGCGTGTTCCTCGGGCCATCGGGCTGCGGCAAAAGCACCACGCTGAAGATGATCAACCGCCTGATCAAACCGACCTCGGGCAAGATCCTGATCAACGGCGAAGACACCACTGACCTCGACGCCGTGACCCTGCGTCGCAACATCGGTTATGTGATCCAGCAGATCGGTCTGTTCCCGAACATGACCATCGAAGAAAACATCACCATCGTTCCGCGCCTGCTCGGCTGGGACAAACAGAAATGCCACGACCGCGCCCGCGAGTTGATGAGCATGATCAAGCTCGAACCCAAGCAGTATCTGACTCGCTATCCGCGTGAATTGTCCGGTGGCCAGCAGCAGCGGATCGGCGTGATTCGCGCCCTGGCGGCGGATGCGCCACTGTTGTTGATGGACGAACCGTTCGGCGCGGTCGACCCGATCAACCGCGAGATGATCCAGAACGAATTCTTCGAGATGCAACGGGCGCTGAACAAGACCGTGATCATGGTCAGCCACGACATCGACGAAGCCATCAAGCTCGGCGACAAGATCGCGATTTTCCGCGCGGGCAAACTGCTGCAAATCGATCACCCGGATACGCTGCTGGCGCACCCGGCGGACGACTTTGTCAGCAACTTCGTCGGCCAGGACAGCACCCTTAAGCGTCTATTGCTGGTGAAAGCCGAAGACGCGGCGGACAACGCGCCCTCGGTGAGCCCGGAAACGCCGGTGGCCGAAGCGCTGGAGTTGATGGACGAACTGGACCGTCGCTACGTGGTGGTGACCTGTGCCGAGAACAAGGCCTTGGGCTACGTGCGCCGCCGCGATCTGCACCGTCAGACCGGCACTTGCGCGCAATACCTGCGCGAGTTCAACGCCACCGCGGTCTACGATGAGCATTTGCGCATCCTGCTGTCGCGCATGTACGAGTTCAACCGTTCGTGGTTGCCGGTGATGGATGCCGAGCGGGTGTTCCTCGGCGAGGTGACTCAGGAATCGATTGCCGAGTATTTGAGTTCCGGCAAGTCTCGTGGGGGCAAGACCAGTATTGTTTCGCCAGCCGAGACTGCTGTCGCCTGATTTGACGTCTTCGCGGGCAAGCCTCGCTCCTACAGGTTTTACACAGTACCTGTGGGAGCACGGCCCGGTTGTTCAATCAGGAGGAAATCGCCTGATCGGCGGGAATGAACTGGAAGATCACATCAGCAGTGGTCGTTTGCGGAAGCGTGATACGGATTACAGGGATCCAGATACCGGTTTGCGCCTTGAAATCCCGTTGATCGTATTGCGCACCCGCCTTGCCAGCTTCGTTGACGTAGAAAACCGCCTCGACCGGCAGGGTTTTACCAAGATTCTGGCCCCACTTGGCCAGGCGGAATTCGTTCTGCGTATTAAAGGCAAACGTGCCGCCCATGCCCTGCGCCTTGATCGCCTCATTAAAAGCAGTGGTTGCCCCTTGGTTCAAACTGTCGCGCACGTTAAACCCACACAAATATCCGTACTTGCTCGGGTAGCTGTTGTAATGGGCGATGTATTGAGCCGCGCTGTTAATACCTTGGGACTGACACTCACGCCCCGAAGGCACTCCAGCCACCTGTCCACAACCTTGTTGATCACGACTGCCCGTTGCGCCGTCCACCGGGAAGAAACACAGTATTTCTGGATCTATCTTATCGACGGGGGCATAAAAGACCGGATAAAAAATAAATCCATTGTTATAGCCAAACACCAACTTGCTAAACTTGGCATCTGCCCGCAGATAAGAAAACGAAACCCCGGTAGAAGAAGGGTTCGGGTTCCAGAAGTGGAATTGTGTGGAGTGCTCGGTCGCCCGCAACAGCACACCAGAGCACAGGAAGGCCGGTGCAGAGGGATTACTCCGGCACATGTTGATCTTGTTTTTGTAGCGTTCCGTGAGGTATTGCGCAGTTACCGGGCCGGAAGCCGCACCCAAGGCTCCGACCGAGCGGGATTCGACTACTTGCCCGTCAGAGCCCGACACGTTGATCGGTGTAATGTCTTGTGTTGCACAACCCGCTATCACCAACGCCAACAGCAAGGTAATTATCCTGTACATTTTTATGCACTCCCGTGAATGATATTAATGGACAACAAGACGCACACTTTCCCCATCAGACTTAATGAACGTCAGGCAGCGCCACCGCACAACTTCGGTTCAAATCTATTACGTCTTTAGAAAAGCCCGAAAAAATACCAATAAGCGCTCTTACCTTAATAAGATTCCGCCCATCCAACACCTGTCAGAAATAACAGTATTGAGGGCATTTCAATACTTTATCGAAATTAAAAACATCGGCGCTATTGCCATCCGTTCATCCAGACCTTCAGCGAAAAAATGCGATCAAGTGGAACATCAACCTGTCATGTGGGTCGGTTACATCAGAGACAGAGCGGCACCGCACGACGGATGCGTGCAAAAACGCGACATTTTTTGTTGATCTCAAGCGCCTCACGCCCTAAAGTTCGCGCCGAACGTCCATGCTGGAAACGATCCATCCGGCTCAAGTACTGACGACGAGACAGCAAGGCCAAGGGAAAGCACCGCCTCCCATGGCCTTTTTGCTTTCGGCGACATGCCTTGGGAAGTAGGCGAACCAAAGTGGGGATACGGAGGGCGTTCATTTGCACCCATTGATAATTTCAGTTTGCCAGTAGGAGTTCCCAGCATGTCGATCAACGTCGAAGACTATTTCGCGCGCGATACCTTCCAGAAAATGAAGGCGTTCGCCGACAAACAAGAAACCCCGTTCGTGGTGATCGACACCGCGATGATCAGCCAGGCCTACGACGACCTGCGCGCCGGTTTCGAATTCGCCAAGGTCTACTACGCAGTCAAGGCCAACCCGGCCGTTGAAATCATCGACCTGCTCAAAGAGAAAGGCTCGAACTTCGACATCGCCTCGATCTACGAGCTCGACAAAGTGATGAACCAGGGCGTCGGCCCGGATCGCATCAGCTACGGCAACACCATCAAGAAATCCAAAGACATTCGCTACTTCTACGACAAGGGCGTGCGTCTGTATGCCACCGACTCCGAAGCCGACCTGCGCAACATCGCCAAGGCTGCACCGGGTTCGAAAGTCTATGTGCGTATCCTGACCGAAGGCTCGACCACCGCCGACTGGCCTTTGTCGCGCAAATTCGGCTGCCAGACCGACATGGCCATGGACCTGCTGATCCTCGCTCGTGACCTGGGCCTGGTACCTTACGGCATCTCGTTCCACGTCGGTTCGCAGCAGCGCGACATCAGCGTCTGGGACGCAGCGATCGCCAAGGTCAAAGTGATCTTCGAACGCCTGAAAGAAGAAGACGGCATCCACCTGAAGCTGATCAACATGGGTGGCGGCTTCCCGGCCAACTACATCACCCGTACCAACAGCCTGGAAACCTACGCTGAAGAAATCATCCGTTTCCTCAAGGAAGACTTCGGCGACGACCTGCCGGAAATCATCCTGGAACCAGGCCGTTCGCTGATCGCCAACGCCGGCATCCTGGTCAGTGAAGTGGTGCTGGTGGCGCGTAAATCCCGTACCGCCGTCGAGCGATGGGTGTACACGGATGTGGGCAAGTTCTCTGGCCTGATCGAAACCATGGACGAAGCCATCAAGTTCCCGATCTGGACCGAGAAGAAAGGCGAAGTGGAAGAAGTGGTCATCGCCGGTCCAACCTGCGACAGCGCCGACATCATGTACGAAAACTACAAGTACGGTCTGCCGCTGAACCTGGCGATCGGTGACCGTTTGTACTGGCTGTCGACCGGTGCTTACACCACCAGCTACAGCGCCGTTGAATTCAATGGCTTCCCGCCGCTGAAATCTTTCTACGTGTAAGCGCTACACGCAGAAATCAAAAAGCCCATGACGTGTCATGGGCTTTTTTTATTTGACCGCATTCATTGTCTGTAAAAGTTGATCAGACATGGCTTTAACTTCAGCCAGCGAAAAATCCACCAGTCTGAGCGAGCTGTTGGCACGGGCCACGGTTTGCCCGGGATGATTGGTTTGAAGATCCCGCTGGGCTTCACCCAGGATGTACGTCAGCCGATAACAGAAGTCGCTGAGATTGTTCACCGCCCCTGTGGTGCGCCGGTATAGCTCGGACAGCCGAGCAAGATGCTCTCTCGCCATGCCCAGCCGTTCCTGCTGAGAATAGGGCCGGCTGGGGTCAAACTGCATGCCCGGAAGACCAATCCGACCTTGCGAGTAATAGGCTTCGATCTTGGGAATAGGATCGTGGCATTGGCATAAGGGAAGCCCGATCGATTCGATGAATCGAACAAAAATACTGTGTATCGTTTCACCGACGCTGCGTACTATTTCTTTAAATCTTGATACGCCTGACTTACACCGTTCCAGCCGAGACCAAAGTTCACGCATGACATCGATTACATCCGCAGGGGGAGGCAAGTACCAATCTCTGGACTTGACCACACTAAACTGTGTGGCATCAAGCTCACTGACTGGGGACTTTGGGCTTACGCCTGCTGTCCTTTGACGAAACTCTTGGGTAAAACCATAAGTCTCTTCAAAAGTCTGCGCCGTTACATTGCCCAACACAGGTACATCTGCGGTGATTGTCCGCCAGTGAGTGGCGTTTACCATTGCCGTCTCAATCAATGCCTCGGCATTAGGCGGCGGCAACATAGTGTGGCCTGATCGCGCAATGTTATCGGAAAGATGTTTGATTTCCGCCAAAGTCTCAGGTAGCTCATTCAGAAAGTCGACATACTCTTTCAATGTAACAAAGTTCTTTTGTGCCAGTAAGTAATCGAGCATCTGCAGGTTCCTCATCATCACCAACCCTCGGTGTCAACCGATCGCTTGGCACCGAGGGTGACGAAGTTGAATTTAACGGTTAGGCACCGATACAGGCACAAGGAACGCCATAAACAGATTCGCTTGCTGTTTGAACCCGGCGCTGCGGGCGTCATCATCAGTAAATGAAATCTCGTCGGTAGCAGCCAGGTATTGCTCAAATGCTGTAATCGCTGGACTGTAACCCGCTACATAGACTTTGCGTTGATCTTCAATCGAGTGGATGGCTTGCAGGTACTTGATCTTGCCGGCCGATGCACTGACAACGCCGTCTTGACGATCGATCTCTGCAGTGACCGCTTCGATTTTTTCTCGCAGTTTTTCGCTCTCACGAACCATATCCAGAAAACGAATACCGTTACCGATATCGCCAATTGTTTTCTTGAGTTGTTCAATGGCGAACATCACCAGCTGGACCTCTGGCGGTGCCAGACCCAACGCCTTCACTTTTTCGATGGTCAGCGTAATGTCCTTGCCCAGCCCTTCAATGCCCTTCTTTTCCAGCAAAGCGATAGCATCAGCAATGACTTTTCGCTCAGCCTGGAAAGCGATCACTTTTGCTCGCAATTGAATGACTTCGGCGTTTGCCAGCGCTTCTTCACGCTCAAAGTCAGCGATATAACCCAGGGTCAAACGCCGGTCGAACGGGTCACGGATTTCATTCAGGCAACTGCGGATCCGCGAACCTTGCTGGCGAATCGATTCTGCGCAATGACTCAACAGCTTTCGGCGCTCGTCCTTGATTTCTTCAATCTCCTGCGCATCGCTCGTTTCGTCCAGATCCTTCTCGATTCTGGCGAGCCGTCGCAAACCGTTTTCAAGCTCATTAATACCTTCAAACGCGGTACTTTGTAGTTGGCTCGAACTTTGGCCGACACCTTGAACGAGCCGATTGAAGCGGTCGAACAGATCCGGCAGATAGTTCAGCTTTACCCGCCAGACTTGCGCCTGGGTGCGGTGATCGCTCATCTGCTCACGGGCAAGGCGCAACGTGGCCAGATCCAGTGTCGGATAAGCCTGCTGAAGCGGCACAGTGAACCCCATTGCACGCCCCCTTACCCCGTAATTGCGCTCATATTCCTCATCGGCCTCTTTGAAGACCCGGATCAGCTTGTCCGAATCAGATTCGATTTGCTGCCACGGATTAACCACCTCTTCAAACTCGGTCATGAAAATCCTGAGACTCAATGCGTCATTGATACGACCTGCCGCCCCCGTAGAATTTTTGATGCACAGGTGCAGGACGCTCCACACGTGCATCAGGTTCTGCGTGGCAATATCGGCATCGATCGCTACAATCATCAGGCTTTGCAGATCATGCTTCACCCGTGCCAGCGAACCCAGAGTTTGGTTCTTGCTGGTGAGAATCTGGATATCCTTTTCCTGCTGGGCATACAGCTCATTGCGCCGAGCGCGGATATTTTCCGCTTCCACGCCCATGTAAATGGCCATCGCCAGTCCGACAATGTTCATCCCTGCGGCAGCCTTCAGCGCCTCTTGAACAGCGGCCTTGTACTCGGTATTTTTGATATCGATTTCTTTTGCACGCTCATCGATAACTATTTTCAGCTGCTTGATATCTTCAGCCAAAGAGCTGCTTTCAATCAGCCCTACTCTCAGCTTGATATCCGGCAAGATGTACTCGCGCAGATCATAACCAAACATATCAAGATCTGTTTTAATACCTTCCACCACCTGAAGATTATAATCAATCTTCTCGAAAATTCGTTGAAGGTAATAATCCAGCGTACTGACAGTGTCATCCTCCAGCTCGACACCTGGAAATTTATCGCCCAGCTCCAACTCAAGCTTCTTCAGTTGTTCCAGAGTCTTTACATTGTGTTGATCCAGCAGACCGGAAGCTTTCACTTCACTGTAGACCTCTTTCATCGAGGCACCATAGGTCAGCATGCTTTTGGCAAAATCCTTGAGACCGCGGCCCGTCATCATGATCCGCTCACGTAATGGCGACCAGCGTCTGGCATGATTTCTGGTATTTAAAAAAGTACTTAAGAAGTCTTCAGGCCTCAGCCCCGAACCACCGTCCTGCCCTGCACCAAAACGGAGATAGTCCGTAACATCATTCAATGTATAGGGCAGCGCCAGGCCGGCCGCTTCATATTTCCGCAAATCAATGATTTGTTTTTTGGTCAGCAACAGACCCGTATCACGAACAACACTTTCACTTTGCGAAGTGGAAGCATCACTAAATAATTTTGGCGCTGCAGTTGCGATACGCACGATTTCATCAGGGGTTGCATTTTTTAATGCTTCGCCCCACAGGTTTTCATTGGACATAATCATTCCTTTAATTAGCCATTAATAAGTCAAAACTAGAAAGCTGGATAAAAAGTCTAAAACCGAATATAACTTCCAGACCTCATACAAAGACTAAACAACAAAACAAAATTACCCAACAACCAAGCCAATTCAAAATGTACGCACATACCCAACACACTAATGATCACTCACCACCGTCAGTCACCAAGAACAAATATACAAACACACACCCAACTGCCATGCATTATCGGCCAAGTTAAAAAGCGGCAATCAGAATCGTCTGAGGCGATCGCCGTCGAGGACTTCCCCGCGATGGAGATTCCGTCCTACTGGCGCTAAGACGCGATGGCCACTACCGCCTGACCAAGAATGTCGACCTGCAACTCAACGTGCAGAACCTGACCGACAAGCGTTACTTCGACCAGATACTCCAGAACCACTACGCCCATGTGGCGGCGGGCCGTACCGCTCTGCTGAGTGCCAATTTCCACTTCTGATAATAGAAGCGTGAAGGCCAAAGCCCCGTTCATCGAAGTGAACGGGGCTTTTGTGTGTAAAAAAGAATGCTTCTCGACAACTCACGGCATAATGCGCGCCGTGATGATGACTTTTGAACGAACAAGGCGAGCGACGTGTTGAAGAAATCCCTGTTCCAGTTGCACTGGTTTTTCGGCATCAGCGCCGGACTGGTCCTGGCCCTGATGGGCATTACCGGGGCGGCGGTATCGTTCCAGGATGAAATCCTGCGGGCGTTGAACCCCTCTGTGCTGCACGTCGAGAAGCAGATTGCCGGCGTTCTTCCACCGGCCGAACTGGTGGAGAAAATCGAAGGCGCCTCGGGCAAGACCGTCTCGATGCTCTGGGTCGAGACCGACAGCGGCAACGCCGCGCGGGTGATCTTCACCGCGCCACCCGGTGAACGTCGCGGGCCGATGCGTTACTTCGACCCGTACACCGGCGAGTTCATGGGCGACGTCACGGGCCAGGACTTCTTTGGCCTGATGCTGCAACTGCACCGGGTCCTGGCCATGGGCGATATCGGCCGGCAAATCACCGGTGCCTGTACGCTGATTCTGGTGTTTTTCTGCCTGTCCGGTCTGTACCTGCGCTGGCCACGCCAGTGGAAAAGCTGGCGCGCCTGGCTGACGCTGGACTGGAAGAAAAAGGGTCGCAGCTTCAACTGGGACCTGCACTCGGTGGCCGGTACCTGGTGCCTGGTGTTCTACCTTTTGGCGGCGCTGACCGGGTTGTCCTGGTCGTACGAGTGGTACAACAAAGGCCTGACTCGGCTGCTTTCCGACTCGCCGCAGAACGAGCGGGTGCGCAGTGGTCGCGGTCCCGCGCCAAGCGGCCCGGCCCCCACCGCCGATTACGCCGCGATATGGAGCAGCATCTACAGCGCCGCCGGCCCTGGTCTTTCGTCCTACAACGTGCGTATGCCGCCCGTGGCCGGGCAACCGGCAACCGTGTTCTACCTGCTGAAAGATTCGCCCCACGACCAGGCGCGGAACCAGATCACCCTCGATCCGGCGACCGGCATCGTCAGCCGTCATGACCGTTACAGCGACAAGAGCCTCAAGGCGCAGCTGCTGACCAGCATCTATGCGCTGCACGTCGGCAGTTATTTCGGGATGATCGGGCGGATTATCCTGACAATCGCCGCGCTGACCATGCCGCTGTTTTTCATCACTGGCTGGTTGCTGTACCTGGATCGTCGACGCAAGAAACGTCAGATCAAGGATGCCCGCAAAGGCCTCGCGCAACCGGGCGGTGATGCACCGGCATGGCTGATCGGCTTCGCCAGCCAGAGCGGATTCGCCGAACAGCTCGCCTGGCAGACCGCCGGACAATTGCAGGCCGCCGGGTTGCCGGTGAAGGTCCAACCGTTGGCCAATGTCAGCGAACAGGACCTGCAGGATTCCAGCAACGCGCTGTTTGTGGTCAGCACCTTCGGCGACGGTGAAGCACCGGACAGCGCCCGAGGATTCGAACGCAAAGTGCTGGGACGTGCGCTGAGCTTCGACAGCCTTAACTATGCCGTGCTCGGCCTCGGTGACCGCCAGTATCAACACTTCTGCGGCTTTGCCCGCCGCTTGCACGCTTGGTTGGGCGAGCACGGCGGCAAGACCTTGTTTGCCCCGGTGGAAGTCGACAGCGGTGACCCCTACGCCCTGCGCCACTGGCAACAGCAACTCGGCCTGCTGACGGGTCAGGCACCGGTAGATACCTGGCAAGCGCCAAGCTACGACAACTGGACCCTGACTCGCCGCGAATTGATGAACCCGGACAGCAGCGGTTCGCCCGTGTATTTGCTCGGCCTCAGCGCCCCCACCACCAGCAGCTGGCTGGCCGGGGATCTGGTGGAAGTACTGCCACGCAATTGTCCGTGGGCCATTGAGCATTTCCTCGACGGCCTGGGGATCGACGGTCGGGCCACGGTTGAGTTCGATGGCCTGTCGCAAACGCTGGAACAAGCCCTCGCCAGCCGCCAACTGCCCGAAAACCGCGCGCATCTGGTCGGCCTGCACGCGCAAGCGCTGGCAAACGCCCTGGTGCCGTTGGCCATGCGCGAATACTCCATCGCCTCGATCGCCGCCGACGGCGTGCTGGAATTGATCGTGCGTCAGGAGTTGCATGCCGACGGCAGCCTGGGCGTCGGTTCCGGTTGGCTGACCGAACACGCTCCCGTGGGTAGCAGCATCAGTTTGCGGGTACGACGCAACAGTGGTTTCCATCTACCGAACGAACCCGTGCCGATGATCCTGCTGGGCAACGGCACCGGCCTGGCCGGATTGCGCAGTTTGCTCAAGGCGCGGATTGCCGACGGGCAGCAGCGTCACTGGCTGCTGTTCGGCGAGCGTCATCGCGAGCACGACTACCTGTGCCGCGCGGAACTGGAAGAGTGGTTGATCAACGGTGATCTGACGCGACTGGATCTGGCATTCTCGCGAGATCAGGCCGAGAAGATCTATGTGCAGGATCGCCTGCGCGAGTCTGCCGATGAGTTGAAGAAATGGCTGGCCGATGGCGCCGTGATTTACATCTGCGGCAGCTTGCAGGGAATGGCTTCAGGGGTGGATCACGTGCTCAACGAATTGCTCGGCATTGAAGAGGTCGACCGCCTGATCGAACAAGGCCGCTACCGCCGCGACGTCTACTGACACCCTTGATCCCCTGTGGGAGCGGGCTTGCCCGCGATGAGGCCATCACATCCAACATTGATGTTGCTGACAGTCCGCTATCGCGGGCAAGCCCGCTCCCACATTTGATCGATGTCCAATCAAACGATAGTTGCCAGCCTTAAACCGGCTGCAACTTACGCTCAAACACCCCCACCCCATCCAGATCCCGCAACACCACACTCAACTCCCCCGTCTGCCCATCGATGTTCACCTCGCCAAAAAACTGAAACCCGGCAAACGGCGAGGTGTTCTGCGCAGGTGGTGCTTTCTCGAACACCACTTCGGGACCGAAGGTTTTATCCAGCGCATTCGGCCCGAAGCTCCCCGCATTCAACGGCCCCGCGACAAATTCCCAGAACGGTTCGAAGTCCTGAAACGCCGCGCGGTCCGGGTGGTAATGGTGCGCCGCGCAGTAATGCACATCGGCCGTCAGAAACACGAAATTGCGCACCTGCTGCGCCCGCAGAAAACCGAGTAATTCAGCGATCTCCACTTCACGGCCCTGAGCCGGGCCTGGATCACCATTGGCCACCGCTTCCCACCGCGCCACACCGGGGCTGACCTCACCGTCGGGTACGCCGAGGCCGATGGGCATGTCGGCGGCAATGACTTTCCATTGGGCCTGGGAACCCTTCAATTCACGCTTGAGCCAGTCCAATTGTTCTCGACCGAGAAACGGCTTGGCGGCACCCAGGTTATCGTCGTTAGCACCGCGATAACTACGCATGTCGAGCACGAACACATCAAGCATCGGCCCATAACTCAGCTTGCGATAAATCCGCCCGCCGTCATCGGCGCTCTGCAAGCGCATCGGCGCGTATTCCAGCCAGGCCTGGCGCGCACGGCCCACCAGGCTGTGGATATCTTTGCTTTTGTAACGCTCATCCAGTTGCTTGCCCGGCGACCAGTTGTTCACCACTTCGTGGTCGTCCCACTGCCAGATCTGTGGGACCTCGGCATTGAAGCGACGGATGTTTTCGTCCATCAGGTTGTAACGGTAATTGCCGCGATAGTCGTCGAGGGTTTCGGCGACTTTGCTCTTGGCTTCGCTGGTGATGTTGCGCCACACCCGACCACTTTCGGTGGTCAGTTGCGCCGGCACCGGGCCATCGGCGTAGATGGTGTCGCCGCTGTGGATAAAAAAGTCCGGCAGGCGCAAGCGCATGGCTTCGTAGATGCGCATGCCGCCGATGTCCGGGTTGATGCCAAAGCCCTGACCGACCGTGTCGCCGCTCCAGACAAACCGAATATTCCGTCGAGCGGTGGGCACACTGCGCAGATGGCCAAACCAGGGTTCACTGGTGACACCGCTTTGGGCGTCTTCGAAAGTCACGCGGTAGAAAATCGCCTGGTCGGCGGGCAGGCCAGTGAGTTCGACCCGGGCGGTGAAGTCGGTGTGGGCATCGGCCAATGGCGAAACGAATCGACGAGGATTACTGAACAGGCTGCGCGTGTCCCACTCCACCACCATCCGCGCTGCACGGTCGCTACGGCTCCAGATCATCGCCCGGTCGCCCATCAGGTCGCCGGACTGCACGCCATCGGTGAGTTGCGGCCGATCCTTGACCGAAGCAATCACCGCCGGGGCCAAGCCGGGCAGCAACAGCCCGGCGCCGACGACTTGCATGACACGACGACGGCTGAGGTCGAATTCGCTCATGGTGTTCTCCCTGAAAAAGGAAAACTTAAGCATGGCTGTATGAAACCGGTATGACAGACAGATGCGTCCGAATGCCAATCCACTCCCCCGTAGGAGCGAGGCTTGCCCGCGAAGGCGTCGTTTCAGGCGACTTAGATGTTAAGGCCTCTTGCGCCTTCGCGGGCAAGCCTCGCTCCTACCTATAAGGTCAGGCGCTGACCGGCTCTACTGCCAACTCCACCGTCTCAGGCCGTTTGAGCACCGAGTACGTCACCGCCGTCAGCAGACTCCCGGCCACGATCGCCAGCAGATACAACAGCGCATGGTTGATCGCATTCGGGATCAGCATCACGAACAACCCACCGTGGGGCGCCATGAGTTTGCAGCCGAAATACATCGACAATGCACCGGTCAGCGCGCCGCCGGCGATGCTTGCCGGAATAACCCGTAGCGGGTCTTTCGCCGCAAACGGAATCGCGCCCTCGGAGATAAAGCACAGCCCCAACACCAGCGCCGCTTTACCAGCCTCGCGCTCAGTCTGGGCGAACTTGCGCCGGGCAATGAATGTGGCGATGCCCAGGCCAATCGGCGGCACCATGCCGGCGGCCATGGTCGCGGCCATCGGTGCATAACTTTGCGACGCCAGAAGCCCTACCGAAAACGCGTAAGCCGCTTTGTTGATCGGCCCGCCGAGGTCGACGCACATCATGCCGCCCAGCAGCACACCCAGCAGAATGGCGTTGGTGGTGCCCATGCTGTCGAGGAAGTGCGTGAGCCCTGCAAGCATCCCGGCCACCGGTTTGCCGACCACGTAGATCATCACCAGACCGGTGAACAGGCTCGCCAGCAACGGGATGATCAGGATCGGTTTCAGCGCCTCGAGACTCTGCGGCAAACGCGCATAACGGTTGATCGCCTGGGCCGCATAGCCGGCGATGAAACCGGCAATGATCCCGCCGATGAAACCGGCGCCCAGGGTGCTCGCCAGCAAACCACCGATCATCCCCGGCGCCAGGCCCGGGCGGTCAGCGATCGAGTAGGCGATGTACCCCGCCAGCAGCGGTACCATCAGCTTGAATGCCGTCTCGCCGCCGATCTGCATCAGCGCCGCCGCGAGCGTGCCTTCCTCCTTGAACGCGGTAATGCCGAACACGAACGACAAGGCGATCATCAGACCGCCCGCCACCACCATCGGCAACATGAACGAGACACCGGTCAGCAGGTGCTTGTAGATGCCGGTTTTCTCTTGCTTGGTCGGGCCTTTGGCGCCGGTCGAAGCGCTTTCCTGCTTGCCTTCGGCCAGGGCTTTGTTCAGCGTCGCTTCGGCCTGTTTCAGCGCAATGCCGGTGCCGCAACGGTAGATTTTCTTGCCGGCGAAACGCTCGGTGGCGACTTCGATGTCTGCCGCCAGCAGCACCACATCGGCATCGGCAATCGCCTCTGCGCTGAGTGGATTGCGCGCGCCGACCGAGCCTTGGGTTTCCACTTGCAGGTCGTAGCCCAGACGCTTGGCCGCTTGCTGCAAGGCTTCGGCGGCCATGAAGGTGTGGGCGACGCCGGTCGGGCACGCGGTGACAGCCACCAGGCGTGGCGCATTTTTAACCACGGCAGCCGGCTCGGCGACAGCTTCGGGGGCGACGTAAACCTGGGCCTCTTCCACCCCGCGACGCAGCACCGCTTCGACATCTTGCAGGGCTTGGGCCGGGGTGCTCTGGAACACCCGTTTGCCGACGAACCGTGACATATCCACCGGCGCGCTGGTGACCAGCAACACCCACTCGGCGGCCTCGATGGTCGCGGCCGACAGTTGGCGTTCCGGATGGGCCGCATCAACGACTTCGACACTGGTGCTCCAGCCCTGACGCTGGGCTGCGGCATCGAGCAAACGAGCGCACAGCACACTGGTGACCATGCCGTTCGGGCAGGCCGTAACAATGGCTAACTTCATTGCAAACCCTCTTATTGTTCTGTCAGGGGGCGCAGGCGCACGCCCTGTTCAAGGTGCGCCAGTTGCGCGGCGTCGCCGATACCAAAACCGATCTGGGTAACGGCCATGGCAGCAATCGCGGTGGCGGTGCGCAAGGTTTGTTCGGGCGTATCGGCACTGAGCAAACCGTGCAGCATGCCCGCCAGCAACGAATCCCCCGCACCGACGGTGCTGATCACGCTGACCTTGGGCGGTGTGGCGTGCATGGCCGAGCCGACACTGAACCAGTTCACCCCGTCGGCACCGTCGGAAATCACCACGTGCTCGATACCATGCGCATGCAAACGGCTCGCGGCCTCGGCTTGGGCGGTAACGGAAACCTCCTCACAACCCAGCGCATCAGCCAGTTCTTCGGTGTTGGGTTTGATCAGCCACGGGCCGGCCGCCAGACCTGCGCGCAAGGCTTCACCGCTGGTGTCGAGCGCCACTTTCAAACCGCGCTTTTTCAAGCGCTGGATCAGTTCCCGCAACCACTGAGGATTCACCCCACGAGGCAAACTGCCAGCGACGACGACCGCGTCATGCCCTGGAGCAATCTGGTCGAGACGATCGAGCAAGGCCTGCTGCGCCGCTTCACTGACCCTCGGCCCCGGGCCGTTGATGTCGGTGATGCGCCCATCGCTTTCCGCCAGTTTGATGTTGCTGCGGGTCTCGCCGGGGACGCGGACAAACGCGTCGGTAAAACCGCGTTTGGCGAACAGGGTTTCGAACGCCTGAAGGTTGTCTTCCCCGAGAAAACCGCTGACGGTCAGCTGGTGCCCGAGGTCGGCCAGCACCTGCGCCACGTTCACCCCTTTGCCGGCGGCGTGGGTGTGCATTTCGTCGCTGCGATTGACCTGACCGGCGGTAAGCATCGGCAATTGAACGGTGAGGTCCAGCGCCGGGTTAAGGGTCAGGGTTAAGATCTTGGCCATTACAGGGCCTCCACTAATGCGCGTACTTCGTTCGCGCTGCCCACGGCCAGGGCCTGTTGGGCAAGGGTTTGAGTCTGGGTCAGGCTGAGTTCACGAATGCGCGCCTTGACCTCGGCAATGCTGCGGCCCGACACGCTCAACTCATCCACACCCAGGCCCACCAGCACCGGCACCGCCAGCGGATCGGCCGCCAGTTCACCGCACACGCCGACCCACTTGCCATGAGCATGAGCCGCACGCACGGTGATGTCGATCAGTTGCAGCACCGCCGGATGCAAGCCGTCAGCCTGGGCCGACAAGGTTGGATGACCACGGTCGATGGCCAGGGTGTATTGCGTCAGGTCGTTGGTGCCGACGCTGAAGAAATCCACTTCCTTGGCCAGCACCGGCGCCAGCAAAGCGGCCGACGGCACTTCGATCATGATCCCCAGTTGCAGGTCCGCAACCGGGATTTCCAGGCGCAGACGTTCGGTCATGTCCCGCGCCTGACGCCACTCATCGACGCTGCCGACCATCGGGAACATGATCCGCAATGGCCGGTTGTCCGCCGCACGCAGCAAGGCGCGCAACTGCGCTTCCATCACCTGCGGACGTTGCAGGGTCAGGCGAATGCCACGCACGCCGAGGAACGGGTTTTCTTCTTTCGCGATCGGCCAGTACGGCAGCGGTTTGTCACCACCGACGTCGAGGGTGCGCACCACCAGCGGTCGACCGGCCAGGCCATCGAGCACACGACGATATTCGACTTCTTGAGTCGCCTCGTCCGGCGCTTGCGAGTGGGCCATGAAAATCAGTTCGGTGCGCAGCAGGCCAATGCCTTCGGCGCCCTGCTCCACCGCGCTGGTGACGCCGGCGCTTTCACCGATATTGGCGAACACTTCCACCGCGTGGCCATCGGTGGTCAGCGCCGGTTGATGGCGTTGTTCGGCGGCGGCTTTCAGGCGCAATTCGCGGGTGTCGCGTTCTTCGGTGGCGCGCTGCAAGGTTGCGGCATCAGCGTCCACGTGCAGGCGACCACGTTGACCATCGATCAACAGCGGCGTGCCCGGTTTCAGCAGCAACACGGCGGCACCGGCGCCCACCAGCGCTGGAATACCGAGGGCTCGCGCGACGATGGCGCTATGGGCCGTGGCGCCACCGCGAGCGGTGAGGATGCCGGCGACGCGCGTCGGATCGAGACGTGCCACGTCGGACGGGCCGACTTCATCCATCACCAGAATGTACGGTTGCGCAGGCTCGGCAGGCGTTTCGACGCCACTCAATTGCGCCAGCACCCGGCGGCCAATGTCGCGCAAGTCGGCGGCACGTTCGGCGAGCAAGGCGTCCTGCAGCGATTCCTGTTGTTTGGCGGCGGCTTCGATCACCGCCATCCACGCCGCTTCGGCGCTTTCGCCTTGCTTGAGGCGGGTATCGACTTCGTCGGTCAGTTCCGGGTCGTCGAGCATTTCCTGGTGGGTGATGAAAATCTCGCGAATCGCTTTGGCCTTGCTGCGCTCGATCAGGCCTTCAATGTCGCGACGCACATCCGCCAACGCTTGCTTGAGACGTTCGCGCTCGATGGCGGCGGACTCACCGCGCAGCGGGTAATCGATGACTTGCAGCACTTGAATATGCGCCGGACCGATGGCGATCCCTGGCGCGGCGGCAATCGCCTGAATCAAACTGCCGGAGGCCGGTGCAAGCAGCACTTCGGCAACATCGGCGATCACTTCGCGATGTTGGCTCACTGCCGGCAGCGGCTCGACTTCTTCACCGAGGCCTTCTTCGATGGCCGCCAGCAAAGCTGGCAAGGCATCGGCGGCGATGGTCGGTTCGGCGATGAATTCCAGCACCTGACCACGACGGGCGCCAAGGCTGAGCAGTTTGCTCAAACTCTTCACCGACACTGCGCTATCGTGACCGTCGACGATGCGCACGCGGATTTCGCCTTCAAAACTTTTCGCCAGTTGCGCGAGGATCTTCGCCGGGCGCGCATGCAAACCGTGGGCATTGGCCAAGGCAATGCGTGCGCTCGGCCAATCCGCCGGCACTTCACCGCCGAGGACTTCCAGCACCGCGCGGCTGCTGGTGGCACGGCCCAACTCATGACCCCGGCCTTCGATCAGCAACGCGCAAAGGCGTTCGAGCAGCGCCTGATGGGCTTCACCGAGGCTGGCCAGGCAGAACAGACCGCTCAATGGCTGACCGAGGTAGCGCATGGGTTTATCCGGGGTAACGAACGCCAGGCCCGGACGCTTCACCGTTTGTTCGCTGTGCAGCCACCACAGGCCATCGCCCAGCGGCAGCGCGTCGACCTGCTGCAAGACACCGGCAAAACCGTTGCTCACGCAATCGGCCTGACGCAGCAAACGGGCACCGCGCCAGACCAGTTCTTCGAAGTCATCGGCGGAAACACCGAGGCCGATCATCTGTGCGTCCAGCGCCAATTCTTGCGGCGCGCCTTGCAGCAGTTTCAGCAAGGCTTCGGCGCTGCTGGCGCGACGCAGGGCCTGGCCCAGATCGGTTTCACCGAGGGCGCGGGTCAGCAGTTGCAGCAGGCGCAGGTGTTCATCAGATTTGGCGGCGATACCGATGGCCAGATAAACGATCTGGCCGTCGCCCCAGTCCACGCCGTCAGGAAACTGCATCAGCCGCACGCCGGTGGAAAACACCAGATCGCGGGTTTGCGGGGTGCCATGGGGGATGGCAATACCTTGGCCGAGAAAGGTCGAGCCCTGGGCTTCCCGGGCCTGCAAGCCCGCGAGGTAGCCGTCGGCCACCAGGCCATCGGTCACGAGTCGGTCAGCGAGTAATTGCAGGGCGGTGGCTTTATCCACAGCCGACTGGCCCATGGATATCTGCTCTATGGTGAGCTCGAGCATGCTTTCTCCTTTTTGGCGCCGTGTGACGCCAGGTATTGTTTTGATTGATTCAGCTTAGGCCCTTGGGAGCGCCTTTTCAGGGGCAGTTTTGGCGGTTTCGCGGCAGAACCGTCCAAAGCGACCTATAACGTAGAAAATACGCCTGCTGAAACGTTTAATCTAGAATGTTAGGCACGTTACTCGATAATGTCTCATCCTTGAAGTCCAATTGTCGGATCTGCTGCGACAATGGTCGCCTGCCCGAATCGGGTAGGATTGGCAAAAATGTCGGGGCAAACTCGAACAAAAAAGGAAAACCCGGGTTGAAACTCAGTGATATTGCACAGTTGGCCGGCGTCTCCGTGACCACCGCCAGTTATGTCATCAACGGCAAAGCCGAACAGCAACGCATCAGCAGCGCTACCGTCGAGCGCGTGCGTGCGGTGGTCGAACAGCATGGCTTCACACCCAATCCCCAGGCCGCCGGACTGCGCAGTCGGCACACCCGCACCCTGGGCTTCATTCTGCCGGACCTGGAAAACCCCAGTTACGCACGAATCGCCAAACTGCTGGAACAAGGCGCCCGGGCTCGCGGCTATCAGTTGCTGATCGCCAGCTCCGACGATGCGCCAGACAGTGAACGGCAATTGCTGCAACTGTTCCGCGCCCGCCGCTGCGATGCGCTGATCGTCGCCAGTTGCCTGCCGGCCGGCGACGACAGTTATCGGCAGTTGCAGGCCAAAGGCATTCCGATTATCGCCATCGACCGGGTGATGGCGCCTGAGTACTTTTGCTCGGTGATCAGCGACGACCGCGAAGCCAGTCTGCAGCTTACCCGCAGCCTGCTGGACCCGTTGCCCAAGCAGATCGCGCTGATCGGTGCCCGTCCTGAATTAAGCATCAGCCAGGAGCGGGCTGCAGGTTTCAAGGAAGCGCTGAACGGCTTCAAAGGCGAGGCACTGATCGAGCACGGCGAGTCGTTCAGCCGCGAGTGCGGCAAACAATTGATGGAAGAGTTGCTGCAGCGTCTGGGGCATTTGCCGGATGCGTTGGTGACCACCTCCTACGTGCTGCTTCAGGGCGTGTTCGATGCCTTGCACGACTTCCCGCTGAAGACCCGCCCGCTACGACTGGGCACCTTCGGTGATACGCAGTTGCTGGACTTCCTGCCCCTGCCGGTCAACGCCATGTCCCAGCAGCATCAGCTGATCGCCGACAAAGCTTTGCAACTGGCGTTGGCGGCCATTGAACAGGCCGATTACCAACCCGGCGTGCAGGCCATCGCGCGGACCTTCAAGCAGCGTATTCATCAGGACTGAGCCGTGGAACTGATCGACACCCACACTCATCTGGATTTCCCGGATTTCGACGTGGATCGTCAGGCGCTGCTGGCCGAGAGCCGCTCCCTCGGTGTGCGGCGGATGGTGGTGCTGGGGGTTTATCAGGCCAATTGGCAGCGGGTCTGGGATCTGGTGCAAAGCGATCCCGATCTGTATGCGGCGTTCGGTTTGCACCCGGTGTATCTGGATGACCATCGCCCTGAGGATTTGACCGAACTCGGTGATTGGCTGACGCGTCTGGCGGGCCATCGACAGCTATGCGCGGTGGGTGAGATCGGTCTGGATTACTTCATCGAAACCCTGGATCGCGAACGCCAGCAAACGCTGTTCGACGCCCAACTGCAACTGGCGGCGGACTTCAATCTGCCAGCGCTGATTCATGTGCGACGCAGCCATGCAGCGGTGATAGCCACGCTCAAACGGTTTCGCTTGAAGCGCGCGGGAATCATTCACGCCTTCGCCGGCAGCCAGGAAGAGGCTCGCGAATACATCAAGCTCGGTTTCAAACTCGGCCTCGGCGGCGCCGCGACCTGGCCGCAGGCCCTGCGCATGCACCGCGTGCTCGCCGGTTTACCCCTTGAATCGGTGGTACTGGAAACCGACTCACCGGACATGGCCCCCGCCATGTTTCCCGGCCAACGTAATAGCCCGGCTCATCTGCCAGCGATCTGCACGGCATTGGCCGCCATCATGGCAGTCAGCCCCGAACGACTGGCGTCCGCCAGCACTGCCAATGCGTGCGAGCTGTTCAACTGGTAATCCAATACCTGTGGGAGCGGGCTTGCCCGCGATGACGGACTATCAGCCAACATTGATGTTGAATGGTAAGACGCTATCGCGGGCAAGCCCGCTCCCACAGTAAATCAACTCCGTGGTATCAAACCCGAAACGCGCTGATCAATTGCTTGAGTTCCAACACCTGCGCCGACAACGCGCGGCTGGCATTTTCGGTCTGGTGCGCGCCATCGGCGGTGCGCTCACCGGCGCGGTTGATCTCGACGATGTTCTGATCGATGTCGTGAGCCACGGCGGTCTGCTGCTCTACTGCTGCGGCAATCTGCTGGTTCTGATCGACGATCATGCCGACGGCGCCGAGGATGTTTTCCAGCGCCTGCTGGACCTTTTCCGACTGCCCGACCGTGCCGTTGGCCATTTGGTGGCTGGTGCCCATCGCCTTGACCGCCGCCCCGACACCGCTGTGCAGCTTGGCAATCATCTGCTCGATTTCTTCGGTCGATTGCTGGGTGCGCTTGGCCAGGGTCCGGACCTCGTCCGCCACCACCGCAAAACCGCGACCCTGCTCACCGGCACGCGCGGCTTCGATGGCCGCATTGAGCGCCAGCAAGTTGGTCTGCTCGGCAATGCTTTTGATCACTTCCAGCACACGACTGATGGATTGGCTGTCGCTGGCCAGTTGATTGATCACCTGCACCGACTGATCGATCTCACTGGCCAGTGCAGCAATGCTGCCCTGCTGGGACTCCACCAGACCGCGACCGCTGATGGTCTCGTCGTTGACGCTGTGGGCGCTGCTGACGGCCGCCGCGGCACTGCGCGCCACCTCCAGAGACGTGGCTGACATCTGGTTCATCGCTGTGGCGACCTGTTCGATCTGCGTACGCTGCCCCGCTACCGCCTGATTGCTCTGGGCAGACACGTTCTCGACCTGGCCGGCCTGACGCTCGACCTCACTGACGGTTTGGCCCACACGCTCGATCAGGTCATGGATCTTCTTCACGGTGCCGGTGAATACCTCACCCAACTCGCCCAGTTCATCGCGGCTGTTGGCGCTGAAGGTCACGGTCATGTCCCCGGCCGCCACCTTGTCCATCACCGCGCCAAGACGCTTGAGGGTGGTGCGGGTCGAAGCGTAGAAACCGCCGTAGAGGTAAAAAATCAACACAAACACCACCGCCAATGCCACCGCCTGCAAGATCATATGGGTGCGATGCTGTTCCAGCCGCTGCTGCAACTGGGTACCGAGAAACTTCAGGGTGGCTTCATTGAGTTGGTAAGTCTGGTCGATCAGGCCCGTGACCTGATCGTAAAAGGCCTGCCACGGTGCATCGAGGGTGTCAGCCATCACCACCTGTTCTTCGAACAGTTCACTGGCCTTTTTCAGAGAGGCCTTGCTGCTTTCAGCCTGGGCGGCCAGGGTTTCGTGCGCTGCTTTACTGGAGCCCAGAGCATCCTGCAATTTCAGACCGTACTCAGCCTGAAGCTTTTCGATCTGCGCCAGCAATTCATCGAACCGGGTGCTCGACGACGAATTGAGAAAGCCCTGTCCCAACGAGTAAGAGCCCATCGCCCGGCCTTCGCCGAGCGTCTGGGTGACGGCTGGCGTGACGTTGGTAATGAGCTCGCTCAACTGACGCATGTCGCTCTGACTGTCGCGGCTGAGGCCGGCCTGACTGGCAATGACCTGGCTGAAAATCTGCGCGTTGCCGAGCAACTTGCCGATCAGCGCACTTTTGCTTTGCAGGGAGGTTTCCGTTTGCTGGGCCTTGAACGCGGCGATCATTTCATCGCGCTTGCCATCGAAAAAGGTGATTTGTTCCGGGTCAGTGGTCATCGCCGCCAGCCCTTGTAAACGGGTCAGAACGCTTTGCTCCAGGGCGCTGATGTTCGACTCGACATGACCGGCCTTGCCGGACTGGCCAAGGGTGACGTTGATCTGCACCAGGTTGTTCAGGGTTTCCAGATCCCGGCGCAGGCTCAGGCCGCTGCCCAGCAGGTCGAGGCTCTGCAGCTCGACCCGGGTGCCCTGGAATTCGCGATAGGAATCGCGCACCAGATAGAAATTGGTCACCAGCATCGGCACGAGGAATAGCACGCTGATCAGGCTGAACTTCATGCCGAAACTCAGGCGGTTCATCAGCGCGACGGCGGGATAGAGCAAGCTCTTCACTGTGAAGTCTCCCTTTGATTTCTTATTTTTATGGCAGGCGCGCAGAGACAGCAGATAGCCACTATTGGCGCTATCTCTGTATAGCCTAAATCGGCGGAGGGTTTTGTAACTTAAGGTTAACGGCGGGGTGCCGTTGTTGGAGCTGATGAGCCCCCTCGCCACAGGAAAGCCCCTTCACCACAGGCAAGCCCCAAGCCACATTGAAGATAGCTTCAGATACGTTGTGGCTTAGGACAAAACCGTCCACAACGCAAACCCGGCATACCAAAGCACTGCCGCGCGCAGCAGCAATTCCCAGATCCGGTCCAGGCTGTTGATGCCGTCCGGCCCGACCACCGGCGCCGGGATTTCACCGGCCACCAACCCGACCTTCTCGATCAGTTGAGCTGCGCTGATGTTCCAGTTCAGCAGCTCGTTCAACATTACCCGGCCGACCGCGACAAAGTTGCCGACCAGCGCAAAACTCGCCGCCAGCAGGCGCACCGGTACCCAATCGAATGCATGACGCAGCTGTGCCGCTCGCTCGACCACGGCCGGGTTCTGCCCGTGCTCCTCGGCCAGCGCCAGCAGTCGATAGCTCAACGCGGCAACCGGGCCCAGCAGGAAGTACCAGAAGATCACCGCGAAAAAGCTCTGATAGGCCTGCCACAGCAGATGCCCTTCAACTCGCTCCAGCAGTTGCTCGCCGCTGTCGGCACAAATATTCAGGTCGCGTTTGGCCACATGAGCGGCGGCTTGCAGGTCTTCCCGGCGCCAGGCATCGCGAAACGGCCCAAGGCCGGCCAGCAGATCACCTCGGCCCAGACTGTAAATCACCACCAGCAAGTGCACCGGTAACGCCAGCAAACCGTAGGCTACCGGCTCCAGCACCACCAACAGTAAACACAGCAGCGCCACCGGCAACAACACCAGTACCGCCAGTATCAGCCACGGACGGTTTGTCATGCGTGGGTTGGCTTCAAGCTTGTGCAGCTCGCGCACCCAACCGCCATCACGTTGAACCCGATAGCGCAGGGCCGAGAACTTCTCGATCCACACCGCCAACAGCAGCACCAGAAAACTCATTGTTACTCCTTTTTTTCCAGAGCAGCTTTTGCCAGAGACGCGCGATAGCGTGCCCAGTCAAACGCCGGTCCCGGATCAGTCTTGCGCCCGGGTGCGATGTCGCTATGCCCGCAGATGCGTTGTGCGGTGATGCCCGTGAAGGCGCTTTGCAGCTGTCGCGTCAGGGCCGTCAACGCTTGATATTGGGCGTCGGTGAACGGCAGATCATCCGTGCCTTCGAGTTCGATGCCCACGGAAAAATCGTTACAGGTTTCCCGTCCTTCGAAACACGAGACGCCAGCGTGCCAGGCGCGCTCAAGACAAGAGACAAACTGAGTGACGGTGCCGTCACGTTCAATCAGAAAGTGCGCAGACACCCGCAGGTCGGCGATTCCTGCAAAGTAGGGATGTTCCGTGACATCCAGACGATTCTGGAAAAATTCCTGCACCTTGCCGGTCAGAAACTGCGCTGGCGGCAGACTGATGTTGTGGATCACCAGCAGGGAAATTTCGCCCTCGGGGCGCGCATTGAAGTTGGGCGAGGGGCATATGCGCACGCCCTGACACCAACCGCTCGCGGGGTCCAACTGCATACAGGCTCCTTCAACGACGACTGTGTTGGTGCCCAGTATGCCGCGATAGACCCTCGGTGCGCGATCACTTGCCGTGATTGAGACGCCGCAGGTTGCCCAGCACCGACTCCAGCGCCCGATCGAACAGCAAGGTATCGTCCAGCGTTCGCACCGCGCCACGCCGGAACTCCAGGGCCAGACCGGTACGGCTGTGCTCCAGCACTTTCATTCCGGTACGGTTGACGAAGATGTACTTGCCGGTGGTTTCAATGATCGCCGCCAGCTTGCAGCGCAGGGTGTTTTCCTCGTCTTCCTGAAACTCGACCCAGCAGCCCGGGTGCAACTGATCGACCTGAAGGAGAGCAACATCGCCCTCCGGCAAACGCATCGATGCCGTTTCGACGGGGCCTTCGTCAGCGGTGCGAAGCACGATTTGCTGCTGCACTTCGACCATCATCAGTGCGTCAACAACCGTGTTTTTCTGGCTCGGGCGTTCGAACAGCTGAACGTGCAAGGCTTCCAGCTCACTGAAAAACTCACTGGTGGCGAACGGGTCGAATGCCGAGCTGTTCAACCCATCGCGCAACGACTTGAGCAATCCCGGCACCAGCGCCAACAAGCGCAGGCTCGCGTCGGCTTCGTCATGGCGCTGCACGCTCCAGATCAATTGCGCCATGGTCTGCACATCGGCGTGCCATTCGGCGGATTGATCACCGTGCTTGAGGCAGGTCAGCAACAACACTTTGCTCCAGGCCTCCTGAACAAACGCCACCACGCTGTGCGGCAGCACCTTGCCCACCAACGCCTGGTTCAGCGCCTGCTCGACGCGCTGACGCGCCAGATCGGTCCTGGCACGGCCTTCTTCGGCGTCACGGGTGCGTTGCTCGAGTAATTCGCTGCGACGGCGTTCGTCACTGGTGAAGGCGAGAAAATCCGCCAGCAATTCGGAAAAGATCGCCGGGTCATCGACAAAGTCGTTCAACAAGCGCTGCACCACTTGCTCGATGCGCAGGTACAGGCTGTCGCGCGCATGGTCATCGCACTCGCCCCAACCCATGGCCGCAGCGGCGATTTCGTTGAGTAAACGCCGGGCCGGATGGCTGCTGCGACTGAAAAAGCTCTTGTCGAGCACCGCGACTTTCAGCATCGGAATCTGCAAACGGCCGATCAGCGCCTTGAGGGAGTCCGGCAGGTTACGGTCATCGAGGATGCATTCGAAGAGCATGGCGATCAGGTTGATCACGTCTTCGTCGGCCACCCCCACCACGCGCGACTTGCCGCTTTTGACGCTGACGCGGGTCAGCAGTTGTTCGAGCTGATTACGCAGATCGAAGTCATCCTGAGCCGCCAGCGCCGGCACGTATTGCTGTAAGTGCGAGAGCAGACGCAGCAGGTCGCGGGTTGAAATAGGCTGGGTCTGGGCACTGACTTCCAGGGTCGGCGCAACGCTGCCACGCACATGGAACAGCAACTCCTGCAATGCGGCGAAGACTTCCTGCACGCCATCGTCAATCTGCGTATTACCAGTGCGCATGCCTGTTTCGGCGGGGTCAGCACGAACGCTCGCAGCCGCCCGATCGGTGGCACGCCGCGCCGGGGCTGGCTTGAGGTCCGGCAGCACACCGGTGGCGATCAGCAGTTGATTGGCTTCGGCGTAGAGCTGATCAGCATTGCTGAGCACATAGCGTTCGAACAGCTTGAGGATGATCAGCTTGACCTTGATCTCCATGCCCAGATTGCGTCCAGCCTGCAAGAAATACTCACAGAGCAGCGTCGGCCCCAGTGGGTTGTGCTGTTCGACCAGCGTCTTGCTCAGCAGTGTGCTGAGTCGGGCGGTGAGCTGGTCGAGGGCGAAACCGTCGCGGTTCAGCACTTTGCCGACCATGGCCTCCACCGCCACGTTGCGCTCCATGTCGTCGCTGGGTAACGACGCCGAGGCATCGAAAACCAATGCCCGGGGCAAGGCAGTTTGAGAAATGTCGTACTGCGCGAGGCTGACGAAGGCCTCGAAGAATTGCTCGAGAAAACCGCGCTCGATGCTTTTGCGCTTGAGGCGCAAATCGCGCATGGCCTCGAAGAAGATGTTTTGCTCGACATTGTTTCGGGCCCGGTCGGCCATTTCGAACAGGGTGTCGTCGGCGTTATCGAACAGCTCCTGCAAACCTTGCTTGAGCTGTTGAGCGGCCTTGTCGCGAACCTGAAGCAGAATCACGGGCAGGCGGGCGAGCGGCGAGTGAGTCGCCTGGTCGGTAGCGGCCTTGTGCAAAGGCACTACATTCCCGTCGTTGTGCATCCAAGCCTCCTGAAACGGTGATTCTTCGGTTCGGTTCGGTAAGAAAGATCGAGTACGCAGGCCATACAGCCAACGCTCAACGGGGACAGTCATCACCCGTTGTCATTCAATAATAAGGAATCCAAAGTTACGTCAAAGCTATGACGTCAAATGAAAGGCGAATTATCTGCAAAAGACTCTCCTTGTGCCAGCAGACTCTGCCCGTCCCCAAGAAATAGACGTATATGAGAGCCCCTTGCTTAACACCGATTGCTCGGGCGAATCGACCAAATGCAGGTTGGCGAACGATGGAATGGACGTTGACGCCTTGGGTTGCCTCGCACCATGGCCCTATAATCGGGCCACTTTGTTTGTGGAGCCCGTTATGCCGAATCTACGTCTCGCCGATTTGACCGCCGAAATCGAAGCCAACGTGCGCCGTGCGTTGCTCGAGGACATCGGCAGCGGCGACATCACCGCGCAACTGATCCCGGCCGAACGCCTGGCCAAAGCCACCATCATCACTCGTGACGCCGCCGTCATCAGCGGCACGGCTTGGGTCGATGCTGTGTTTCGGCAGCTGGATCCGCGGGTTGCAGTGCATTGGCAGGTAGCCGACGGCGAACGGGTGAAACCCAATCAGGTGCTTTTCCATCTCGAAGGCCCGGCGCGCTCGCTGCTGACGGGTGAACGCAGTGCTCTTAATTTCCTGCAATTGCTGTCCGGCGTGGCCACTCGCGCGCAGTACCTGGCCGATTTCGTCGCCGAGACCCAGGTGAAGTTGCTGGATACACGCAAAACCCTGCCGGGGCTGCGCCTGGCCCAGAAATACGCCGTGACCTGCGGCGGTTGCCATAACCACCGCATCGGCCTGTATGACGCCTTCCTGATCAAGGAAAACCATATCGCCGCCTGCGGTGGCATTCCTGAGGCTATCGCAGCCGCGCACAAGATCGCCCCGGGCAAACCGGTGGAGATCGAAGTGGAAAACCTGGCGGAGCTGAAGGAAGCACTGGCAGCGGGTGCCGACATCATCATGCTCGATGAACTGAGCCTGGATGACATGCGCGAAGCTGTGCGCCTGAACGCCGGCAAGGCAAAACTGGAGGCTAGCGGCGGTATCAACGAAAGCACGTTGCTGCCAATTGCAGAAACCGGGGTGGATTATATTTCGATTGGTGCGATGACCAAGGATGTGAAGGCTGTGGACCTGTCGATGCGACTGAGTCTCTGATCACGCCTTTGATATAAAAAATGCCAGCCTGATGAAGGCTGGCATTTTTTTTAGACCACCAGATTGTTCATCTCGCAGTACTCTTCCCACTCGACGCCCAATACCTCGGCCGCCTCCTTGTGCAGCGCCAGGCGCGCGGCCTCGTACTCTTCCGGGCTTGAGGTGTACTTGAGCGTCAGCTCCCACGGCTGCAAGCCCTGAGCTTCTGCCTCATCCTCGAACGCCCACTGAATCTGGTCTTTCTGATCGTCGGCGGGCAAGTCCTTGATCTCTTCCATCAACTCGTGCGCGTCTAGCGCGTACTTTTTCAGGGCTTCTTCGTGTCTGGCTTCTTGGGTCAATTCTTTAACGGTCATGGCGTTCTCGCTGATCTGGGGAATGGAAGATGGATCTGGATCATCAAGGATCTCTCTGACGCAAAAAACCGTTTGAAGCCCGGTTTGTCTGGCCTTCAGAACCATTCGGGATCATCTGAAAACTGCTGGGCGATGCTCATGCAGACAACGAATATAGGACGTTTTGTCGATGATTTACACGGGTCTTTACATCTATCCCATAAAAAGCCACGCGCATAAGGTGCGAGAGGCCTTGGGAACATAAGTCGAAATCCAAAGTCATAGCGATGTGCCATATCGGCACGTCACAAGGAACCCAGTGATGCGCAGTTTTTCGAAGCTTTTGTCTACCCGGTTTGCGACCGCTACCCTGCTGCTCGGCAGCCTGACATTGGCCAGTGCCGCTCAAGCGGCTGTCGAAGTCACCTCTGACCCTGCGTTGTACTCCGACAAAATCTGCGCCCTCCACAATTCATTCGGCAAGGACACACTCGTCAGAACCAGCGTCAGCATCGATGATCTGGAAAGCCTGCAAAAAACCGTGAAGGCCAATGCCACCGAACTGGAAAGCCAGAAACGCACCATCAGCGAACAAACCCGTCAGATCGAAGAACTCAAACGCAACAGCGGTTCCAGCTCAAACTCCAGCAGCAAGGAGATTGACGATCTCAAGCGCACGGTCAATGAGCAGGAGCGCGATCTGAACAACCTTGGCAAGCAAGTGGAAGAGCTAAAGCGCAACAGCGGCTCAAGCTCAAGCTCAAGTAACAGCGAAATCTCCAGTCTCAAGCGGGAGATCAGCGATCAGGATCGCGCGATGGATCAGCTCAAGCGCACCGTTGAGGATCTGAGCAGAAAGGTGAAATAAGCGAGAAGTGGTGCCCGAGACAGGAATCGAACCTGCGACCTTCGCGTTACGAGTGCGCTGCTCTACCGGCTGAGCTACACGGGCGGTGGGCTAAACCTAGCACTGGCTTCGAGGTCCGGCAACTTGGCGCACCGTAAAATCAAAAGATCGCAGCCTGCGGCAGCTCCTACAGATTCGACGTACGCCGCCATATCGTGGTTGAACACAATCTCGTGTAGGAGCTGCCGCAGGCTGCGAACTTTTGATCTTTCTGCACACAAAAAAATGCCCCGCCGTTTTCACGGCGGGGCATTTTTTATAACGTTGAAGCGGTCAGGCGTGGGAGCGATTAAACGCCCGAAGCCTTGGCTGCTGCTACGTCTTTGATGGACAGCTTGATACGGCCGCGGTTGTCCACGTCCAGTACCAGTACTTCCACTTCCTGGCCTTCTTTCAGGATGTCGGTCACTTTCTCAACGCGAGCATCGCTCAGCATCGAGATGTGAACCAAACCGTCCTTGCCCGGCAGGATGTTGACGAATGCACCGAAATCGACGATGCGCTCAACCTTACCGACGTAGATCTTGCCGATCTCGGCTTCTGCGGTGATGCCCAGAACGCGCTGACGCGCAGCTTCTGCAGCTTCCTTGGTTTCGCCGAAGATCTTGATCGAACCGTCGTCTTCGATGTCGATCGAAGCCTTGGTTTCTTCACAGATCGCACGAATGGTCGCGCCGCCTTTACCGATGACATCACGGATTTTGTCGGTGTCGATTTTCATCGCGATCATGGTCGGAGCGTTTTCCGACAGCTCGGTACGCGACTGGCCAATGATCTGGTTCATCTGACCGAGGATATTCAGGCGCGCTTCCAGGGCTTGGCCCAGAGCGATTTCCATGATTTCTTCGGTGATGCCCTTGATCTTGATGTCCATCTGCAGCGCGGTAACACCTTTGGCGGTACCCGCTACTTTGAAGTCCATGTCGCCGAGGTGATCTTCGTCGCCCAGGATGTCGGTCAGGACAGCGAATTTCTCGCCTTCTTTAACCAGACCCATGGCGATACCGGCAACCGGTGCCTTCATCGGAACGCCGGCATCCATCAGAGCCAGGGAAGCGCCGCAGACCGAAGCCATGGAGCTCGAACCGTTGGACTCGGTGATTTCCGACACCACACGAATGGTGTACGGGAACACGTCGGCAGCAGGCAGCATCGCCTGAACCGAACGACGGGCCAGACGGCCGTGACCGATTTCGCGACGACCAGCGCCACCCATGCGACCACACTCACCTACCGAGAACGGAGGGAAGTTGTAGTGCAGCATGAACGGGTCTTTCTTCTCGCCTTCCAGGGTGTCCAGCAGTTGTGCGTCACGGGCAGTACCCAGAGTCGCGACGACCAGGGCCTGGGTTTCGCCACGGGTGAACAGTGCCGAACCGTGGGTCTTCGGCAGAACGCCGACTTCGATGTTCAGCGGACGTACGGTCTTGGTGTCGCGACCGTCGATACGTGGCTTGCCGTTAACGATGTTTTCGCGAACGGTGCGGTATTCGATTTCACCGAAAGCCGCTTTGACTTCAGCGGAAGTCGGCTGACCTTCTTCACCGGACAGGTTGGCAACAACCTGGTCTTTCAGCTCGCCCAGACGTGCATAACGGTCGGCTTTGACGGTGATGGTGTAAGCCTGGGAGATCGCCTCGCCGAACTCGGCACGGATAGCGCCCAGCAGTGCGGTGGCTTCTGGCTGAGGAGCCCAGGTCCAGGTTGGCTTGGCAGCTTCAGCGGCCAGTTCCTTGACGGCGTTGATCACCACCTGGAACTCGTCGTGAGCAAACAGTACAGCGCCCAGCATCTGGTCTTCGGTCAGCTCTTTGGCTTCCGATTCAACCATCAACACGGCTTCCGAAGTACCGGCAACGACCATGTCCAGGCTCGAAGCTTTCAGTTGTTCGTAAGTCGGGTTCAGCAGGTAACCGGTGCTTTCATGGAACGCAACGCGGGCAGCGCCGATCGGGCCATCGAAAGGAATGCCGGAGATGGCCAGGGCAGCCGAGGTACCGATCATCGCAGCGATGTCCGGATCGGTCTTTTTGCTGGTGGAAACGACGGTGCAGACAACCTGCACTTCGTTCATGAAGCCTTCTGGGAACAGCGGACGGATCGGACGGTCGATCAGTCGGGAAGTCAGGGTTTCTTTCTCGGAAGGACGGCCTTCACGCTTGAAGAAACCGCCAGGGATCTTACCGGCAGCGTAAGTCTTTTCCTGGTAGTGAACGGACAGAGGGAAGAAGCCCTTGCCTGGATCGGCTTGTTTGGCACCGACAACGGTCACCAATACGCTGACGTCGTCGTCAACGGTGACCAATACTGCGCCGGAGGCCTGACGGGCGATACGGCCAGTCTCGAGGGTAACGGTCGACTGACCGAACTGGAATTTTTTGATTACCGGGTTCACGGTGTCCTACCTTCTTTTGTGGCTCTTGGGGAACTTGTCTTCTTGCGAAATTCTTGGGCAATGTCGGGAATCGGCCCAACGCCTGTCCAGGGTAAAACGACTATCCAGATAAAACTTGAGGCTGGGAGCCTGCCATGCGCCAGCGGGAAACCCACTGACGCACGACAGACAACCAACCTCTAGCGCAATCGCTTATTAGCGACGCAGACCCAGGCGACCGATCAGAGCCTGGTAACGGCCCAGATCCTTGCCTTTCAGGTAGTCCAGCAGCTTACGGCGCTGGTTTACCATGCGGATCAGACCACGACGGGAGTGGTGATCTTTACCGTTGGCCTTGAAGTGACCTTGCAGCTTGTTGATGTTGTGGGTCAGCAGTGCAACTTGCACTTCTGGCGAACCAGTGTCACCAACAGCTTGCTGGTAGTCAGCTACGATTTGAGCTTTTTCTTGAACGTCGAGAGCCATGAGGCAATCCTTTTATCAGGAAACTGTTTCAAAGAAACAGCTTCAACAGGCCAGGGACAAATCCCTGTATCTATAAATGAGTAGTGACCGTGCCTGTTAACAGCCACACTCGCCGGCCTGCTGTTACACAGGCCGGTTTCGGTCATTCTGACCGAATCAGTCGACGCGGCGCGATGCGCCCGTCTTCGCTCACTTCACCGATACCGATGAAGCGACCGTTGTGATCCTGTACCCGTACCATGCCGAATTTCGGTGCATCCGGGGCGCGTACCGGTTGGCCGTTAAGCCAGTAGAACGCGCTATGCTCCGAGAAATGCAACAGTGGCCAGTCCAGCAGGCCGCTGTCCGATGGCATCAGGAAGCGGTCGACCGCTTCGTTGCCGCCTTCGGCATGTACCGCTTCAAGCTCTTCCAGAGTGACGGTCTGCGCAAGCGTGAAAGGCCCGGCCTGGGTACGTCGCAATTCAGCCACGTAAGCGCCACAACCGAGTTGCTCACCGATATCCTCCACCAGGGTGCGGATATAGGTGCCTTTGCTGCAATCCACCGCAAGCCGCGCAGTATCACCCTCAAAGGCCAGTAATTCCAAGCGCGCAATAGTAACAGAACGCGGTTCGCGCTCCACTACTTCGCCTGCACGGGCCAGCTTGTACAGCGGCTGCCCATCACGCTTGAGCGCCGAGTACATCGGCGGTATCTGACTGATTTGCCCACGAAATTTCGGCAGCACAGCTTCGATATCGGCGCGACCAACGGTCACCGGGCGTTCCTGCAAAACCTCACCTTCGGCATCGGCCGTGGTGGTGGTCTTGCCCAGTTGCGCCAGGGTTTCGTAACCCTTGTCGGAATCGAGCAGGTATTGCGAGAACTTGGTGGCCTCGCCGAAGCACAACGGCAGCACGCCGGTGGCCAGCGGATCAAGACTGCCGGTGTGCCCGGCCTTCTCGGCATTGAGCAACCAGCGGACCTTCTGCAACGCCGCGTTGGAGGTGAACCCCAGCGGCTTGTCGAGCAGGATGATGCCGCTGACGTTACGACGGATACGTTTGACCTGAGCCACCGATTACTCCTTGGCGTCTTCGGGTTCAGCCGCTACCGGGTGCTGATTGTCTTCAGCCACCGCACGCTCGATCAGGGCCGACAGATGCGCGCCACGCACGACGCTTTCGTCGTAATGGAAGTGCAACTGCGGAACGCTGCGCAACTTCATTTCGCGAGCCAACTGCATACGCAGGAAACCTGCGGCGGAGTTGAGCACCTTGATGCTTTGCGCGATGTCGTCGCGGCTGTCCTGGCCCATCACGGTGATGAAGATCTTGGCGTGACCGACGTCACGGCTGACTTCAACAGCGGTAATGGTGACCAGGCCGACGCGCGGGTCTTTGACTTCACGACGGATCAGCTGTGCCAGCTCACGCTGCATCTGATCGCCGATACGTTGGGTACGGCTGTATTCTTTTGCCATGTCTTGTTACCTGTTACTGCCCCACGGTGAAACCCGAGGGGTCTGAAAGCGGCAAACGCCCGGCCTGACAAAAGCCAGACCGGGCGTTGCGTTTAGAGTCCGGACGTTGCGCCGCGCATCTGCATGCGGCGGCTCATCGTGGCCCTTGAAGTGCGCGAGTTAGAGGCTGCGAGCAACCTGCACCTTCTCGAAGACTTCGATCTTGTCGCCGACTTTGACGTCGTTGTAGCTCTTCACGCCGATACCGCATTCCATGCCGGCACGGACTTCGGAAGCGTCATCCTTGAAGCGGCGCAGGGATTCCAGCTCGCCTTCGAAGATAACGATGTCTTCACGCAGTACACGGATTGGACGGTTACGGTGAACAACACCTTCGATAACCATGCAACCGGCGATCGCGCCAAACTTCGGCGAACGGAACACGTCGCGCACTTCAGCGGTACCCAGGATGTTCTCGCGAACATCGCTGCCCAGCATACCGGTGAGGGCTTTCTTGACGTCTTCGATGATGTCGTAGATCACGTTGTAGTAACGCATATCCAGACCTTCCTGCTCGACGATCTTGCGAGCGCCAGCATCGGCACGCACGTTGAAGCCGAACAGTACAGCGTTGGAGGCCAGTGCCAGATTGGCATCGGATTCGGTGATACCACCGACACCGCCACCGACCACACGCACTTGCACTTCGTCGTTACCCAGGCCATTCAAGGCACCGTTCAACGCTTCCAGCGAACCACGGACGTCGGATTTGAGGACGATGTTGAGCGTCTTCTTCTCTTCCTGACCCATGTTCTCGAAGATGTTTTCAAGCTTGCCGGCGTGAGCACGGGCCAGTTTGACTTCGCGGAACTTGCCTTGACGGAACAGGGCCACTTCACGGGCTTTCTTCTCGTCGGCAACCACGCTCATCTCGTCGCCAGCGTCCGGGGTACCGTCCAGGCCGAGAATCTCGACAGGGATGGACGGACCGGCTTCCTTGATTGGCTTGCCGTTCTCGTCGAGCATGGCGCGAACGCGGCCATAGTTCGAACCGACCAGCACCATGTCGCCTTGGCGCAGGGTACCGTCTTGAACCAGAACGGTTGCAACCGGGCCACGACCTTTGTCGAGACGCGATTCAACCACGACGCCACGGCCAGGAGCCGAAGGGGTCGCTTTCAGTTCGAGAACTTCAGCTTGCAGCAGAACAGCTTCGAGCAACTCGTCCACGCCAGTACCGACTTTCGCCGAAACCGATACGAACGGGGTGTCGCCGCCCCACTCTTCCGAAGTCACGCCGTGAACCGACAGTTCGCTGCGGATGCGATCGAGATCGGCGCCCGGCTTGTCGATTTTGTTCACTGCAACAACCAGCGGAACACCAGCAGCCTTGGCGTGCTGAACAGCTTCAACGGTCTGCGGCATCACGCCGTCGTCCGCTGCAACCACCAGGATCACGATGTCGGTCGCCTTGGCACCACGAGCACGCATGGCGGTAAACGCGGCGTGACCAGGAGTGTCGAGGAAGGTGACCATGCCGCGTTCGGTTTCAACGTGGTACGCACCGATGTGCTGGGTGATACCGCCGGCTTCGCCAGCAGCTACCTTGGCACGACGGATGTAGTCGAGCAGCGAGGTCTTACCGTGGTCAACGTGGCCCATTACGGTCACAACCGGTGCACGGGAGAACGCTTCACCTTCAAACTTCAGGGACTCGGCCAGGGAATCTTCCAGGGCGGTGTCGCTGACCAGGGTCACTTTGTGGCCCAGCTCTTCGGCAACCAGTTGGGCAGTTTCCTGATCCAGTACCTGGTTGATGGTCGCTGGAGTACCCAGTTTGAACATGAACTTGATGATTTCAGCAGCCTTGACCGACATCTGCTGGGCGAGATCGCCAACAGTGATGGTCTCGCCGATCTTCACTTCGCGCACAACAGGGCCGGTTGGGCTCTGGAAACCGTGGGCGTTGCGTTTCTTCAGCTTGGCCTTGCCGCGACCACCACGACGGAAGCCATCGCTTTCTTCGTCGGTAGTACGTGGCGCAACACGTGGAGCAGGCGCTTTTTCCTTGACCGAAGCACGATGCGGAGCGTTTTTGCGCTCGCCATCGCCACTGCCACGACGATTGCTATCGTCGGCACGTGGTTTGTCCGGACGACGCTGTTCGTCGCGTTTGCGAGTGTCGGCCGCAGGTGCTGGTGCAGCTGCAACCACCGGCGCGCTTTCACGCACTGGCTCGGCAACTGCCGCAGGCGCTGCAACGGCGTCGTTAGTAGCGGTTTGCGCAGCAGCAGGCTGGCGACGCGCTTCTTCTTCGGCGCGACGCTTGGCTTCTTCTTCAGCCTTCTGACGTGCAGCATTTTCTACTGCGCGGCGTTCTTCCAGTTCGCGTTTGCGCTCGGCTTCGATTTCTTCCGGGCTGCGTTGTACGAAGACTTTCTTCTTGCGTACTTCAACGCTGATGCTCTTGCTACCAGCAACACGCAGGGTGCTGGTGGTTTTGCGCTGCAATGTAATCTTGCGCGGTTCTTCCACTTTCGCCTTGTGGCTGCTCTTCAAGTGAGTCAGCAAAGACTGCTTCTCACTATCGCTCACACCTTCATCGGCGGCGGTGTGCGGCAGACCTGCCTCACGCATCTGCTGCAACAGGCGCTCTACCGGTGTTTTGACCTCATCGGCCAGTTGTTTCACCGTGACTTGCGTCATGCACTTCTCTCCTCAGGCCGCGCCTAATTACTCGAACCAATGGGCTCGGGCGGCCATGATCAACTTGCCGGCACGATCATCGTCAATGCCGTCGATGTCGAGCAGGTCGTCAATAGACTGCTCGGCCAGGTCTTCGCGGGTAATTACGCCGCGCACCGCCAGTTCCATCGCCAAATCCTTGTCCATACCCTCAAGCGAGAGCAGGTCTTCGGCCGGATGGGCGTCTGCCAGCTTTTCCTCAGTAGCGATGGCTTTAGTCAACAAACGATCCTTGGCGCGAGCGCGAAGCTCGTTGACGGTTTCTTCGTCAAAGCCGTCGATGTTGAGCATTTCTTCCAACGGTACGTAGGCAATCTCTTCCAGGCTGGTAAAGCCTTCATCTACCAGCACCTGTGCCAGGTCTTCGTCGACTTCCAGCTCGTCGATGAAGTTGCGCAGGATGTCGCCGGTTTCTGCTTGCTGCTTAGCCTGGATGTCCGATTCGGTCATCACGTTCAGGGTCCAGCCAGTCAACTGGCTAGCCAGACGCACGTTCTGACCACCGCGACCGATGGCCTGAGCAAGATTGTCTGCGCCAACGGCGATGTCCATTGCATGGGCATCTTCGTCAACGATAATTGCCGCCACTTCAGCCGGCGACATTGCATTGATCACGAACTGCGCCGGGTTATCGTCCCACAGGACGATGTCCACACGCTCGCCGCCCAATTCGCCCGACACTGCCTGGACGCGCGAACCGCGCATACCGATGCAAGCGCCTTGCGGGTCAATGCGTTTGTCCTTGGAGCGGACCGCGATCTTGGCGCGCGAACCCGGGTCGCGGGACGCAGCCATTACTTCGATCAGGCCTTCAGCGATTTCCGGCACTTCGATGCGGAACAACTCGATCAGCATTTCCGGCGCGGTACGCGACAGGATCAGCTGAGGGCCGCGGTTCTCGGTGCGGATTTCCTTGAGCAGCGCACGCAATCGCACGCCAACCCGGAAGGTTTCGCGAGAAATGATGTCTTCACGGGCCAGCAACGCTTCAGCGTTATTGCCCAGATCGACGATCACGTTGTCGCGGGTGACTTTCTTCACGGTGCCGGAGATGATTTCTCCCAGGCGCTCGCGATAGGCGTCAACGACTTGAGCACGCTCGGCTTCGCGAACTTTCTGCACGATGACCTGCTTGGCAGTCTGTGCAGCAATGCGGCCGAACTCGATGGATTCGATCTTTTCTTCGACAACGTCACCGACCTTGGCACCAGGATGCGTTTCTGCAACCTTGCTCGGCCAGGTTTCGATGGCCGGATCGTCCAGGTCTGCTTCTTCGACGACCGTCCAGCGACGGAATGTCTCGTAAGCACCGGTGTGGCGATTGATTTCCACACGCAGATCGACTTCGTCCTCAAAACGCTTTTTGGTAGCAGTGGCCAGGGCCAGCTCCAGCGCTTCAAAAATTACGTTTGCCGGTACGCCCTTTTCATTGGATACCGACTCAACAACCAGCAGTACTTCTTTGCTCATCGTACGCCTCGCCTTTCGCAAGCCATTGGATCCGCGGGATCCGCGTCTCAGTCAAAACTGGGAATAATGTTGGCCTTGTCGATCATATCGATCGGCAACAGAAACTCATGGTCTTCAACCTGCACCACGACGTCCTGCTCTTCTACACCGCGCAGAAGGCCCTGAAAGTTGCGCCGACCTTCAAAAGGCGAGCGCAGCTTGATCTTCACTTGTTCACCGGCAAATTTTGCAAACTGCTCAATAGTGAACAGTGGGCGTTCCATGCCAGGCGAGGAAACTTCAAGGGTGTATTCAACCGCGATCGGATCTTCAACATCCAATACACCGCTGATCTGACGGCTGACGATGGCACAATCGTCCACCAGCACGCCGCCCTCTTTATCAATATAAACGCGCAACATTGAGTGGCGACCTTGAGCCGAAAACTCAATACCCCAGCATTCATAGCCTAGGGCCACGACCACCGGGGCCAGCAAGGCCTGCAACTCTTCTAGCTTGCTCGACACCTGAACCCCCTCGTGCATGTATGTGCATGCTGTGCAAAATAAAAAAATGGGCGAAACGCCCATCCTTGAAACGCCGTTGAACAGCGGCGTTGAAAGTGTCCAGCTAACAAAAAGCCCCTGAAAAGGGGCTCCTTAAACTGGTTGCGGGGGCCGGATTTGAACCGACGACCTTCGGGTTATGAGCCCGACGAGCTACCAGACTGCTCCACCCCGCGACAAAGCTGGGGCGGAAGTATACGACCGATCCCTGACAGGGTCAATGTAACCTTCCACCTACAAGAAAGCCCGCAACAGCGGGCTCTCCTGATAATTGGTACCGAGAAGGGGACTCGAACCCCTACACCCTATGGGCACAACCACCTCAAGGTTGCGTGTCTACCAATTCCACCACCTCGGCAATACTACGTTTGAAACCCTTCTTACTTCTGCTCTTGAGCTGGAGGTACGTCAGTCGCTGGAGTAGCCGACTTTTGCTCTTGAAGCACCGGGACATCATCAGAAGCCGGTTGTTGCTTTGGAACTTCCAACACTGCCGGGTTTGGCAAACCTACTTGAGTCAGCTCATGAGCCTTCTCTTTAGCAAAGTAACCTAACCCCAAGCTGGTTATGAAGAAACCGGCGGCAAGTATAGCAGTAAACTTACTAAGAAAGGTAGAGGAACCTTGGCTTCCGAACACAGTATTTGAAGCACCTGCTCCGAAAGACGCGCCAGCATCCGCACCTTTACCCTGCTGCAGCAAAACCAGAGCAACTACGCCCAATGCACCCAGCAGATGAAAAACGACTACGACTGTTTCCAGCATTTTTTCAGTTTCCCGCGGCGCGACAAATCGCACCGAACTCATCTGCATTCAGGGAAGCTCCACCAATGAGCCCCCCATCGATATCCGGCATGCCGAACAGTTCGACCGCATTGGCCGCCTTCACGCTGCCGCCGTATAGAAGCCGCACACCTTGCGCGACCTCAGAATTCTCTGCCGCCAACTGAGCGCGAATGGCTGCGTGCACATCCTGCGCCTGTTGCGGCGAAGCAGTCAGCCCGGTGCCAATGGCCCAGACCGGCTCGTAAGCGATTACTGCCTTTGCAAAGACACCTACACCCAGCTCCGCAATGATACTGCCAAGCTGACGCCCGACAACCTCAAGAGTTTTTCCAGCTTCGCGCTCTTCAAGGGTCTCCCCTACGCACAACACCGGAATCAAGCCACATGCCTGCGCCGCTGCGAACTTGCGAATCAGCATTCCGTCCTGCTCGCCCATTATCTGGCGGCGCTCGGAGTGCCCGACAAGCACCAGGGAACAACCTGCATCCACCAACTGACTCGGCGCAACTTCACCAGTCAATGCACCTTGCATGGATTCCACTGCAGAATTCTGCGCGCCGACCGAAATCGACTTACCTTTCAAGCCATCAATCACTTGATTGATATGCAAGCAAGGCGGGAATACCGCGACATCAACACCGCTTGGCAAGGCCAGATGACTAAGGCCATTGATCAGCTCAGCGACGCTGGCGCGGGTACCGTGCATCTTCCAGTTACCAGCTACCATAGGGCGACGCATGCTGTACCTCGTCGGTCAAAGTGGGCGCAGATGTTACCCAACACAATCATGGCTGGCAAGCCGAAATCAGACAGAAACTTCAGTTACCAGTTTTGCCAGCTCTTCGGCGTAACCGCGAACCTGCGCTTCGTCCTCGCCCTCGACCATGACCCGCACCAGCGGCTCTGTCCCGGACTTGCGTAACAGCACGCGCCCACGACCAGCCATCGCCTGGGTGACACGATCACTGGCCTCCTTGACTTTCGGATGCTCGAGCGGACTCGCACCACCGCCAAACCGGACATTGATCAGCACTTGAGGACACTTGCGCAGCGCCTGGCGGGACTGAGCCAGACCTTCTGCGCGCCTCTTCAGCGCCATCAACACCTGCAACGCGGCAATAATTGCATCACCGGTGGTGGTGTGACTGAAGCACACAATGTGCCCCGAATTTTCCCCACCCACCTGCCAATCGCGCTCCAGCAACTCGGAGATCACGTAACGGTCGCCAACGTTGGCGCGCACAAAAGGAATCGCCAGATCAGCCAGGGCCAGTTCCAGCCCCAGGTTACTCATCAGCGTACCGACCACACCGCCCTGCAACTTGCCGCGCTCTTGCAGATCGCGAGCGATGATGAACAACAACTCGTCGCCGTCGACGACAGCGCCAGTGTGATCGACCATCTGGACCCGGTCACCATCACCGTCAAAGGCAATACCCAAATCGGCGTGCTCGGCCAATACGGCAGCTTGCAGTGGTTCCATATGGGTCGAACCGCAATTTTCATTGATGTTCAGGCCATTAGGATGAGCAGAAAGCACAACGACATCGGCTCCCAGCTCACGGAACACACTAGGCGCCACTTTATAGGTCGCACCATGAGCACAGTCGATCACGATTTTCAGCCCGGCAAAACTGGTACCGGTCGGGACGCTGCTCTTGCAGAATTCGATATAACGGCCCGAGGCATCGTTGATTCGCGATACCTTGCCAATTTTGCTCGACTCAACCACGGTCATCGGGGTGTCGAGCAGCTCTTCGATCATCAGCTCGACTTCATCCGGAAGCTTGGTGCCCTTCCCGGAGAAAAATTTAATGCCGTTGTCGTCATGAGGGTTGTGCGAAGCGCTGATCACGATGCCGGCTTCGGCATGAAAGGTACGTGTCAGATAGGCGATGGCTGGCGTCGGCATCGGCCCCAGGAGCATCACATCAGCACCTGCCGAGGTCAGCCCGGCTTCAAGCGCCGACTCGAACATGTAACCGGAGATCCGGGTGTCCTTGCCCACGAGCACCTTGCAAGCACCCATGCGGCGAAATGCCATGCCTGCCGCCCAGCCAAGCTTGAGCATGAAATCAGGAGTAATCGGGTATTCACCGACCCGACCACGAATGCCGTCGGTGCCAAAGTATTTTTTGCTCATAAGTACTCCATCATTCTTATTCGGCTGATTCTACTGCGGCAATCATTCGCACTACGTCGACCGTTTCAGCCACATCATGGACGCGCAATATACGCGCCCCCTTGAATGAAGCCAGTGCCGCGAGCGCCAAACCGCCATGCAGACGCTCTCCCACCGGCCGATTCAAGGCTTGCCCGATCATGCTCTTTCGCGAAACCCCGACCAACAGGGGCCGCCCCAAGGCATGCAAGGCTTCCATATGCTTAAACAAGCTCAGGTTGTGCTGCAAGGTTTTCGCGAAGCCGAAGCCCGGATCGAGGATGATCCGCTCAGCAGGGATGCCCACCGACGCACACTGAACCATGCGTTCGGCGAGAAACTCGCCGACCTCTTTCGTCACATCCTGATACTGCGGATTGTCCTGCATGTCGCCCGGCTCACCGAGCATATGCATCAGACACACCGGCAAACCGGTGGCCGCCGCGGCATCCAGGGCACCGTCCCGGCGCAACGAACGCACATCATTGATCAAACCCGCCCCAAGCCTTGCGGTTTCACGCATGACCGCCGGCGTGGAAGTATCGACCGAGATAATCACATCGAGTTCACGATGAATACGCTCGACGATAGGCGCTACACGCTCAAGCTCTTCAAGCGGTGAAACCGCCCTGGCACCGGGCCGGGTCGATTCACCACCAACGTCGATCAGCGTCGCACCAGCTGCCACCATCGCCTCGGCGTGACGCAGGGCCACATCCAGCTGGCTGTATTGGCCACCATCGGAGAAGGAGTCGGGAGTGACATTGAGAATGCCCATGACGTGCGTCTGGGCCAAATCAAGAACCCGGTTGCCGCAAGGCAACCGGGTCGAGGACTGAACAGAAGTCATTTCAAACCTTATACGTCAGCAGCCGGGCCACCGATTGGCGTTTCCGGACGCCCATCCTGCACCGCCGGAGGCGTGCCGGACGTATCACTACCGCCAGACCAGTCGCGAGGCTCGCGAGGTGCACGACCCGCCATGATGTCATCGATCTGATCGGCATCGATCGTCTCGTACTTCATCAAGGCGTCCGCCATGGCGTCAAGCTTGTCACGGTTATCCGTAAGGATCTGTTTGGCCGTGCCGTAACACTGGTCAATGATGCTGCGTACTTCGGAGTCGATCAGCTTGGCTGTCTCGCCGGAGAAACTTGCATGTTGACCACCGCCGCCACGACCGAGGAACACTTCGCCCTCTTCTTCGGCGTACATCAACGGGCCGAGTTTTTCCGACAAGCCCCACTTGGTCACCATGTTCCGTGCGATCTGGCTGGCACGCATGATGTCGTTGGATGCACCGGTAGTGACGCCATCGAAGCCCAAGGTCATTTCTTCAGCGATACGACCGCCATACAGCGAGCAGATCTGACTGATCAGTGCACGCTTGGACAGGCTGTAGCGATCTTCTTCCGGCAGGAACATGGTCACACCGAGCGCGCGACCGCGCGGGATGATCGACACTTTGTAGACCGGATCATGCTCAGGGACGACGCGACCGACGATAGCGTGGCCAGCTTCGTGATAAGCAGTATTCTGCTTCTCTTTCTCGGACATGACCATGGATTTGCGCTCGGCACCCATCATGATCTTGTCTTTGGCCAGTTCGAACTCTTTCATCTCGACGATGCGCTTGCCGGCACGGGCTGCGAACAACGACGCCTCGTTTACCAGGTTGGCCAGGTCGGCACCGGAGAAACCAGGAGTACCACGCGCGATCACGGCCGGAGCCACGTCGTCACCCATTGGCACTTTGCGCATGTGGACTTTGAGAATCTGCTCGCGACCACGGATATCCGGCAGACCGACCACGACCTGACGGTCGAAACGACCCGGACGCAGCAATGCAGGGTCCAGCACGTCGGGACGGTTGGTTGCTGCAATGACGATGATGCCGTCATTCATTTCGAAGCCGTCCATCTCTACCAGCAACTGGTTGAGAGTCTGTTCGCGCTCGTCGTGACCGCCGCCCATGCCGGCACCACGGTGGCGACCGACGGCGTCGATTTCATCGATGAAGATGATGCATGGCGCGTGCTTCTTCGCCTGCTCGAACATGTCACGAACACGACTGGCACCGACACCGACGAACATTTCGACGAAATCGGAACCGGAAATGGTGAAGAACGGCACTTTGGCTTCGCCGGCAATCGCCTTGGCGATCAAGGTTTTACCAGTACCAGGAGGACCGACCATCAGCACGCCACGAGGAATGCGACCGCCCAAACGCTGGAACTTGCCCGGATCACGCAGGAATTCGACCAGCTCGCCAACTTCTTCCTTGGCTTCGTCGCAACCGGCAACGTCAGCCAAAGTAGTTTTCACCTGATCTTCGGAGAGCAGGCGCGCCTTGCTCTTGCCGAAGCTCATCGGCCCGCCCTTGCCACCGGCACCACCCTGCATCTGCCGCATGAAGAACATGAAGACAGCGATGATTACAAGGATCGGGAAGCTTGCGACCAGGAGTTGAGTCCAGATGCTTTGCTGCTCAGGCTGCTTGCCTTCAACTACCACGTGGTTATCCACGAGGTCGCCGATCAGGCCATTGTCCTGGATTGCCGGACGAATGGTCTTGAAGCTGTCGCCATCGTTGCGCTTGCCGGTAATCACGTAGCCATCAACCGCTACGCGCTCGACCTTGCCATCCTTGACCTGCTGGATGAAGTCGGAATAGTTGAGGGTCTGCGGCTCGTTAGGGCTGGAGAAGTTGTTCATCACCGTCACCAGGACAGCCGCGATGATCAACCACAGGATCAGATTCTTTGCCATATCGTTCAATTAACTACCCTCTGAAGCAAGCTCCGCTAATGGCGCGTGCTTCGCATGATATTCACCGGCCTAACTTACTACATTACCTACGGCTCTGGCAGGCGCCGTCTGTAACCCTTTGTGAAACACTTTCTACACAATATTCGCTAATGCTCACGGGACGAAATACGAAAAACCTATCGACCCGCAAAAAAACCTCGATTTACTCACTACGGCCGCGGTAACCCCAAGCCAGCATGTATTGCTCGCGGGAACTGCCACGGGAAGAGTCCGGCTTGATCATCTGGACCTTGTCGAATTTCTGACGAGCGTCCTTCACGTAAGCATCAAACCCTTCGCCCTGAAACACCTTGATCACGAAATTACCACCCGGCTTGAGTATCCGAGCAGCCAGATCAAGAGCCAGCTCACATAGAAACATGGCTTTTGGCATGTCCACCTCAGGCGTACCACTCATATTGGGGGCCATATCGGAAATCACAAGGTCCACCTGCGAATTACCCACGGCTTCAAGGATCTGAGCGAGCACTTCGTCCTGGGTGAAGTCACCCTGAATGAAAGTCACGTCCGGAATGCCGTCCATTTCCAGGATGTCCGAGGCGATCAGACGCCCCTGACCACCGATCAGCCGACTAGTGACCTGCGACCAGCCGCCGGGCGCCGCACCCAGGTCGACAACGCTCATACCAGGACGGATCAGCTTGTATTTCTCCTGGACCTCCAGAAGCTTGTAACTCGCACGCGAGCGGTAACCATCCTTCTGCGCCTGCTTCACATAGGGATCATTGACATGTCTTTTCAGCCAACCAAGGCTTGTCTTGGAACGCGCCATTGGGCACCTCGATGATAAGGGTCGTGATTAATTGGGCGGATCCACGAACCCTCGGGTAAAATGGCCGCCATTTTACAGAATCCAGACTAAAGGGTCAGATTATGCCGCTCACTCAAGAGCAGAAGAAACAGTACAAATCCATTGGCCACCATCTGAAACCAGTTTTGATTGTGGCTGACAACGGTTTGACTGAAGGTGTGTTAGCCGAACTTGAACGCGCTTTGGCGGATCACGAGCTGATCAAAATCAAGCTCAACATCCTCGATCGCGAATCGCGCCTGGCAGCCATTGCAGAACTCTGCAAGGCCGGCAAAGCCGATCTGGTTCAAGTCATCGGCAAGATGGCACTGATTTACCGCAAGAACTTCAGCGTCAACAAGCAGCTGTCGAACGTCCATCGCTTCAAGTGATGACAAGGGTCAAGGGTGTGCTTCGCGCACCCTCACACTCCATCCCGGCACCGGTTGCATCACCAGCACCAGCCCGGAAAATCCCAGAACAAGATAGCTGAACAGCTGCCAATGCGCCGCCTGCGGCCAGCCGACGTGGACCGCGAAATACATCGCCCCCCCATACAGCGCCATCAGCAGCAGTTGCCCACGAATATCGCGCCATAGACTGGCAAGGCCCTCGGCCTGAATCAGCACCAAAGCCTGAAAAATCAAACACGCTGTGGCAAATCCCACCATCAGCGTATTCAGCATGCCTGCAATTTCGTCGATCAGCAGCGGCGCCAGGCCTATTCGCCCCAGCACCGGCAGCAGACCGATGTGCAACAGCCACAGGCCGCCAACCCACAACATTTGGGCCAGCTGCCAAAGCATGGCGCCCGCACGTAGCGGGCGCCTTCTTTCAGAGGTGGCGAACTTCGACAATCTCATACTCGATAACGCCACCCGGCGTTTTCACGGCGACCACATCACCCTCTTCCTTGGCAATCAAGGCACGAGCCAGTGGCGAGCCCACCGAAATCTTGCCGAGTTTGAAGTCAGCCTCATCCTCACCCACGATGTGGTAAGTGACGCGCTCATCAGTCTCGACGTTGGCGATTTCAACGGTGGTGCCGAAAATCACTTTACCGGTGTGAGGAATGGTCGTGACATCGATGATGACCTGATTCTGAATCCGGCCTTCGATGTCACGAATCCGCGCCTCGACCATACCCTGCTGCTCGCGAGCAGCATGGTATTCGGCGTTTTCCTTCAAGTCACCCAACTCGCGGGCCGTACCGATGTCCTGGCTGAGCTTCGGACGGACGACCTTGGTCAGGTGAGCGTGTTCTTCTTCCAGGGCTTTCGCGCCCTGGACGGTCATTGGGTATTTGATCATGCCTTCAATCCTGCGTGTAGATCCTGCAAGCGGCGCACGGTCTTCTCGGGACCGAACTTCAGCGCTTCGCAGATAGCTTCGCCAGCAGCAATGGTAGTGGTGCAGTAGATCTTGTGCTGCAAGGCATTACGACGAATGGAGTAAGAATCGGCGATCGACTGGCGACCTTCAGTGGTGTTGATGATCAGGGTGACTTCGTCATTCTTGATCATGTCGACCACGTGCGGACGACCCTCGGTCACCTTGTTCACACGACGCACTTTCAGGCCTGCGGCTTCGATCAGCTTGGCAGTGCCGGCAGTGGCGACCACTTCGAAGCCCAAGTTGATCAGATCACGGGCCACGCCTGCAACCAGTGGTTTGTCATCATCACGCACGCTGATGAACGCAGTACCACCAGTCGGCAGCACTTCGCTGGCGCCCATCTGGGCTTTGGCAAAGGCTTCGCCGAAGGTGTCGCCCACGCCCATCACTTCACCAGTGGACTTCATCTCTGGGCCCAGGATCGGATCCACACCAGGGAACTTGGCGAATGGGAACACCGCCTCTTTCACGCTGTAGAAGTTCGGAATGATTTCTTTGGTGAAGCCGATTTCCTTCAGGGTTTTACCGGCCATCACGCGAGCCGCGATCATTGCCAGGGAAACACCGATGCACTTGGACACGAACGGCACGGTACGGGAAGCGCGCGGGTTGACTTCGATGACGTAGATGTCTTCGCCTTGCAGCGCCAACTGAACGTTCATCAGGCCGACAACGCCCAATTCCAGGGCCATTTTCTTGACCTGTTCGCGCATCTCGTCCTGGATATGAGCAGGCAGCGAGTACGGCGGCAGGGAGCATGCGGAGTCACCGGAGTGAACGCCGGCCTGCTCGATGTGCTGCATGATCGCGCCGATCACCACGTCGGTGCCGTCGCAGACCGCATCCACGTCCATTTCGATGGCGCAGTTGAGGAAGTGATCGAGCAGCACCGGGCTGTCGTTGGACACTTTCACCGCATCGCGCAGGTAGCGCTTGAGTTCTTCTTCTTCGTAGACGATTTCCATCGCGCGGCCGCCCAGTACGTAGGACGGACGAACCACCAGCGGGTAACCGATCTTGGCCGCGGCACGAATCGCTTCGTCTTCGCTGCGCACGGTGGCGTTTGGCGGCTGACGCAGGTTCAGACGCTCAACCATTTGCTGGAAGCGCTCACGGTCTTCGGCACGGTCGATGGCGTCAGGGCTGGTGCCGATGATTGGCACGCCGGCTTCTTCCAGGGCACGCGCCAGTTTCAACGGAGTCTGGCCGCCGTACTGGACGATCACGCCTTTCGGCTTCTCGACACGGACGATTTCCAATACGTCTTCCAGGGTCACTGGTTCGAAGTACAGACGATCGGAGGTGTCGTAGTCGGTGGAAACGGTTTCCGGGTTGCAGTTGACCATGATGGTCTCGTAACCATCTTCGCGCAGGGCCAGTGCCGCGTGTACGCAGCAATAGTCGAACTCGATGCCCTGGCCGATACGGTTTGGACCGCCGCCGAGGATCATGATCTTGTCGCGACCCGACGGCGCGGCTTCGCACTCTTCCTCGTACGTCGAGTAGAGGTAAGCGGTGTCGGTGGCGAACTCGGCCGCGCAGGTGTCAACGCGCTTGTAGACCGGGAAGATTTCCAGCTTGTGACGGTGGCGACGCAGAGCCTTCTCGGTCACGCCCAGCAGCTTGGCCAGACGCATGTCGGAGAAACCTTTGCGCTTGAGGCGAAACATCACGTCGTGGTCGATGCTGGCCAGACCCAGGGTCTTGACCTTCTCTTCTTCCTTGATCAGATCTTCGATCTGTACCAGGAACCACGGGTCGATCATGTTCATGCCGAAAATATCTTCGACCGACAGACCGGCGCGGAACGCGTCAGCGACGTACCAGATACGCTCAGCACCAGGCACGGTCAGTTCGCGCTTGAGGATGCTCATGCTTTCCGGGTTGCTCAGGTCGAGCTTCTCGTCCAGGCCGCAAACGCCCACTTCCAGACCGCGCAGGGCTTTCTGCAGGGATTCCTGGAAGGTCCGGCCGATGGCCATGACTTCACCGACCGACTTCATTTGAGTGGTCAGGCGCGCGTCGGCTTTCGGGAATTTCTCGAAGGCAAAGCGTGGCAGCTTGGTGACTACGTAGTCGATGGACGGCTCGAAGGACGCCGGGGTCTTGCCACCGGTGATGTCGTTCGACAGCTCGTCGAGGGTGTAACCGACGGCCAGTTTTGCCGCGACCTTGGCGATCGGGAAACCGGTGGCTTTCGAGGCCAGGGCCGAGGAACGGGATACCCGCGGGTTCATCTCGATGACGACCATGCGGCCAGTGTCCGGGCAGATACCGAACTGGACGTTGGAACCGCCGGTTTCCACGCCGATCTCGCGCAATACCGCCAGGGAGGCGTTACGCAGGATCTGGTATTCCTTGTCAGTCAGGGTCTGTGCTGGCGCAACAGTGATCGAGTCACCGGTGTGCACGCCCATCGGGTCGAAGTTTTCGATGGAGCAGACGATGATGCAGTTGTCCTTCTTATCGCGGACAACCTCCATCTCGTATTCTTTCCAGCCGATCAGCGATTCGTCGATCAGCAGCTCTTTGGTCGGCGACAAGTCCAGACCGCGGGCGCAGATTTCTTCGAACTCTTCACGGTTGTAAGCGATACCGCCACCGGTGCCGCCCATGGTGAAGGACGGACGAATGATGCACGGGAAGCCGAGACGCTCGAGGACCGCGTTGGCCTCTTCCATGCTGTGGGCGATACCCGAACGCGGGCAGTCCAGACCGATGGATTTCATCGCCTTGTCGAAGCGCGAACGGTCTTCGGCCTTGTCGATGGTGTCAGCGTTGGCGCCGATCATTTCTACGCCGAACTTCTCCAGAACGCCTTCGCGCTCCAGGTCCAGTGCGCAGTTCAGAGCGGTCTGGCCACCCATGGTCGGCAGCAGCGCGTCCGGACGCTCTTTCTCGATGATCTTGGCAACGGTCTGCCACTTGATCGGTTCGATGTAGGTGGCGTCGGCCATGGCCGGGTCGGTCATGATGGTGGCCGGGTTGGAGTTCACCAGGATGACGCGGTAACCCTCCTCGCGCAGGGCTTTACAGGCCTGGGCGCCGGAGTAGTCGAATTCGCAGGCCTGGCCGATCACGATCGGGCCAGCGCCGAGAATCAGGATGCTTTTAATGTCTGTACGTTTTGGCATGGGTTGTCACTCAAATCCGCAGGTCAGTCGGCAAGCCGTCTTGTTCAATCTCTGAAGCCTTGAGGGGGTCACCGGTTTCGGGACCGCCCTCAGGCTTCGCTACATCAGGGCGAGCGATTAGCGTCGCTTGGCCATTTCGTTGATGAAGCGATCAAACAGTGGCGCTACGTCGTTCGGGCCAGGGCTGGCTTCAGGGTGACCCTGGAAGCTGAAGGCGCTCTTGTCGGTACGCTCGATGCCTTGCAGGGTGCCGTCGAACAGCGATTTGTGGATCGCCCGAACGTTGCCTGGCAGGGTCGCTTCGTCTACCGCAAAACCGTGGTTCTGGCTGGTGATCATCACCACACCGCTGTCCAGATCCTGGACCGGGTGGTTGGCACCGTGGTGGCCATGACCCATTTTCAGGGTCTTGGCGCCGGAGGCCAGAGCCAGCAGTTGGTGACCGAGGCAGATGCCGAACACCGGAATCTCGGTTTCCAGCACGTCCTTGATCGCCTGGATCGCGTAGTCGCATGGCTCAGGGTCGCCCGGGCCGTTGGACAGGAACACGCCGTCCGGCTTCAACGCCAGCGCTTCAGCGGCCGGAGTCTGTGCAGGCACCACGGTCACGCGGCAACCGCGCTCGACCAGCATGCGCAGAATGTTCAGCTTGACGCCGTAGTCGTAGGCCACCACGTGGTATGGCAGCTCGGAGGCTTCCAGAGTCGCGTGGCTGTCGGTTTTCAGATCCCAGACAGTCGAGCGCCACTCGTACTTCTCTTTGGTGCTGACGACTTTCGCCAGGTCCATGCCTTTAAGACCAGGGAAACCCTGAGCGGCGGCGATGGCGGCTTCTTCGGAAATGTTGTCACCGGCCATGATGCAGCCGTTCTGAGCGCCTTTCTCACGCAGGATGCGTGTGAGGCGGCGGGTGTCGATACCGGCGATAGCCACCACATTGTTGGCTTTCAGGTAGTCGGACAGGGACATCGTGTTGCGCCAGTTGCTCGCAACCAGTGGCAGGTCACGGATGACCAGGCCAGCGGACCAGACGCGGTCGGACTCGGCGTCTTCCGGCGTGGTGCCGGTATTGCCGATGTGCGGGTACGTCAGGGTAACGATCTGTTGGGCGTAGGAAGGATCGGTAAGGATTTCCTGATAGCCGGTCATTGCGGTGTTGAACACCACCTCACCAACGGTTTGACCGTCGGCTCCAATGGCTTCGCCGCGAAAAATGCTGCCATCAGCAAGGGCGAGTATGGCTGGCTTAGTCAAGAAGACCTCCCGTAAATAAAGCCTGAAAGGGCGATCGCAGGTTGTAAAAAAGCGGAGTGACGTATGGACACGTCACCCCGCTTCTTCACCGAATTATTCTGCGCGCTTTTAGTGGACACACTAAAGCTGTAGCTTACAGAAAAAGGCATTTTTGGTCTACCGCCAATGAGCCCTAAAGGCCGGAGAATGCGACAGGACGTCGCTTGGCGGAACAAAACCGGGCCCAAACGCTGAGTTTGAACCCGATTTCGGGCACATCTTACCGCAGGTCGAGCACGTCTTGCATGTCGTAAAGGCCTGGCTCACGACCATCCAGCCACAAAGCGGCACGTACCGCGCCCTTGGCGAAGGTCATGCGGCTGGATGCCTTGTGCGTGATCTCCAGTCGCTCGCCCTCACAGGCGAACAGCACCGTATGATCACCGACCACATCACCACCGCGAACAGTCGCGAAGCCGATCGTTTCACGCTCACGCACACCGGTGTGACCTTCACGACCATAGATCGCGACCTTCTGCAGATCACGATCCAGCGCACTGGCGATCACTTCACCCATGCGCAGAGCCGTGCCTGAAGGGGCGTCGATCTTGTGCCGATGATGAGCCTCGATGATTTCGATGTCAGCCTCATCGCCCAGCACACGAGCTGCCATATCGAGCAGCTTCAGCGACAGGTTTACACCAACACTGAAATTGGCCGCGAACACAATCGCAATATCCTTGCTCGCCTCGGCCAGCAACTGCTTCTGCGCCGCGTCCAGCCCCGTGGTGCCGATCACCATGGACTTGCCCGCCTTACGGCAGAACTCCAGGTTTTTCAGCATCACTTCCGGGAGCGTGAAGTCGATCAACACATCGAACTCATCGGCCACCGCATCCAGCTTACCGGACAACGGGACACCGATTCGCCCCAGCGATGCCAGCTCACCGGCGTCCACGCCAATCAGCGTGCTGCCGGGGCGCACAATGGCTGCCGTCAGGCCGGTAAGCGGCGCGCGCTGCTGCACCGCCTCGACCAGAATTTTGCCCATGCGCCCGGCAGCGCCCATCACAGCTATACGTCGCATGCCGACTCCTTACAAATCGCCGAAGAAGCGCTTCACGCCTTCGAACCAACCAGTGGTTTTCGGCGAATGGCTGTTGTCATCCGCCAGGGAGCTGCGGAACTCTTCCAGCAATTCGCGCTGACGACGCCCCAGGTTGACCGGGGTTTCGACCGCCACGCGACACATCAGGTCGCCAGCACCGCCGCCGCGAACCGGCGCAACACCTTTGCCGCGAACACGGAACTGCTTACCGGTCTGAGTCCCTTCAGGGATCTTCAGCTTGACTCGACCATCGAGGGTCGGAATCTCCAGCTCGCCGCCCAGCGCTGCATCGACGAAGCTGATTGGCACTTCGCAGAACAGGTGCTTGCCGTCCCGCTGGAAGATCGCGTGCTCGCGCACATTGATCACCACGTACAGGTCGCCGGTCGGACCACCCTGTGCGCCCGCCTCGCCTTCGCCCGACAAGCGAATACGGTCACCGGTATCGACACCGGCCGGCACTTTCACCGACAGGGTCTTGTACTCTTCGACACGACCTTCGCCGTGGCAGGAATCGCACGGATCGGAAATGATCTTGCCCTGGCCATGGCAGCGCGGGCAGGTCTGCTGCACCGAGAAGAACCCCTGCTGCATGCGCACCTGACCGATACCGCCACACGTCGGGCAAGTGATCGGCGAGGAGCCTTTCTTGGCGCCCGAGCCATCGCACGGCTTGCAGTTGACCAGTGTCGGAACGCGGATATTCACGGTCGTGCCGCGCACCGCTTCTTCCAGGTTCAGCTCCAGGGTGTAACGCAGGTCGCTGCCGCGCTGAGCACCGCCACGGGAACCGCCGCGACCGCCACCGAAGAAGTCACTGAAGACATCGCCAAAGATATCGGAGAAGTTCTGACCGCCAAACCCGGCACCGCCGCCCCCCATGCTCGGGTCGACACCGGCATGACCGTATTGGTCATAGGCCGCGCGCTTGCTGGAATCGGACAGTACTTCGTAGGCCTCGTTGGCCTCCTTGAACATATCTTCCGACGCTTTGTCATCGGGATTACGGTCCGGGTGGTGCTTCATCGCCAGGCGACGGTAGGCCTTTTTCAGGTCCGCTTCGCTTGAACCACGCTCAACACCCAATACTTCGTAATAGTCACGCTTTGCCATAAGTCTTTGCACTCTTAAGGACGTTCGGCAAACCTCTCCTGAGCCTCGCCAAACTCGTTGAGCCCCAATACAGGCCCGGACCCAACTCACGTCAATTCAACGATCCTGGTCTTTGATTCGATGCGGTATCTGTGAGCCGGAAAGCAGGAGCATCCCCGACCGTACCGCCAGCATTCGAGCGTTGTCGCATGCTGTAAAAATTCGCTTACTCCAGACACGCCAACGCGGGAGCAAGCTCCCGCGCGGCGACATCCTACCAGTCACCGCCTGAAGGCAGTCAACCGGGCGACCAACAACTTACTTGTGGTCTTTGACTTCTTCGAACTCTGCATCGACAACGTCGTCAGCCTTTTCAGCTTTTTCGTCGTGCGGCGCCGCGCCTTCAGCTGGCTGAGCCTGATCAGCGTACATTTTCTGAGCCACTGGCGCGGAGACCTTGGACAGCTCTTCAACCTTGGCTTCAATAGCGGCCTTGTCGTCGCCTTTGATGGCGGTTTCCAGGGCAACTACAGCGGCTTCGATTGCAGTCTTCTCTTCAGCGCTCACTTTATCGCCAGCATCAGCGACCATTTTGCGCGTCGAGTGGACCAGGGCATCACCTTGGTTACGGGCACTGGCCAGCTCTTCGAACTTGCGGTCTTCTTCAGCGTTAACTTCAGCATCGCGAACCATCTGCTGAATTTCTTCCTCGGACAGACCGGAGTTGGCCTTGATCACGATCGACTGAGTCTTGCCGGTAGCCTTGTCTTTCGCGCCGACGTGCAGGATGCCGTTGGCGTCGATGTCGAAGGTCACTTCGATTTGTGGCACGCCACGTGGTGCTGGTGGAATCTCGGCCAGGTCGAACTTGCCCAAGGACTTGTTCTGTGCGGCTTGCTTACGCTCACCTTGCAGTACGTGAATGGTCACTGCGCCCTGGTTGTCGTCGGCAGTCGAGAACACTTGCGATTTCTTGGTAGGAATCGTGGTGTTTTTCTCGATCAGCGCGGTCATTACGCCGCCCATGGTTTCGATACCCAGGGTCAGCGGGCTGACGTCGAGCAGCAGAACGTCTTTCACGTCACCAGCCAATACCGCGCCCTGGATAGCAGCACCCATGGCAACAGCTTCGTCAGGGTTGACGTCTTTACGTGCTTCTTTACCGAAGAAATCGGTCACCAGCTTCTGAACCAGTGGCATACGGGTCTGACCGCCGACCAGGATCACGTCGTTGATCGAACCAACGTCGATACCGGCGTCTTTCATGGCGATGCGGCAAGGTTCGATGGTGCGCTGAACCAGGTCTTCAACCAGCGCTTCAAGCTTGGCGCGGGAGATTTTCACGTTCAAGTGCTTAGGACCGGTAGCGTCTGCAGTGATGTACGGCAGGTTCACGTCGGTCGACTGGCTCGAGGACAGTTCGATCTTGGCTTTCTCAGCGGCTTCTTTCAGGCGCTGCATGGCCAGCGGGTCACCCTTGAGGTTCATGCCGCTTTCTTTCTTGAACTCGTCAACGAGGTAGTCGATCAGACGAATGTCAAAGTCTTCACCGCCCAGGAAAGTGTCACCGTTGGTGGCCAACACTTCGAACTGGTGCTCGCCATCGACTTCAGCGATCTCGATTACGGAAACGTCGAAAGTACCGCCGCCCAAGTCGTAAACGATCACGGTGTGATCGCCTTTCGCCTTGTCCATACCGTAGGCCAGTGCGGCTGCGGTTGGTTCGTTGATGATACGTTTTACGTCCAGACCCGCGATGCGGCCGGCGTCTTTGGTGGCTTGACGCTGGCTGTCGTTGAAGTAGGCCGGAACGGTGATCACCGCTTCGGTCACTGGCTCGCCGAGGTAGTCTTCGGCGGTCTTCTTCATTTTCTTCAGAATTTCAGCCGAAATTTGTGGCGGTGCCATTTTCTGGCCGTTCACTTCAACCCAGGCGTCGTTGTTGTCAGCCTTGACGATCTTGTAAGGGACCATCTGGATGTCTTTCTGTACGACTTCTTCGTCGAAACGACGACCGATCAGACGCTTCACCGCGTAAAGGGTGTTATGCGGATTGGTCACTGCCTGACGCTTGGCCGACTGGCCAACCAGAATTTCGCCATCGTTGGCGTAAGCGATGATCGACGGCGTGGTACGCGCGCCTTCAGCGTTTTCAATAACTTTGGCTTTGCCGTTTTCCAGCACGGAGACGCAGGAGTTGGTAGTCCCCAGGTCGATACCGATAATTTTGCCCATGTTCACTCTCCCGAAACTTTGGATTTGGATGCCGCAGTAGTGGTGGCTGACTGCGGTAGCACTTAAACGCTTGACTTCTAAATGGGGGCCTTGCGGCTAATTTCAAGCCTGCTCGTCAATCGAAGGCGAAACCGGTGCAGGTGCCTTGCTGACCACGACCATGGCCGGGCGCAGCAGGCGACCGTGAAGCTGGTAGCCCTTCTGAAACACCTTGAGCACGCTGTTTGGCTCGACGTCGGCGCTTTCCTGCATGGCCATTGCCTGATGATGCGAGGCATTGAAGGGTTCGCCTTCAGGATCGATCGCTTCCAGGTGATAGCGTTTCAGGGTGTCCTGGAACATTTTCAGGGTCAGCTCGATCCCTTCGCGCATCGGACGAATGTTTTCGTCGTCAGGGTTGGATAGCTCCAGACCGCGTTCCAGGCTGTCAATGATCGGCAGCAGGTCGCCAGCGAACTTCTCCAAGGCGAATTTGTGAGCCTTTTCAACGTCCTGCTCGGCACGGCGGCGGACGTTCTGCAGATCGGCGGCTACACGCAAAGCCTGATCCTGCGCACCAGCCAATTGCTCTTCGAGCACTTGTACACGAGCCGCCAGGTCTTCACCCGAAGCCTCGGGGCCCTGGTTGGCGTCTAGATTTTGCGTATCCACTGTCTGTTCGTCAGCCATAGATTTCTCCTTCCAATATCGTCCGCGAGCTCAACTCGCGCTTCTGCCCCGGTATATGGGGCCGCAAAATTCAGCTTCAAGGGCTATTTGATGATTAACCCTACAAAAAACAGCTGCATTGTCATTCCGCATCGCGCTAAGGATTCCCTTCAATCAAGCAAATCGACCTAAGAGGGGGCATTGTCAGCCCGAAACAAAACACTGTATAAATAACCAGACCTAAAGCCTGGGAGCGGCCTTTATGCTGGTGCACCTGTCCGTACACAACTACGCCATCGTTGAACATCTCGATCTCGAACTCGATCGCGGGATGAGCGTGATCACAGGGGAAACCGGTGCCGGCAAGTCGATCATGCTCGACGCCCTGGGCCTGACCCTGGGCGATCGCGCCGACAGTGGCGTGGTTCGCCCGGGCGCCGACAAGGCCGATATCCTGGCCACCTTCGACCTGATCGACATCCCGGAAGCCAGCACCTGGCTGGCCGAGCGCGACCTCGAGAACGATGGCCCGTGCATTCTGCGTCGAGTGATCACCGCTGAAGGGCGCTCGCGCGGCTACATCAACGGCACTCCCTGCCCCCTCGGTGACCTGAAGGCCCTGGGCGAGTTGCTGATCGACATCCACAGCCAGCACGAACACCAATCCCTGCTCAAAACCGATACTCATCGCCGCCTGCTCGACGAATACGCCGGCGCCACGGACCTGGCCCGCCAGGTGCAACTGGCCGCCCAACGCTGGCGCCAGACCCGCCAGGAACTGGAACGCCTCTCCAACTCCGGCGACGAACAGCGCGCCCGTCATCAGTTGCTCAGCTATCAACTCGAAGAACTGGAAAACCTCGGCCTCGGCGAAAATGAGCTGGAGCAACTGGAACAGGAACACAAGAACCTGACCAACGCCGAAACCCTGCTGGGCATTTGCCGGCAAGTGGTCGAACAATGCAGCGAAAGTGATTCAGGCAACGTATTGAATGCACTCACCGCCAGCCTTAACCGCCTGTCGAGCGTGAACAATTCGATCGGCGCCCTGGGTGAAGCCAGCAGCCTGCTGACCAGCGCACAGATTCAGGTTGAAGAAGCCGTGGGCGAGCTGAACCGCTTTCTCGACAATTTCGACGCCGACCCGGCCCGCCTTCAATACCTGGAAGAGCGCCTTGATGCCATCTACACCCTGGCGCGCAAACACCGCATCCAGCCGACCGAGGTCGCCGAGATGCAGCAGAAGCTACTCGATGAAATCGAAACCCTGAATGCCAACGACGAATCCATCGAACGACTAAGCGATGAGCTGGCCTCCTACGCCCGCCATTATCAGGAGAAGGCCCGGGAGCTGAGCGATCTGCGACATCAAGCCTCGAGCAGCCTGGCCAGCGCCGTGGAACAGGAAATCCAGCGTTTGGGCATGCCCGGCGGCCGCTTCACCATCGAACTGCGCCCCAACAGCAGCGACGAACTGCTGCCCAATGGGCTCGAACAGGTAGAACTGCTGGTGAGCGCCAACCCGGGGCAACCGTTGAAAGCCCTGGCAAAAGTAGCATCGGGGGGCGAGCTCTCGCGCATCAGCCTGGCGATTCAGGTGATCACTGCACAGACCTCCCGCGTACCGACACTGGTGTTCGACGAAGTGGACGTGGGTATTGGCGGCCCGACCGCCGAGATTGTCGGCCAGTTGCTGCGACGCCTCGGGGAGCGCGGGCAGGTTCTGACCGTGACTCACTTGCCGCAAGTGGCGGCGCAGGGGCATCAACATCTATTTGTACACAAGGTTCGCGGTGAAGACGCCACGCATACGGCCGTCTCCAAACTGAGCAAGATCGACCGTGTTGAAGAAGTGGCACGAATGCTCGGCGGCATCGATCTCACCAAGGAATCACTGGCTCACGCGAAAAAAATGGTCGTTACCGCGAAAATTTGAGAACAGCAGAAAGCACGAAGGCGACCCTGGGGTCGCCTTCGTTCGTTTCGCGAACCTGAAGTTCGCGCGACATGCTTACTTTTTCTTGCGTACGTACAGCACAAGATTGTGATCAACCATCTCGAAGCCATACTTGTCGACGATTGCTTTCTGCAGCCGCTCGATTTCTTCGTCGAAGAATTCGATCACTTCACTGGTCTCGACGTTGACCATATGGTCGTGATGCTTGCCGTCGTCCAGCTCGAAGACCGCATGGCCTCCGTCGAAGTTGTGCCGCACCACAAGGCCAGCTGCCTCGAACTGAGTCAGAACACGGTAAACCGTGGCCAGACCGACGTCCTCACCAGCCTCCATCAGCGCCTTGTAGACATCCTCGGCACTCATGTGGCGTTGCTCGGCGGAATCGAGCATTTGCAGAATTTTGACCCGTGGAAGGGTCACTTTGAGGCCGGCTTTGCGTAGTTCGCTATTTTCAACCATGGTCAGCTTTCTCGCGATGCTGCTTCGCAGCTTCTCTTAATGCGGGTATGATCGGCGTTTACGTTGTCCCAGCCAAGATAGTGGAAGTCGCCCACCGATGCAAAACACCAAGCTCTTGCTAACCAGTTTCACCTTTGTGGGACTGCTCGCACTCGCCGGTTGTTCATTCCCCGGGGTTTACAAAATCGACATCCAGCAGGGCAATGTCGTCACGCAGGACATGATAGACCAGTTACGCCCGGGAATGACCCGCCGGCAAGTACGGTTTATCATGGGTAACCCTCTGCTGACCGACACGTTCCATGCCGATCGCTGGGATTATCTCTACAGCCTGCAACCGGGTGGCGGTGAACGCCAACAGGAACGCATTAGCGTTATCTTCAACCCAAATGATCAACTTGTCAGCCTCTCTGGCGATTTCATGCCGGGCGTGAGCCGCGACGAAGCCATTCTCGGCAAGGACAGTGGTACCACCGTGACCGCGCCAGCAGAAAACGCCGAGAAGCCGAAGCCAGAAAAACCGGTCAAGCCAGGTTCGCTGCTGGACCAGATCCAGAAGGACGTGGACAACGTAGAAACCGTTCCAGTCCCGACGCCAGAACCGCTGGAAACCTCGCCGCAATAATTTGCGACGCAATAAAAAACCCGGCATGTCCGGGTTTTTTATCGTCTGGCGTTTAACCGGATCACTGATTCCGGGCTTTGGCCTCGGCTGCTTTGGCTGCACGCAACCGGCGAACCTCTTTCGGATCGGCAAGCAACGGCCGGTAAACCTCGATGCGATCCCCCGTCTGAACCGAACGAATGGCCGGCTCCGCAACCACTTTGCCAAAAATTCCAACCGGGCAACTGGCCAGATCCAGCTCAGGGAATTCGCCGCTCAAGCCGGACTTGAACAACGCATCCCGTACGGTTGCACCCATCGGCACGGTTACGGTCAGCAACACCTGACGATCAACGGCGGCATACACCACCTCGACCGTGATCACAGCCTCAACCATGCTTCTGTTTCGCACGCTGGCAAAACGCGTCCATCAGCGTATTCGCCGCCTGATTGAACAAAGGCCCCAACGTCGCACGCACCAGCGGCCCCGAATAGTCGAACGACAAGTCCAGACTGATCTTGCAGGCCTTCTCGCCCAACGGCTTAAACACCCAGATGCCATGCAACTGGCTGAACGGACCTTCTTCGAGGTTCATCTCGATCGAATGCCCGGGCACCAGGGTATTACGCGTCACGAAATGCTGACTAAGGCCGCCCTTGGCCACGCCGACGCTGGCACGCATAAGCTCAGGAGTGCTTTCCAGGACTTCGGCCGACGAGCACCACGGCAGGAATTCCGGATAGCGAGCCACATCGTTGACCAGGTCATACAGCGCTTGTGCCGGATACGGCAGCAGGGCCGAACGTTGAATGTGTGTCGTCATGTCAGCGTCACTTCCACAGCTGGGCGGCAAACACTACAAGAATGCCGATGGGCGCCACATAGCGCATCAAGAACAGGGACAGGGCGAACAGCACCGGACGGCGGATCGACAATTCGTCGCGCACCGCTTCACGCCCCATCACCCAGCCCGCAAACACCACGAAACACAAACCACCGAGTGGCAACATGATCCGCGAGGTGAAGAAATCGATCACACCGAAGAAGTCCAGGCCACCGGCTGCTCCCCATTGATAGAGATGGAAAATCCCGCCTTCGTTCACGAAAAACTTGGCTTCCTTCCAGATATTGAAGGAAAACACGGTGCCCAGACCGACGAACCAGCAGATGAATGCCAGCCAGAAGGTGACCCAGGCGCGGCTGATCTTCGTGCGCTCAACCAGGTAAGCCACCATTGGCTCGAGCAGGGAAATCGCCGAACTCCAGGCCGCGATCGCTACCAGTACGAAAAACACGACGCCCATCAACTGGCCGAACGCTACGTTACCAAAGGCAAATGGCAGGCTGACGAACATCAGGCCAGGGCCTTCGCTCGGGTTCAGGCCGGCAGCGAACACAATCGGAAACAATGCCAGACCGGCCACCAGGGAAACGAAAGTATCGAGCAGCGCCACACCGACAATGGTGCCGGAAATCGACGAGCTCTTCGGCATATAAGCACCGTAGATCATGATCGAACCGACGCCCACGCTCAGGGAGAAAAACGCGTGCCCCATGGCCGGCAGCAAGCCGTCGAGTACTTTTTCCGGGTGGAAGTCGAACATGAAATGCACGCCCTCCATGAAGTGGCCGGTGGTCATGCTGTAGCCCAGCAGAACAATCACCATCACGAACAGCAGCGGCATCATGATCCGCAGGCTGCGCTCCAGCCCGGCGACCACGCCCTTGGCGATCACCACGGCAGAGAGGAGCATGAAAATCGTGTGCCAAAGTGTCAGGCGCCATGGGTCGGCGATCACGTTGCCGAAGTATGCACCGACCTGATCAGGTGTCGCTCCCTGGAAGTCGCCACGCCCCATGTCGATGATGTAATCCAGCGACCAGCCACCGACCACACTATAGAAAGACAGAATCAGCAGCGCCGTGATCATCCCGGCAAACGCGCCCCAGGACCACTTCGCCGAATGCCCCGCTTCCAGCGCCAGGACCTTCAAGGCATTGGCCGGGCTCTGCCGTGCGCGCCGGCCGATCAGGGTTTCGGCCAGCATCACGGGCACACCGATCAGCGCGATACAGGCCAGGAACATCAGCACGAAGGCTCCGCCACCGTAGACGCCGACCATGTAAGGGAATTTCCAGATACTACCCAGCCCCACGGCCGAACCGGTCGCGGCGAGTATGAAGACCCAGCGGCTAGCCCAACTGCCGTGGACAGAAACCTTGTCTGTCGACATCGTTATCACGCCCAAGCGTTCAAAAAAGAGGCCGCATTGTCCGGGATTCAATCAACCTGCTCAAGCACGTAGCTTCACCGTAGCCGACAGCGGTGTAACTCCATATAATGCCGCCCCTATGGCTAAACAGAAGAAACACCCAACAGGGACCATCGCGCAGAACAAAAAGGCGCGACACGATTACTTCATCGAGCATAAGTTCGAGGCTGGTCTGGTCCTGGCCGGCTGGGAAGTAAAAAGTTTGCGGGCGAGCAAGCTACAACTGGTTGACAGTTACGTGCTGCTCAAAGATGGCGAAGCCTGGCTGCTCGGCAGCCACATTACGCCGCTGATGACTGCCAGCACCCACGTCATCGCCGATCCGACCCGCACCCGAAAATTGCTGCTCAATCGGCGCGAGCTGGAAAAGCTGGCTGCTGCCGTGCAGCAAAAAGGTTATGCCTGCGTATGCCTGTCCTGGTACTGGAGCAAGCACATGGTCAAGTGCGAGATCGCTCTGGGCAAGGGCAAGAAGGAATACGACAAGCGTGATACCGAACGCGAGCGCGACGCCGGTCGTGAATTGCAGCGTGCGGTGCGTAACAAGGGCAAGGAAGATTAATTCTTTACCTTGAGATCGCTTTCGCGGGCAAGCCTCGCTCCTACACTGGACCACGCGCTCCTGTAGGAGCGAGGCTTGCCCGCGAATGATTCACCGCAGACACCCACCTGGCTACATCCCCTTGCGCCGCTCCGCCCGAGCCACGCGCTGCACTTCCTGACGCACCTCTTCCAGCACTTCCTGCACATACAAAATGTGCCGACTGGAAACCTCCCGCGCCTGCTCTGCCCTTCCTTCGATAATCGCCAGATACAATTCTCTGTGCTGCGCGATCAGCATGTCGCGGGTTTCGGAGCGCTGTTTGTACATGCCGCCGATGTTGGTCACAACGTTGCGTTTGAGCAGGTCGAACAGACCTCGAATGGTGTGTAGCAACACTGCGTTATGACTGGCCTCGGCGATCGCCAAATGGAATTTCGCATCCGCCGCGCCCTCTTCCGCCCGACCCACTTCGTCATGACGCGAATAGCAGTCTTGCAACTCGTCGAACGCCGCCGTCAGCCGCTCGCGATCCACGTCCGTGGCGCGCAATGCCGCGTAGTAAGCACAAGAGGCTTCCAGCGTATGACGAAACTCCAGCAAATCGCGCTGGGCCTCGGGATTGCTTTCCAGCAGATGCAACAGCGGATCGCTGAACGTCGAGCCCAGGGATTCCACCACATAGTTACCGCCGCCCTGACGGCTGACCAGCAACCCTTTGGCGGCCAGTTTCTGAATCGCTTCACGCAACGAAGGGCGTGACACGCCGAACTGCTCGGCCAACGCACGCTCCGCCGGCAGGCGCTCGCCGGCCTTCAATGTGCCCTCGAGAATCATCCCTTCGAGCTGCTCGACAATATCGTCAGACAAACGGCGCTGCCGAATCTGATCAAACCCCATTACTCAATTCTCCACGATCCCGGCGGCTCGCCGGGCTCTCTATTCTGGCCTATCGGCGCCACACCAGCACCTACCAGACGACGTTTGATCGAACAGATCAGATGCGTTCTGCACCGCTCATTCGACAAAAGTTTTAGGGCGGCAAATTGACACACCGCCTACAAGGCTTTTACTCTAGCCAACAGCGATTGTAAATTGGTATTACCAATTATCCAAGAACGCTGACCAGTGCCTGACCAACAACAATTAGGGGCCACCCCATATGCAAACCTGGCAACAGCTCTACAGCCCGCTCGGCAGTCTCGGCGTGTCCGCACTCGCAGCCGTCATCCCCATCGTATTTTTCTTCCTGGCCTTGGCCGTGTTCCGCCTCAAAGGCCATGTGGCCGGCAGCATTACCCTCGCGCTGTCGATTGCCGTGGCAATCTTCGCGTTCCAGATGCCGGTCGATATGGCCTTCGCGGCAGCCGGATATGGCTTCGCCTACGGCTTGTGGCCGATTGCCTGGATCATCGTGGCAGCGGTGTTCCTCTACAAACTGACGGTCAAGAGTGGCCAGTTCGAAGTGATCCGCAGCTCAGTGCTGTCGATCACTGACGACCAACGCCTGCAAGTACTGCTGATCGGCTTCTGCTTCGGCGCCTTCCTGGAAGGTGCCGCCGGTTTCGGCGCACCGGTAGCGATTACCGCCGCGCTGCTGGTGGGACTTGGCTTCAACCCGCTGTACGCCGCGGGCCTGTGCCTGATCGCCAACACCGCGCCGGTAGCCTTCGGTGCCTTGGGGATTCCGATCATCGTCGCCGGGCAAGTCACCGGCATCGACGCGTTCAAGATCGGCGCCATGACCGGTCGCCAACTGCCATTGCTGTCGCTGTTCGTGCCTTTCTGGCTAGTGTTCATGATGGATGGCCTGCGCGGCGTGCGGGAAACCTGGCCGGCGGCACTGGTGGCCGGTTTGAGTTTCGCCGTCACTCAGTACTTCACCTCGAACTTCATTGGCCCGGAACTGCCAGACATCACCTCGGCACTGGCCAGCCTGATTTCCCTGACGCTGTTCCTGAAAATCTGGCAACCAAAACGCGCCGCCGGCCAACACATCGTCGGCGCCGTCTCGGCTTCCGTGGTGGCCAGCGCCGGTGGTTTCGGCCAACCGCGCACCACCGTGGCTTCGCCTTACAGCCTGGGGGAAATTTTCAAAGCCTGGTCGCCGTTCCTGATCCTCACAGTACTGGTCACCATTTGGACGCTGAAACCGTTCAAGGCCATGTTCGCTGCGGGTGGCTCGATGTATATCTGGGTGTTCAACTTCGCGATCCCGCATCTGGATCAAATGGTGATCAAGGTCGCTCCAATCGTGACCACCCCGACGGCGATTCCGGCGGTGTTCAAACTCGATCCGATTTCCGCGACCGGCACGGCGATTTTCTTCTCTGCGCTGATCTCGATGCTGGTGCTGAAGATCAATCTCAGAACTGGTCTTACCACTTTTAAAGAAACGTTCTACGAGCTGCGCTGGCCGATTTTGTCCATCGGCATGGTGCTGGCCTTCGCCTTCGTCACCAACTACTCGGGCATGTCGTCGACCATGGCTCTGGTACTGGCAGGCACAGGCGCGGCATTCCCGTTCTTCTCGCCGTTCCTCGGCTGGCTCGGCGTGTTCCTGACCGGTTCCGATACTTCGTCCAACGCACTGTTCAGTTCGCTGCAAGCAACCACCGCGCATCAGATCGGCGTCAATGACACCTTGCTGGTGGCGGCAAATACCAGCGGCGGCGTGACCGGCAAGATGATTTCGCCGCAATCGATCGCCGTGGCCTGCGCCGCGACCGGGCTGGTGGGCAAGGAATCGGATCTGTTCCGCTTCACCCTCAAGCACAGCCTATTCTTTGCAACGATCGTCGGCCTGATCACGTTGGCTCAGGCCTACTGGTTCACCGGCATGCTGGTGCACTAAGAACTACACGCGACACGGAAAAAACCGACGCTGGGTTACGCCCCCGGCGTCAGCTATTCACAACCGGGTCTGCAAGGCTGCTGAAAGCTTCCCTCTCTATATTCAGCAGCCTCAGCGGACGGATAACCGGGACCACCCGGAGACACGCCTGATGAGCGAGCTTTTTTACAACGCAGTGCCAAACGCGACCCGCGTCGCCCCGCCACTGTCCGAGCCTCGGCAATACCCCAGCGAGAAGCCGTCACGGGTCTACCTGTTCGGGACCTGCGTGGTGGATCTGTTCTACCCGGAAGCCGGGATGGACGCGATTCACTTGCTGGAACGCGAAGGCATTCGTGTCGAATACCCGCAAGGGCAAAGCTGCTGCGGGCAACCGGCCTACACCTCGGGTTACACCGAACAGGCCCGGACCGTGGCGCGCTCGCAATTGGCGCTGTTTGCCGGCGATTATCCGGTGGTGGTGCCGTCGGGGTCTTGCGCGGGCATGTTGCGCGAACACTACGCCGACCTGTTCAAGGACGAGCCGCACACGCTGAAACAGGTCCAGTCCCTCGCGGCACGGACTTATGAACTGGCGGAGTTCCTGCTGTTTGTCTGCAAGGTGCAGCTCAAGGACAGCGGCGAGCCGGTTAAAGTGGCGCTGCACACGTCGTGCTCGGCACGCCGTGAAATGAACACCCACCTGCACGGCCGTGAATTGTTGGCGCAGCTAAGCAATGTGGAGCGAGTCGACCATAGCCACGAAAGTGAATGCTGTGGCTTTGGGGGGACTTTCAGCGTCCGTATGCCAGATATTTCCGGCGCGATGGTGGCTGACAAGACCCGGGCGTTGAAGGAATCCGGCGCGCACAAGGTACTCAGTGCCGACTGCGGTTGCCTGATGAACATCAATGGCGCGCTGGAGAAACAGCAGGAAGCATTGCGCGGTCAGCATCTGGCCAGTTTCCTGTGGCAGCGTACCGGAGGTGCCCAATGAGCACTTCCACGATTATTCCTACGGTTGCCGTAGAAGAAGACTTTCGTGCCCGGGCTCACAAGGCTTTGGCTGACACGCAACTGCGAAACAACTTTCGCAGCGCGATGGATTCACTGATGAGCAAACGGGCAGCGTCCTTCAGCGATGCCCATGAAAGAGAACATTTGCGAGTGCTGGGCAATGCTGTCCGCGCCCGTGCTTTATCCAAGTTGCCCGACCTGCTCGAGCAACTTGAACAGAACCTGACCCGCAACGGTGTGACAGTGCACTGGGCGGAAACGGTGGACGAAGCCAATGGCATCGTCCTCTCGATCATCCGCGCTCACGAGGGGCGGCAAGTGATCAAGGGCAAATCGATGGTCAGCGAAGAGATGGAAATGAATCACTTCCTCGCTGAACAGGGCATTGAATGCCTGGAATCGGACATGGGCGAGTACATCGTCCAGCTCGACCACGAGAAGCCTTCACACATTATTATGCCGGCGATCCACAAGAATGCCGGTCAGGTCGCGTCCTTGTTCCACGACAAACTTGGCGTGGAATACACCAAGGACGTTGACCAACTCATTCAGATCGGTCGCAAGGTCTTGCGGCAGAAATTCTTCGAAGCGGACATCGGCGTCTCCGGCGTCAACTTCGCCGTGGCCGAAACCGGCACCTTGCTGTTGGTGGAAAACGAAGGCAACGGGCGCATGACCACCACCGTGCCGCCGGTGCACATCGCCGTCACCGGCATCGAAAAAGTCGTGGAAAACTTGCGCGATGTGGTGCCGCTGCTATCACTGCTGACCCGTTCAGCCCTCGGCCAGCCGATCACCACCTACGTCAACATGATCTCCGGCCCGCGCAAGGAACATGAACTCGACGGCCCGCAGGAAGTGCATCTGGTATTGCTCGACAATGGTCGCAGCCAGGCGTTTGCCGACAGCGAATTGCGCCAGACCCTGAACTGCATCCGCTGCGGCGCCTGTATGAATCATTGCCCGGTCTACACCCGAATCGGCGGTCATGCCTATGGGGAGGTTTACCCTGGGCCTATCGGAAAAATCATCACCCCGCACATGGTCGGCCTGGCGAAAGTCCCCGACCACCCGAGCGCGTCTTCGTTATGTGGCGCTTGCGGTGAAGTCTGCCCGGTAAAAATTCCGATCCCCGCATTGCTGCGTCGCCTACGGGAAGAGAACGTCAAAGCCCCGGACAGCCCGCATCAAGTGATGCGCGGTCAGGGCAGCAAGTACTCGCGCAAGGAGCGGTTGATCTGGAACGCCTGGGCGAAGCTCAACAGCTCGCCAACGCTCTATCGCCTGTTCGGCTTCTTCGCCACTCGCCTGCGTGCGCTGACCCCGAGCAACGTCGGCCCGTGGACCCAGAACCACAGCGCTCCGAAACCCGCGGCCCGCTCACTGCATGACATGGCCCGCGAGCATCTGGCCAAACAGGGAGACCGCTGATGAGCGCCAAGCAAAATATCCTCGCCAAATTGCGCAACAGTCTGACAGGCACCACGCCTGTGCCTGACAACTTCGATGTCGAACTGGTGACTGAGCCCTACACCTACACGCCAGAACAACGCATCCCGCAACTGCGCAAACTGATGGAAGCGGTGCACACCGAAATTCATCTGACGTCCAGAGATGGCTGGCCCGAATTGCTGGCGCAACTGCTGCAGGATCGCCAGTTGCCGAGCCTGTTGATTGCGCCGACGACACCCCACGGTCAACGCATCACTCAGCATTGGGTGAAAAATCCTGGCCTGCCAGCGCTCAAAGCCTACGACCGTCCGGTCGAGGAATGGAAAGCCGAGTTGTTCAACGACACCCCGGCCAGCCTGACCACTACCCTCGGCGCAATCGCCGCGACAGGTAGTCTGATTCTCTGGCCGACGCGGGAAGAACCGCGTCTGATGAGCCTGGTGCCGCCGGTGCATTTCGCCCTGCTCAAGGCCAGTGAAATCCGCGACAACTTCTATCAGGTGCAGCAGGAGTTCGAATGGGCCCAAGGCATGCCGACCAACGCCTTGCTGGTGTCCGGCCCGTCGAAGACTGCCGACATCGAGCAAGTATTGGCTTACGGCGCCCACGGCCCGAAAGACCTGGTCGTTCTGATCCTGGAGGACCAATGAGTCTACCGGCAGCTTTCCTGCGAGATGCACAGCAACTGATTCCTCAGACCCGACGTTTCGACGATCCGCTGTCGACCTTGGCCTTCGGCACCGACGCCAGTTTCTACCGGCTGATTCCGAAACTGGTGATCCGCGTCGAGTCCGAAGATGAAGTGGTGGCGCTGCTCAAACTGGCGCAACGGGATAAAGTCCCGGTGACCTTCCGCGCCGCCGGCACCAGCCTGTCTGGCCAGGCCATCAGCGATTCGGTGCTGATCGTGCTGGGAGATAACTGGAACGGTCGCGAGATTCGCGGGCAAGGAACACAGATCCGCCTGCAACCGGGCGTGATCGGCGCCCAGGCCAACGCCTGGCTGGCACCATTCGGACGCAAGATCGGACCAGACCCGGCGTCGATCAACGCCTGCAAAATCGGTGGCATCGTCGCCAACAATGCCAGCGGCATGTGCTGCGGCACGGCGCAGAACACCTATCACACATTGGCCGGGATTCTTCTGGTACTGGCTGATGGCAGCCGTCTCGATACCGAAGATGCCGCCAGTGTGGCGGCCTTCCGAGAGAGCCACGCCGAGTTGATCGAACAACTGGCGACTTTGGGTCGCGAGACCCGCGCAAACGCTGAACTGGCTGCGAAAATTCGCCACAAATACCGTCTGAAAAATACCACCGGGCTGTCACTCAATGCGCTGGTGGATTTCGACGAGCCTGTGGATATCTTGAGCCACTTGCTGGTGGGCTCAGAAGGCACGCTCGGGTTCATCAGCGCAGTGACCTACGACACGGTGATCGACCACCCGAACAAGGCGTCGGCACTGATCGTGTTCCCGGATGTAGAGACCTGCTGCAACGCCGTCACCGTGCTGAAAAGCCAACCGGTGTCGGCGGTGGAATTGCTGGACCGCCGCAGCCTGCGCTCGGTGCAGGACAAGCCCGGCATGCCGGCTTTCGTACAACAACTGTCGACCAATGCCTGCGCCCTGCTGATCGAATCCCGCGCCGCTTCGTCCTCTTTGCTTCAGGAACAGCTGACGCAAATCATGGCGTCGCTGACTGGATTCCCAGTGGAGAAGCAAGTCGACTTCACCGAAGACCCGGTGGAAAACGCCCGGCTCTGGGCGATCCGCAAGGACACTTTCCCTGCCGTCGGCGCGGTGCGCAAAACCGGCACCACGGTGATCATCGAAGACGTCACTTTCCCGGTGGAACAACTGGCCATCGGCGTCAACCGCCTGATCGAGCTGTTCGACAAACATCACTACGACGAAGCAATCCTTTTCGGACACGCCCTGGAAGGCAATCTGCATTTCGTCTTCACCCAAGGCTTCAACAGCGCGGAAGAAGTCGCACGCTACCAAGCGTTCATGGACGACGTGGCGCAGTTGGTGGCCGTTGAATTCGGCGGTTCGCTAAAGGCCGAGCACGGCACCGGTCGCAACATGGCGCCCTTCGTCGAACTGGAATGGGGCAGCGACGCTTACCAGTTGATGTGGCAGCTCAAACGCCTGCTCGACCCTAACGGCATTCTCAATCCGGACGTGGTGCTCAGCGACGATCCACAAATCCACCTCAAGCATCTGAAACCGTTGCCGGCCGCCGATGAGATTGTGGATAAGTGCATCGAGTGTGGCTTTTGCGAACCGGTGTGCCCGTCGAAAGGCCTGACGTTGAGCCCACGCCAGCGCATCGTGATCTGGCGAGATATCCAGGCCAGGAAGCGCGCAGGCGTCGACACCACCGAACTCGAAGCCGCTTACGAATACCAAGGCATCGAAACGTGCGCCGCCACAGGCCTGTGTGCACAACGTTGCCCTGTAGGAATCAACACCGGTGAACTGGTGAAAAAGCTCCGCAGCCGTAAGGCAACCCATACGAAAACCGCCAACTGGATTGAAGGAAATTTCGCCACTGCGTTGCAAGGTGTGCGCTTTACTCTGCACGTGGCCAACGGTGCTCGGATGCTGCTGGGGGCGCCACGCCTGGCAAAACTTTCGGCATCGCTGACGCGGTTATCCAAAGGGCAAATCCCGCAATGGACCAACGCGATGCCGCAGCCGGAAAGGGCCATTCGCTTCAGCCCGACGGTGTCGGACGAGCGGCCTCGGGTGGTGTACCTGGCGGCTTGCGTATCGCGGGTCATGGGCCCGGCGGCGGGTGATAAAGAGCAAATGTCGTTGTACGAAAAAACCTGTGGTCTGTTGGAAAAGGCCGGTTATCAGGTGGTCTTTCCAGACAATCAGGACAACCTCTGCTGCGGCCAGCCATTCGCCTCCAAAGGCTATGCCGAACAGGCCGAACACAAACGCCAGGAGCTGATCGGCGCACTGCTGCACGCCAGCCGTGGCGGCCTCGATCCAATCTACTGCGACACCAGCCCCTGCACCCTGCGGCTGGTTCAGGACCTGGGCGATGTGCGACTGGACCTGTACGACCCGGTGCGTTTCATCCGTACTCACTTGATGGATCGTCTCGATTTCACACCCCAGGAAGCGCCGATCGCGGTGCACGTCACGTGCAGCACTCAACATCTCGGCGAGAGCCAGGCGTTGATCGATCTGGCGCGCAAATGCAGTAAAAATGTGGTCATCCCTGAGGGCATTCACTGCTGCGGTTTTGCCGGTGACAAGGGCTTCACCACCCCGGAACTGAATGCCCATTCGTTGCGCACGCTCAAGGACGCGGTACAGCAATGCAGCGAAGGGATTTCGACCAGCCGCACCTGTGAGATTGGTCTGACGCAACACGGCGGAATTGACTACCACGGGCTGGTCTATCTGGTGGATCGGGTGACCCAGGCCAGAGCGACCTGAAGAAAAATAGAACCCCGACGAACCGTCGCAGTCCACCGATCAAGTCCCGCAAACGCGGGACCTTTCCCAAAATTGGCAGCCCGTCCTGATGGCCAGCGATGCCTGGCCCCTCAGTTCAAGGAGATACCCATGAAACGCTCAGTACTGTTAGGTCTGTTCGTTACCGCCTCAATGCTGGCCTCCTCCTCGTTTGCCGCCGGCGATGATCTTTGTGCAACCAACCTGCAAGCCATCGCCAATGCCAAGACCCAGACCCTGGCGCCGGAAATCAAGACTCGCGTCGAGGCCAGCGTCCAGCAAGCCAAGGCCTACCAGGCGCAAAACACCGAGGAAGGCACCAAAAAATGCATCTCCGAAACCACTCAAACCCTGCAGGAGATCCAGAACGCGGGCAAAGGTGATAAAGGCTAAGAACTACCGAAGGCCAACCTTCGGGTTGGCCTTCTCAGCCAGGTAAATCCTAAGCTTGCGGAGCATCAGGCGTTTCTTGTCCCTTTTTCGCACCCACCTCCCGGAAAAATCTTTCACCCCATCGCCAGCAAAAACAGAACCCTTGCACGCCATCACAGTCCATTTGTTAAGCCCCAATCAGCGTGGCCCAATCCCCACCCCCGTTCCAGGAGATACCCATGAAGCGTTCCGCCCTGGCTGGACTGCTCATCGCTGCAACAATGCTGGCCTCCTCCGCATACGCCTCAAACGATAGCGATCAATGCGTAATGAAGCTGCAGGAAGTCAACAGCAAGCTGTCCAGCGCAGCCACGCTGGACGCCGCCACCAAAGGTGTCGTCATCACCAAAACTGAACAAGCCAAGGCGGCTCACGCTGCGAACAATGACAGAGAGTGTGTATCCCTGACGCAGCAGGCGCTTCAGGACATTCAAAGCCACGCGCACGGTCAGTAGGGCCTGACCAGAGCCAATCCAGCGTTGGCCCTGACACCCAAGCACGGACAGAAGGTCGACTCGCCGCGCGCATTGGCGTACACTGCGCTTGCCTGCTGGTTACACACAGCAGGTTCGGGGCCGTTTAGGATTCGACGCCGGTTGCGAAACTTTAGGTGCATGCCGAGTTGGTAACAGAACTCGTAAATCCACTGTTGCAACTTTCTATAGTTGCCAATGACGAAACCTACGGGGAATACGCTCTCGCTGCGTAAGCAGCCTTAGCCCTTCCCTCCTGGTACCTTCGGGTCCAGCAATCATCAGGGGATGTCTGTAAACCCAAAGTGATTGTCATATAGAACAGAATCGCCGTGCAGTACGTTGTGGACGAAGCGGCTAAAACTTACACAACTCGCCCAAAGCACCCTGCCCGTCGGGTCGCTGAGGGTTAACTTAATAGACACGGCTACGCATGTAGTACCGACAGCGGAGTACTGGCGGACGGGGGTTCAAATCCCCCCGGCTCCACCAATCCGAAAACGACAAAGCCCGCCAAGTGCGGGCTTTGTTGCATCTGGGGTTTGGTAAATTGCGGCCACCCCGCCCGCCCCCTGTAGGAGCGAGGCTTGCCCGCGAAGAGGCCCGCAAAGCATCATCACGTTGCGTCTTTGGACCGGAGCAAAAATTCTGTGAACGGATTTGAATGACGTCATCCTAGGAAATTTCCCGCAATCCGTAGCGACTTCCATGAACTGGTGAACATAGTTTTTAGAAGATAATCTTCACTCTTCGCAGAAACCCTGCGGACGGTTTTGACAGGCCGAAATAGCGTAAGGACCCCAAAATCAATGGAACGCCCTTATGAAAAAAACCACCCGCAACCCACTTGAAAACCCAGCCACTCCTGAGTCGGAAACCCTCGACCGCGACCAACTCTCCAAAGCCACCCAACGCGCCGTCAGCGCCCGCTTGCGCGACCCGAAACAGCCCGATCCCGTGAGCCATGTTTTCACCATCCTTCCCGACGTCGACACACCCACTCTGCTCGCTCACGCCAGCGAAACCCTGGCCTCCATGAATGTCATGACCACCGATCTGGCCGACCAGCTCGAAGGCTCGCATCGCAACGTGGCATTGGCGATTCAGCAATTGGCCGTGCTGGCCGAGATGTTGATCAACCGAGCGCTGGATAACCTCGACTCGCCCCTGCCGGCGGTCACGCCCGTCTGCCACTGAGTGATTACGCTCGTTGATTGAATGGAGGTTTTGTCATGGATCGATACATGCCGGTCACCGGCATCGACTGCACCATTGCGTCGCTGCTGATCGACACCGAAGCACCGCTGGACGTGCTGCATGAAACGGCGGCCTACCGCATCCGCACGGCGACTCAATTGCTGGAGAGTTTCGCTGTGAACGAAGGCGTTCACAGTGAGCTGGCGCGGGTGTTGGTGACTTCGTTGCGCGATGGTTGCGATTTGCTGGATGTAGTGGGGCGGCGGTTGCAGATGCAGGTTGCAGCGTCTTAAATCCGGCATAGGAAATCGTTGCCGCGCCCCCAACGCAAAAAGGCACCTGACGAGCATTTCGCAGGTGCCTTTTTTGTGGATTTGGAGCGGGTAGAGATGTTGCGAATGCCCCCACGCGCTCAGGTATTTCTCAGGAGCTCCGCCACTTTTTCAGCGCACCTGTTGCGATTCAGTGCGCTATCTGTACGTGACGGGTATCGTGTTTCTCAACAATGCCCTTGCTACGGAACAGATGATGACCAAAAGCATTTTATACGCCTTGGGTGCTGCTGCTCTCTTTGGTGCCAGCACACCGCTTGCCAAGGTCCTGGGGCTGAACGTCTCACCCATCTTGCTCGCCGGCTTGCTTTACCTGGGAAGCGGCTTAGGGCTCACCGTCACTAGGCTAATACGTGATCGCGGTTGGCAGTCTGCCGGCTTAACGGCATCGGAATGGCCATGGCTCATTGGCGCTATCGCGTTCGGCGGAGTGCTGGGCCCGGTGTCTCTAATGTTCGGCCTTACCCTCACCTCAGGCACCACTGCTTCGCTGTTACTTAACCTTGAGGCGGTGTTAACCGCTCTGCTTGCCTGGATGGTTTTCAAGGAGAACGCCGACCGGCGGATCGTCGTTGGAATGATCGCAATAGTTGCAGGTGGCATTCTTTTGGGCTGGCCTCAAACTTCCGCGGGGCCCCATGGTTGGGTTGGCCCGGTCGCAGTAGCAATTGCATGTTTTTGCTGGGCCATCGATAACAACCTTACCCGGAAGGTTTCCGCATCGGATGCATTGTTCATCGCCGGCATCAAGGGATTGGCCGCCGGGGTCGTCAACTGCGTTTTAGGGATTGCTCTTGGCATGCATCTCCCTGAGTTGTCTCTGCTAGGGCCAACGCTGCTCGTGGGCTTTTTAGGATACGGCGTTAGCCTGGTGCTATTCGTTTTGGCTTTGCGGGGGCTTGGAACAGCACGCACAGGTGCGTACTTCTCTACTGCACCGTTCTTGGGGGCCGCTATTTCAATCCTGCTTCTAGGCGAAGCAGTGACGTGGGTGTTTTGGGTTGCTGCAGGCTTGATGGGGGTAGGCGTCTGGATACACCTTACCGAGAGCCATTCTCACGAACACCAACACGAACCACAAACACATGACCATCCGCATGTTCACGATGAGCACCATCAACATGAACATGCCTTTGAGTGGGACGGCACTCAACCTCATAGCCATTTACACGACCACGCTCCCATCCAACACAGTCATCCGCACTTTCCTGATATCCATCACAGGCACCCACACTGAGCGACTGAGACGGAGGAATATCCGGCACGGCGGTTGCTCAGGGCCAAAAGTAGTGAAAAAGGATTTCTCTGACAGATTAGAGCCACGTCTTCCTGGGAAATTTCCCGCAACCCGTAGCGACTCCCATGAACTGGCGAACAAGGTTTCCGGACGATAGTCTTCACGCTTCGCTGCAAACCCTGCGGACGGTTTTGACAAGCCGAAACAGCGTAAGGATCCCTAACCTCATGGAACGCCCTTATGAAAAAAATCACCCTGCATTTAGTTGAAAATCCGGCCACTTCAGAGCCTGAAACTCTCGACCCAACCCAACGCCCCCAAGCCACCGAACGCGCCGTCAGCGCCCGCCGTCGCAACCTGAACAGAAACATTTTCAGCGTCCGCCCCGACGTTGACACGCTCACCCTGCTCGTTCATGCCAGCGAAACCCTGGCGTCCCTCAACGTCATGACTCTGGACTTTGCCAACCGACTCGATGGGCCACAGCGCGATGTGGCGCTGGCGCTTCAGCAGTTGACGATGCTGACCGAGCTTTTGGTCAACCGAGCGCGGGATAACCTTGATCCGAACGCGTCGGTGGCCGTAGACAAGCCTCCTGTCCTTCACTGAGTGATCGCGCTCGTTGATTGAGCGACGGCTGCAGACGCAGATTTCGGCGTAGAAAAGCAAAATGGGCGGCCTCATTGAGGTCGCCCATTTTTGCTGATGCTGTCGTTGCTACATCTTGAAACTCAAGCCCTGAATGGCCTCATCGCCGCTCAGCGCTTTCTCTGTCGTCACATACAAGTCGCGTATATGCCCAACCAAAAACGTCCAGAACGACGGTTCATTAACGGTTTGATTTACCAACGCTCCCGGCAGGAACCGACTCATTTCCTTGCGAAACTCGATGACGACTTTCGGATCGGTACTGAGCAGCGTTGAACGCTCCTGGAACAGTCTCAAGAACTCGTCCTGTTCGCAGTGATGATCGCCCAGCTTTTTCGCAATCAGATCCAATTGCGGTGTAACGCCTTGCTGACGCAACCAAACCATATCCCAGAGATCACGGTTCTTGATTCGGTTAGGGCGCAGAGCAAACGCTACGATCTTGTCCGCATAGATTTCTTCGCGCGTTTCAGCCTGCAAGATCAGACCGCTTGTGCCCATTTCGACACCATAAGGGTTAAGCAACTGCATTGGTTGTGGCTGATAGCTAGGGATGGAGCACACGTCAATGTTAATGCGCTGTGCCGGCAGGTCTTTGCGCCCGGGTCTGGTTTGAACCTTCAGTTTCCAGGTGTCGACATTCCCTTCTTCACGAACAGGTTCACCGACTTCAACCTCAAGGCCATATTTGGTTTTTAGGGTGGTGACCAATACATGGGCCAACTCGGTCAAGCTCTCGCGATTGAAATCTGCACCACCGGTAAAATCCAGATCCTCACTCAAACGGTTAGAACCGTAGCAAGCACGTAAACAGGTACCGCCAATAAAGGTCAGTTTGGCGAGCATGCCAGCAGAACTCAGCGCCAGCATGATGTCGTGGTGCAGCAATTCCTTTTCTACCACGACCCGCAATGGCGCCAGATCCTGCTTGTTTCTTAGTGCCTCATCTACCAGCTCATCAAACAAACTCATTGGCAACGCTCCAATCGATCAAGTCCATATTTCGTTTCGCTGCCTTCATGTCTCGCAATGCCTGTTGCGGTGTTGCTCGCCATAGGCGGCAACGTGCGTCGTAGTGAAGCTGAGCAACCAGGTCCTGAGGTTTCTGGCGGGTGTGCACGAATTCGATGGTGCCCCAACGTCCACATGAAAGGGTGCTGCTGCGCCCGGAAGACATCAGCGTGATCCAGTTGATGGGAATCTGTGAGATGACGCCACAATCACTTAATGCTGTTTCAAGGCTTACGTAGTTGAACTGCATGGCACGCAACCTGGCGGCCGCATGAAACAGCACCAGTCCGCTGGACGGCATGGTCGCTTCAAACAGGTAAAGCCCTCGGCACACTCGAGCCAGATGACCTTCCGAAGCCGCACGACTCAATAAGGTTTTATAGGCGCCTTCGGAAATGTCGGGCACCAATGCCCTGAGATCGTCCGGGGTGAACAGATAGCGCTCGTCACTGGCCAATTGGGTCAGTTTGCGGAGGAGGCGCCCCATTGGCTGGGTGGATTTTGAGTGGGATTGCATACCTGCGACTCTACAGATGGTTTCACTTTGTGTAACTTACTGTTGAGTCCCATCGCAAAGCAATGATTTTTTTGCGCCTCTTCGTGGCAGTGAGCAACACGGAGAAGCCTTCCATCCACATGAATTTTTCTTCACCCCACCCTCTCTCTCCAACCTGTACATTCCCCTCGCTCATTCAAGAAACTACGGTTTGCCCGCCTCCCGCGGGCTTTTTTTTGCCTGCCGTTTTGTTAGCGATGATCGGGCACGGGTGCTACAGCGGTACAAACACGAATCCTGCTCCGCACACCACGCCCGATAACAATGCGAGGCCGTTCACCCTTCGTTAAGCATTCCCCCCATATGCTCAAGCTTCCCGGTCCCCTGCGCGGTAGCTAGAAACTCATGTCACGTCCCGCCTCTTCACTGTTTCTGCTTGCCGCTCTGCTGTTTTTCTTCGCGTTGGGTAATCACCAGTTACAAGGTTCTACGGAGGCCCGGGTTGCCGGGATTGCCATGCAGATGCACCTGGATAACGACTGGGTGACGCCTCGTTTGTTCGGCGAACCGTTTCTTGAAAAGCCGCCCTTGAGTTTGTGGCTTGATACCGGGGCGATTCGTGCATTTGGCGGTACGCCTTGGGCGGTGCGGCTGGCGTCGGCGTTTGCCGGAATGTTCAGCGTGATGCTGCTGTACGCGATGCTGCGGCGGTTCGGCCGGCCCGAGGCAGTTGCGTGGACGGCGGGGATACTGCTGGCGACCATGGCCAGTTACTGGAGCAACGTGCGCGGCGTCGGTGAAGATGCGTTGCTGGCCCTTGGTGTGACCATGGCCCTGTTGGCGTTCTTTCAGGGGCAACGGCGTTCGTCCGTTGGCAACGCGTTACTGTTTGCTTCAGGAATCGCCATCGCGACCTTGAGCAAGGGCGTTCTGGGGCTGGCGATGCCAGGGGTGGTGATCTTTGCGTATCTGTTGATCGAAACCTTGATGGACAAGCGCCTGAAACTTTCGCACTGGCTGCGCCCCGGTCTATTGACGCTGCTGGGGCTGGTGCCGCTGATGATTTGGCTCGCGGTGCTGTATCGGCGTGGTGGGGTGCATGCCGTGGGGGAAGTATTGCTGACCAACAGCGTCGGACGCTTCAGCGGTTCCTTCGTCGAGGCCGGGCATTACGAACCGTTCTACTACTACCTGGCCAAGCTGCCGGAGGCCTTCCTGCCCTGGAATATTCTGGTGTACCTGGGGTTGTGGCATTTTCGCAAAAGCCTGATGGCCAATCGTTACCTGTTGTTCTTCACGGTGTGGCTACTGGCGCAGTTCGTCATGCTGACCCTGGCGTCGAGCAAGCGCACGGTGTACTTGATGTCCATGACGCCTGCTGCGGCGGTGATGGCTGCAGAATATGCGAACGTACTGTTCGAACGACTCAAGACCCACATCGAAGCTGCGACCTGGCTGGGACTCATTGCCCGGCACCGTCGCGGTGTTGCCATGGGCATACTTGCCGTGGTGATCGGCGGTTACCTCGCCGCGGCTCAATGGGCATTGCCTCACGCCGATCGCAAACTGTCCTTCCTGCCGCTGACGGAGCAGATTCAGACGTTGCAGGCCAGCGGGCAACAGGTCGCATTGTTTCAGGCCAACGAACGGGTGGGCGGCGCCAGCGTGTTCTATACCCAACGCGTGCTCGAGGGCCTGGATACCGAGGCGCAACTGCATGAGTTTCTGCGTGCTTCACCTTCCAACGTGGCGCTCATGGCCGGGTCACATGAACCCGCAGCGCCCTTGAAGGTGCTCAAGACCATGAAGGTGGGACGTCAGGCTTACTACTTTGTAACCCTGTAAACGGCTCAACAACAGGTGACGCAGCCTTCTGTAGTACAGGCATCTCCAGCCGTGCCCGCCCATAGAACGCCAGCGCCGTCAGCAAACATGTCAGCCACACAAAGATCCCGGACCAGAAGGTGTGGGACATGTAGTGCCAACCCTGTAGAACCCGCGTCGTGCCGTAGACGAAACCGAGCAGCAGCGAGCCGTACATCAGCGCTTTGGAATACCGCCAGCGGTAGCGACGCGCCACGAAGTACAGCGCGAGCATGGTGAAGCCGCCCGACGCATGTCCACCCGGCCAGCAACGACCATCGCCTGCGACTTTCAGCAAATCGAAATTCTGGTACCACTCCTTGTGTTCGATTTTCCCGGCGTACTGAGTCGTTTCGACCGGGCAATACACACTGGTGTGGCCTTTTAGGTAGTGGATAACGCCCGTGCTGATGGAAAACGCGAACACCACATAGAGGAAGTCCCGACGGTGTTTACTGGCAAACCGAAGCACCGGCGCGACTTTGATTTTTTCCAGGAACGCAATGATCTTCGAATGCTTTTCAATCTTCAGACGCGGCCAGAGAAACGACAGCAAGGCACCGATGATCGCAACTTCACCCGTCCAGTTCGGAATGATCCGCGCCCATTTATGGGTGATCTGCTCGAACAGACGGACATGCTCCAACGGAAACACCTGTGTGACCGGATCATAAAAAAGATCGCTGAAGGCAATGTCGATTTTAGTCAGGTCAAACAGCAGGAACACCACGACCGCGCAGGCCAGCGGAATACCAAAGTTCACCCAGTAAAAGCGGTAACGGGAAGAAGTCAGCATCGTACGTCCTGATCCAGAGAGATGATGGTGAAGCTCATTCGGTGGTCACCGAACGCCAGTCGGAGGCTTCGATGAAACCAAGCATACGCGGTGCCTGGTTTTTTTCAGCGGAGATAAACAGGGAGGCGCCATAGCCGAGGGTAGCGGTCGGCAATTTGAGGTCTTTTTCCAGTTGCGCCATGCATTCGCTGTGGGTCACCAGAATCAGGTTGCGCCCGGCCACTTTGTGCGCCAAGGCATCGCGCAACATGCTGCCCCTGCAACTGATCAGCCAGTCTTCGCCGACGCCCACTTTGTTGAACATGTAACCGGCGGTTTGCGCCGTACGCATCATCGGGCTGTTGTAGATGTCGGCCTTGCCCAAGCCCAGACGCTCGAACTGCGCGCCAACATTCACCGCCACGCTGCGGGAGCGCTCGGTGATGCCGTCGTTGCCGCTCAGGCAGGCAGCCGTGGAGTGATCGCAGCGCTCGACGTGGCGGACCAGCACGATCATGTCGCCTTTGGCCCAACCGGTCGCCAACGCCCGGGCACCCGCCACATTGCCATGGGCCAGGTCGGGGATGGCAGCGGGTCGCAACAGCCACACAGTCAGCGGTATCACCAGCAGCGTCGAGGCCACGATGACGGCGGCGTTTCGATAACGGGCCAAACGGCTCAGATCGATCGAGCGTTTTATCCCGAACAGACTCAGTCTCAATTCCACATCAAGCCGCCTCGCCGGCATGCACCACTGTCATTCAATGCAGCGAGGGTAAAGAGGCGCGCGTCGGTAGCCGGTGAAACCCGTGTGAAAACCTTGTTACAAACTTTGCCCAACAAAAACCTTTCAGCTCCCGGGATTGCTGCCGATACAGACCTGCTAACCCCCCTTGCTGGCTCTTAAAACAACAATCTTCCAGCCAACCGACGATCAAGAAGCACAACGTTCCTGGAGGAATATTGATGAATAGCTGGTTCGGTAATATCAGCGTGAACCTGAAACTGGGTCTGGGATTCGGCCTGGTCCTGGCACTGACCTGCGTCCTCGCCCTGACCGGCTGGACGAGCCTGGGCGGGTTGATTGACCGCAGCAACTGGATGAGCGACATTACTCAGCTCAACGCCGGCCTGACCAAGCTGCGTGTGGTTCGCCTGCAATACATGCTGACCAACGGTGACGAAACCGCCGCTCAGAATGTGCAGACCACCCTCGACGGCTTCGTCGCTCAGCAACAAGCGTTGCTGTCGAGTTTCAAGAGCCCGGAAAACGTCAAGTTGCTCAAAGAGCAGAGCGCGACCATCAGCGCCTACCAGATCTCCCTGAACAAAATGCGCAGCGCCTACCGCACCGGTAACAGCGCCCGCGACGCCATGGGCGCCAATGCTGAAACCGCCAGCAAGTTGATCGAAGCGATCAGTACCCGCGTGCAGCAAATGCCCCTGAGCGACCAACGCTTCGAACAGTTCCAGGCCATCACCGCGGCCAAGGAAGCGTTCATTCTGGCTCGCTACGAAGTGCGTGGTTACACGGCCAGCACCAACGCCGAGACTGAGCAAAAAGCCGTCGCCCAACTGGACACAGCCATCGCCAGCCTGAAACAGCTCAACGTGTATTTCGCCGAGACCCAGCAAGACGCCCTGCGTCAACTGGAAACCGCACTGAGCAACTACCGCAGCGCCTTGCAAGCGTATAAGGCCGCCAACACCGATGCGGTGCAGGCGCGCAAGGAAATGACTGACCAGGGCACCACCATCGTGACCCTGAGTGACCACCTGTATCAGATCCAGCTCAACCGCCGCGACGCCGAAAGCGCCCAGGCCCGCACGCTGCAACTGATCAGCACCTTGCTGGCATTGCTGGTAGGCGTTATTGCCGCCGTGATCATCACCCGTCAGATCACCGGCCCGTTGCGCGATACCCTGGCCGTGGTCGAGCGCATCGCCAGCGGCGATCTGTCCCAGGACGTCAAAGTGACTCGCCGCGACGAACTCGGCGTGCTGCAGCAAGGCATCGCACGCATGGGCGTGACCTTGCGCGATTTGATCAGCGGTATCCGCGATGGCGTCACCCAGATCGCCAGCGCCGCTGAAGAACTGTCAGCCGTGACCGAGCAAACCAGCGCCGGGGTCAACAGCCAGAAAATCGAGACCGATCAAGTGGCCACCGCCATGCACGAGATGACTGCCACAGTGCAGGAAGTCGCGCGTAACGCTGAAGAAGCGTCCCAGGCCGCAGCCGCCGCTGATGGCGAAGCGCGAGAAGGCGATAAAGTCGTCAACGAAGCCATCGCCCAGATCGAGCGCCTGGCCAGCGAAGTGGCGCGCTCCACCGAAGCCATGAGCGTGCTGCAGCAGGAAAGCGACAAGATCGGCAGCGTCATGGACGTGATCAAGGCCGTGGCCGAACAGACCAACCTGCTGGCACTCAACGCCGCCATCGAAGCGGCCCGTGCCGGTGAAGCCGGTCGTGGTTTTGCCGTGGTGGCCGACGAAGTTCGTGGCCTGGCCCAGCGCACGCAGAAGTCCACCGAGGAAATCGAAGGCCTGGTGGCCGGTCTGCAGAACGGCACTCAACAAGTATCGGCGGTCATGAACAACAGCCGCGCCCTGACCGACAGCAGCGTGGCGCTGACGCGCAAGGCCGGCGTATCACTGGAAAACATCACCCGCACGGTGTCCAACATCCAGTCGATGAACCAACAGATCGCTGCCGCCGCCGAGCAACAAAGCGCCGTGGCCGAAGAGATCAGCCGCAGCATCATCAACGTACGCGACGTGTCCGAACAGACCGCCGCCGCCAGCGACGAAACCGCTGCTTCCAGTGTTGAACTGGCGCGGTTGGGTAATCAGTTGCAGATGATGGTGAGTCACTTCCGGGTGTAACCCGCGAATCTATGAGCCCTCTTTGCCTGCGTGCCCTACTCGTTTCGGGGCACCAGGCAAATCGAGGTCTCGGCAATTCGCTTAAAAATGGCACACGCCTGAATTCCTATATCCTCTCGACCAAAATACCGACACCAAATCGCTTTTTCATACGTATCCCCCCTCAACCAGCCTACCTCCCTTTCTTCTCTACTCCTGTACGTTTCTTCTGACCAAGGACATCCCGTTCGAACAGGAGACTCACAGCACATGGACGTAAGTAACGACTCATTGCTAGACAAACTCGTTGACTTCCCTGCCTGCGAAGAAGGGACAAAAACCGACTTCAAAACAGCCATGCAAGCTATGAAGATCGAGTCTGTTTTCGATATTGCGCATATGACCCAGGAGCAGTTCGCCCGTGACCTGGCCCGGCACAGCGACGCCAATGGGCAGCAGGCTTATGAAAACGCCGTGAGTTACGCCCGACAGATCAGCCGTCTGTATCTGGAGCATCAGGTATCGTCCGGTGACGCCAAACGGCGTATCCGGCGTAACGCTGATTTCGAATCGAAATCTGTGCCTGCCACCTATCAAACGTTGTTCAACGAGAACTGGGAGCATTTTTGCCATGAAGGCGATATTGCTTCAATCGACTCGCCCGTGGCCTATTTGCGAGCGTTGTATCTGTTTGCCGGACAACTGGAAAACTCATCTCGACAACCAGAAAAAATCCCCCTGAACAAACGGCGCCCGGACCTCAAGGAACTGATGCTGGACCACCAGAGCGCCTTCGTTTCTCGGCCGATGTTGAACATCGTCAATGACACCTTGAGCACTCATATCCAGAACCACCTGAACAACACCAACAATTCGAAGAGCGTTCACGAAGTACTGGCCAGCGAGTACTACCCTTTCTCATTGCCCTATGATCTCCATCACCAACAATGCTTGCTTGGATTGGGCACAGACAAACCGGGGCTGGGTGAGTTGAATTATCGCGTCAGTCTGAAACTGCCTTTTTCACATAACGCTGGGGTTGATGATGATCTTTTGAAATCTCGTGTCGACGCTCAGCGACACCTGTCCGGACTAAGTCCGGAGCAGCAGAAGTTGCTAATCACGCAACTCGATACAGGCATCAACGTTGACACGCTGAAGAAGGCCTATGGAACTGAAAATACTGAACGCCTAGGTGAACTTGAGTTTTTCAAGGAACGTACCGGACTCACAACAGAGCAGGTTCAGCAGGTGCTCGCGCAGGGGAAATACAGCCCTCGCGCTTCAGCCAACAGCCCATCTTCCACACATGCCAACTATGGTGCGAGTTACATTAATGGTCTGATTTCCGGCCAGAAATCGAAGGATGTTCTGAAGATCGCCATTACCGAAAACAATGCAAAGGAGATTATCAACAGGTCAAGAACACGTTTCCACCGTTTGCAGCAGATGATCCGACTGCAACGCTGGACCGGTATTCCCTTTGCCGAACTGGATACCTTGCTCGTCAATGCCCTGCGTTCGGAAGGCGGATCATCCACTGCGCTCAACATCAATACCTTGCGAACCCTGGGAGTCTATCGATACCTGAATCAGCGTTATGGCATCTTGCCGGAGGAGTTTGCTTCGTTCCTGCATGACATGCCGACGTCCGCTTGCGGTGATCGAACGCCGTTGTTTGACCAAGTGTTCAATCGCACAGGATTGCTCGACAGTCCTCTGCAAAAAAAGCAGACGACAGCGCTTGTCACTACGGACCTCGAAACCTTCGGCTATCTCAGTGCCGGCCTTGGCCTTTCCTTTACGCAAGACTCATTGTTGCTGCTTGCGCAACAGACCGAGCAATACGCTTCGTTAAAACATGATTTATCCACAGTGTCCTCGCTCTACCGCCAAGCCCGTATCGCACGGATGTTTGGTCTTTCCCCTGCCGACAGTACAAGGCTCGCCCGATTACTGGGAGGGGACAAGTTCAGCGAGCTTCTGGTGACAGGAGCATTGAGCGATCCAAACGCACCGACAACCGACATTCTCGACGTACTGATGGCCATGGATTGGGCCGTTGACTGGCTCAGGCAAAGCAACTTTGATGTGCCACAATTGGCTTGCCAGTTCGATGCAAAGAACAACCTACCGCTGAGTCAGAATCTGGAAAAGAGGCTGGAGACCATCCGGGCAGACAGAAATCCCCCTTTTGACCAGCAGCACCAAGTGGAAAGCCTGCTTCACGATATTGCTGACTTATCCGCGGAGTACGTACCCTGCGTGGTGAAACTGGCCGGTACGTCCACTACGATGGTTTTTGCGGACATCAAAAACTTGCATCCGAAAACGATGCCTCGGTCGTTGGCGAAGGTACTTGCCGCCGTCGAAGTGTGCCAACGGCTGTATTTGAACAGCAGCACGCTGCTGGCATTGATGAACAATACAACATGGCTGGCGCCAGACAATTCGGGGACCCTGACACCCCAAACACTGTATTTACTCGAACGCTTCAGTCATTGCGCCCGCCGTCATAAGAATTCGGAAGAAAGCCTCCTGCATTATCTGCATCTGGCCAACCAGAGCGCTCCGCAAAGCCTGAGCAATTCAGCGAACCAGTTGCTGGCCAATCTACTGAATTGGAAAATCGATGAAGTGAATTGTCTGACCAGGTCACTTCCACACAAGTGCGCGCAATCAATGGAGGCGGTGGACTGGATCATGCGCTGCCAAGCCTGTTGCGAAATCACAGGCCTGTCGGCTGACCTTTTGTTAAAAGCGATCGCCCTGACATCCGACAGCATGGCTTCGGAATGGAAAACTGTCGGTGAAGCACTGATCGCTGCCCGTCATTGACGCCTTCTTAAAACTCAAAGGATTGAGTATGACCACTGCCATAAAAAAGCAGCTCGATGAAAACCTGCGCGATGCCTTGTTGGCCCTCTACTTGAACAAAGTCGCGCCCGCCGCCCCCATGACTAAAACGCTGAAGAGTGCCCGAGAACTTTACGAATATTGGTTACTTGATGTATTGGTCAGCCAGGATGTGCCGACCACGCCCGTTGCATGTGGCATTGCTAGCCTGCAGCAATACATCAACCGTATCTTGATGAACATGGAGCCCGGTTACGACTCGGCAAATATGACGCCTGAGCATCTGCGGACCTGGCGCAATGAGCTGCACCAGTACCCTACTTGGGCGGCCCATCAAAAGCTGCTGTACTTCCCTTCAATTTATCTGCATCCGAATCTGAGGAACAACAAGAGCGACCACTTTCAAACACTGGAAAACGAACTCAATCAAAACCGAATTAAACCGGACGCCGTTCAGGCCGCCGTATTGTCTTATCTGACGCGATTCGAGGAAGTCGCCAACCTGAACATTCTTAATGGCTACATTGATGGTACGGATTTCGCTGACAGCACCTATTACTTCATTGCTAAATCCCGTTCCGATCAAACTTATTTCTGGCGTTCGCTGAACATGGCTCAACGTCCCTCCAAACGGGATCAGCCTGACCCGTATGCCTGGTCGGACTGGGAGAGAGCCGATGTCCCCATTTCTGATGACGCTATTGAACATTCGATCCGTCCCGTCTGGTTCAACAATCGCCTGTTTGTCGTCTGGGCCGAATGTCTACACCAGGATTCCGCTGCCCATTCCCAACAAAACCAGGGAACCCGGAATAATCCCCTGTTTCGACTAAATCTCAGTTACCGCAAACACGATGGCAGTTGGAGTACAGCTCGAAGCTGTCTGCAAGGTTACAGCGACGATAAAACACTGCACGACATGGACCTCGATTCAATCAAGTCGATGACAGGTACGGTTGCCATAGTAGATCAGGAAAATCCAGAGGATTTGTTCATTGCTCTGTTTGTCAATCAACGAAACAAAGCGATTGACCAATTTGTTTTTTTAAGAACAGCCAACATTGATAAAAACCTTATCCACACCCCAGGAGTATCATCCCTCGAAAAGAACATGAAAAACAGTCAAGAGCACCCACATTACACACTAACAAAATATTTCAGCAAATCACTAAACAAAGGATCACTACAACTAAAAGTCTCGAAAGCAGCAAAAGACGCTGCACTTGAGAGAGCTAAAATAGCCGGACTCGACAAATCAAAGTATGCGAACAGCCATTCACTGGGCGACATACTTAATATCGAGACAAGTTACATTCAAGAGACCAACCAGTTCACCATAAGCTTGAGCACCACACTGACTCCAAAAAAAAATATAGCTGGCCATTACATTATCATTCGACCGAAATCCGAATACCCCTCGGAGCGTTTATTAGAACCAGAAACACTACCAAAAGCCACCGTATTCAAATATCACACTATCGGATTTGACGAAGATGGCGAAACCTTTCATTACGGGGTTCACTCTACTAGCGAAGGCGTAAAAAATTATTGGCTGGCATCCATAAAGCTCTGCATCGGTAATGACTTCCGCACGCCCTATATTGGTCGTAACGGTACAGCGCAGTTTCTCAAGTTCTCCATACCAAAAATCTCGTACCCCGTTGACGAGCCCAAGGAAATCAGACTTAACACCGTGTTTGCTGCCGAAATGATCCGTCGAACCGAAAACAGCCTTGATGAACTGTTCAGCCTAAACACGCAACGTCTGCCAGAACCAAGAACAACGAACGCCCGTTCCGAAAGCACCATGAATTTTCATGGCGCTTATGGCCGTTACTTTACGGAGCTGTTCCTCTATCTGCCATGGCTGGTCGCCCACCGGTTGAACAGTGAACACCAATACGACGAGGCCGAACGCTGGATGCGCTATGTCTTCGATCCCTGCAATAAGAAAGACGATTACTGGAATGCCCAACCCTTGATCGGGCCCGCCGTTCCCTCCTATTCCTACAAGGCACCCCACGACCCCCACCAGATCGCCCTTAGTTATCCGGTTCATTTTCGCAAAGCACTGTATTTTTTGTACCTGGATATACTGATCAATCGAGGCGATGCCGCATACCGCGAACTGACGCCCGACAGTCTCGGTGAAGCCAAGCTGCGGTATATACGAGCATTGGACCTGCTGGGTCCCCGCCCGATTGTTCAATGGGTCGATCAGTGGTCCGCTGTCAGTTTGCAAACGTTGAGCGAAAAACGCAGTGAAAACCTGCGCGAGTTCGAGAATGCAACGTCCCGTTCAAGCACCACTGGCCCACTGCAAATCCGTGAAATTAATTCACAAGCGTCATTGCCGGCTATCGATACCCCGTCTCTGCATTTGCCGTTTAACCCGGAGCTGCTCAAGCGCTGGGATATCGTCGAGAGTCGCCTGTACAACCTGCGGCACAACCTCGACATCGCCGGCAAGCCGCTGCATTTGCCATTGTTTGCGGCACCTTTGGACCCGCGAGGTTTACTCAGCGCCAATGTGTCGAGTGCCTTGAACGGTACAACTTCGCAATTACCAAACATGCAAATTCCCCCTTATCGCTTCACTGTCATGCACAGCCTGGCGCTGAGCGCAGTAGAAAGCGTCAGTCAGTTCGGTGCCACGCTGCTGTCGCTGATCGAGCGCAAAGAACAAGCGCAGTTACAGGATATGCAGCAACAGCAAGCCTGGAGCCTGGCGAAAATCTCCGTCGACCTGCAAACCCAGGCACTACGCATCGATCATCAAAACCGCCGGGCACTGCTGGCCAGCAAAGCGATTGTCCAGGGCCGAGTCTTCCACTATCAACAGTTGCTGGAAAAAGACATCACTGAAACAGAGACGCTGGCCAGTCAATTATATTTGAGCAGCGGTGCCTACGAAGTTGCTGCATCGGCCGCTCAGGTCATCGCTGGCGGTCTGATGATCGCACCCAACATTTTTGGATTCAGCAACGGCGGCATGCGCTGGGAAGGTATGGCGCACGCCGCCACTGCGCTCGCTCAAGGCAGCGCGATAGGGGCTCGCACCTCGGCATCGAATCTCGACCGTACGGCGCAGTTCACTCGTCGCCGGGAAGAGTGGACATTGACCCGTGATCAGGCGCAACTCGAACTCCTGCAAATCGATGCACAATTGGCGTACATCGCCGAGCAAGAAACGGCCTCCCGCCTGCAACTGCGCCTGGCTGAAACAACATTGAGCCACGCCAAGGCCAACTACGACTTTCTTGGCAAGCGCTTTACTAAAGTGCAACTGTACCAATGGCTCAACAGCCAGTTTGCCACGCTGTATTACCAGGCTTATGACGCGACGCTGGCCTTGTGTCTCACCGCCGAAGCCTGCTGGCAATACGAGCGTGCCGATTTCACCACGCGGTTTGTTCAACCCGGAACGTGGAACACAACTTACCGTGGGCTAGGGTCGGGCGAGCAGTTGAAACTGAGCCTGTTGAAGATGCAGACCGACTACATGCAGTACAACGAGCGGGAGTTGGAAATTCGTAAAACGGTGTCACTGCGTCAGATCAAGGAAAAGGACAAGGACAGCTCAGTTAATAAAACATGGCCAGAGATTCAAACCGAGCTGAAGAACGGGGTCTGTGATTTCGAACTGACTCATGCAATGTTTGAGGCCGACTATAAAGACCAGAAACATTACCTCAGACGCATCAAGACCATCAGCGTCTCTTTGCCAGCCTTGCTGGGTCCTTATGAAAACGTCAGGGCAACGCTGACTCAAATCTCCAGCAAAGTGTTCATGTCAGCAGGTGACAAAGGACCGACCATGGAGAATAAACGAGCCAATCAGCAAATCGCTCTTTCCACCGGTGTCGACGACAACGGCTTGTTCACCCTGAACTTCAACGATGATCGTTACCTGCCTTTTGAATACACCGGTGCAATCTCAACGTGGCGTCTGACCTTCCCGAACCCCGCACTTCAGGAAGCCATGCTGGAATCGCTGACCGACATTATCGTGCATGTGAATTACACGGCCAGAGTGGACGGAGGTTCGCAATGAGTGAACACGCCGCAATGTCTGTGACCGCACCTGCACTGCCCAAAGGGGGTGGCGCCATTCAAAGCATTGGCAAAGGTTGGGGGGCCATCGGCGCCAATGGCGCTGCCTCGTATGAGATTGCCTTGCCCATTTCGCCAGGCCGCGGCTTCGCACCGTCCTTGTCACTGAGCTATGCCAGTTCGGTCGGTAACAGTATGTTTGGAATCGGCTGGGGAATGTCACTACCGGCCGTGGGGCGACGTGTCAGCAAGGGTGTACCGGCCTATACCGACGATGACGAGATCGTCGGCCCCGCTGGGGTTGTGTGGATGCCCGAGCGAGATTCCCAAGGCGTCATCAGCTCAACCAGCACCGCTCACTACAACGACCTGGAACTCAATACGACTTACACCGTGGTACGCCATTTCCCGCGCCTCGAAAGTACCTTCGACAGAATTGAACACTGGTGCTCAGAGAGCGACAGGCCGGGTTTCTGGCTGGTACACGGGGCTGATGGCAGCCTTCATTTGTTTGGAAAAAAACCGGCATCGCGTATCTCTGACCCTGAGGATGCGAACCGTGTTGGCCAATGGCTACTTGAAGAAAGTCTGAACCCGCACGGCGAACATATCCTTTACCAGTACAAGGCCGAGGATGATCACAACGGCGCCACCACCCAGCGCTACCTGAGCAGTGTGAGCTACGGCAACTTCAAGGCCGATGCACACCTGTTTCTATGGAAGCCGGATCAGCTGAAATCTGTGAAGTGGCACTTCGAACTGGTGTTCGACTATGGCGAGCGGAGCCTGGAGTACCAACAAAAACCGGCGTATACCGGACAACACTGGCAAGCACGTAACGATGCCTTTTCCAGCTTCGCTTACGGCTTTGAAATACGCACTGAACGTTTGTGCCGCCAGGTTCTGATGTTCCACCTCTTCCCCGATGAATTGGGCAGCGATCCCGTGCTGGTTCGGCGCCTGCTACTCGATTACCGTCAGACGCCACTGGGCTATCAACACCTGACCGCCGTCCATGACCAAGCGTATGGCGACTCGATAACCGCCGAAAACCATCCACCCGTTGAGTTCAGCTACAGCGAGTTCAAACTTCCCTCTGACGCCTACCTCTGGCAGCAGTTTCAGGACATGCCCGGTCTCAATGACGCCAACATTATCAATTGGTGGACCTGTACGGCGAAGGTCTGCCGGGTCTGCTCTATCGAGTTGATATGGTCTGGTATTACCGCGAGCCTCTGCGAGCAAAAGCCAAAAGCAATGAGGTGATTTACGGTGAATGGCGCGCTGTGCCCAGTATTCCTAACACAGATACTTCCAATTCCACGCGTCAGTTATTGAGCGACCTGACGGGCGATGGTCGACTGGACTGGGTCATTGTTCAGCCGGGGTTAAACGGCTTTTTTTCCCTGAACTCAGACGGCAAATGGTCAAACTTCACTACGTTTGATGCGTTCCCGTTGGAGTTTTGTAACCCACAAGGGCAGTTGGCCGATCTGATGGGTGATGGTCTCAACGATCTGGCACTGATCGGCCCGCGAAGCGTGCGCCTGTATGCCAATCGACGGGAAAAGGGATTTTCAGCAGCCCGCGAAGTGTTTCGCAAAGAAGATGAAGACCCCCTTCCCGTACTGACTTCTTCATCCACCGAACTGGTGGCTTTCAGCGATGTTCTGGGCAGCGATCAACAGCATCTGGTGCGCATTCGTCACAACGAAGTGAAGTGCTGGCCCAATCTGGGGCACGGGCGTTTCGGTAAAGGTATCGTGCTGGGTTCGCCGAACCTTGCTTACGAGACATTCGACGCGTCGTGTATTCGTCTGGCAGATCTGGACGGCTCCGGTGCCGCCGATCTGATTTATCTGGAAGCAGACCAGGCGCTGATCTTCATGAACCGCTGCGGCAACAGCTTTTCCCCTCCGATTGCCCTGCCTTGGCCGCAAGGTGTGCGCTACGACCGTTTTTGCCAAGTAAGCATCGCCGACCTGCTGGGGCTCGGTTGTTCCAGCCTGATTCTGAGCGTGCCGCACATGGCACCCCGGCATTGGCGCTATGACTTTGTCAGTGAAAAGCCGTATTTACTCACGGGCACCAACAACAACATGGGGGCCGCAGGCCGCATCAACTACCGCAGCTCGGCACAGGAGTGGCTGGATGAGAAAGCGGAAAATTACAAACCCGGTAAGCCCGCCACTTGTCGTGTGCCATTTGCCTTGCATCTGGTCTCGAATCAGACCCAGCTCGACGAGATCACTGGCAATCGACTTACGCAGAATTTTTCCTATCGCCAAGGCTATTACGATGGCATCGAGCGAGAGTTTCGCGGCTTCGGCCTGGTGCTGCAAACTGACAGCGAAACCAGCCCCGGCGATGCCGACCTACAAGGTTTTACGACACCGTCCCTGAAAAAGAGCTGGTTCCACACCGGGCAAGCCGTGGACCTGCCCCGTGACGGTTATCACAGTGGGGACAAAGAAGCGGCGGCACTGGGCAAAGCGCTGTTTTGCCAATACCACTGCGAGACAGAGAGTGACACAGTCATCGCTTGGCCAGACGTGCCGACGACCCTGGAAATGGCACGCGCTCTGAATGGTCATTTGCTACGCACCGAAATCTTCGGTGTCGATAAGCGCCAGGGAACCCAAACGCTCTATTCGGTTCAGGAACACCGTTATCGCGTGCGCTTGCTACAAGCCCTGGAGGGGAATCGGCGCTACGCCCGGATGTTGCCGTTACTGCTGGAGTCCATCAGCTATCAATACGAAGGGATTGCTGATGATCCGCAATGCCAGCACACCTTCAATCTGCAGCATGACCTGTATGGCGCACTGACTCACAGCGTGAGCGTCCATTACGCTCGCCGCAAAACGGACAGCGATACCCCGCCCTTCAGCGATGCCGATCAACAACAATGGTGGCGCGATGCTCATGATCCTGCACAGCAGTTCTACTACCTCAACGAAACCCGTGCCGAGTTCATCCATCTTCAGGAGTCCCAGGGATGGCGGCTAGGCCTGCCGTATCGCCAGCGCACCAATGCATTGAAACGTCCCAAGGCTCCCGAAACGGGAGGGTTGACTGCACAGGACATGACTTATGAAAAACTCATCGCGCTAGTCAAGGAAACAGCCTGGACGACCCAAAGCACTCTGACTGGCCTGTCTGTGCAACGCTACAAGAACACCTCGACCGCAGAAACCCTGCAGGACGGTCTCGCTCACCTCGAAGCCTTGGCCGATCATTTGGAGACTGCCGAGCTGGACGAACCGGCCCTGCAAGCTTTCCACCTTTTGTCGCAGGAGGCTCGCCCAAAAGGAAAGTTGCTCGAACGCAGTGGCTATCACCGCATGACTGAGTTCCTCCCTGTAAAAACGCCCCCAAGAAAACTCTGGTCGATCAAAAGCAGTTTCGCTACCTACGCCACACTGGAAGGCTTTTACAAGGCACGGACACTATGCCCGAATAAAAGTCATGGCGAGATCGAGATCAGCCATGACAAATACTGCCAATTCATGACCGCGTTCAAACTGCCTGATGGTTGCGTCACCCACGCCACCTATGATTACCGCACACTTCAACCCCAACGCATCAGCGACCCTAACGGGAACATTCAAGAAGGTCTCTATGACGGATTTGGCGAGATACTGACCAGTAGTTTTTACGGTACTGAGGGCAACACACTCACAGGTTTCAAACCGATCGCTGATTACCAACGACCGAAGCTCACCAGCCCAAACGATGCAATAGCAGACGGAGAAAAAGCGTTGCAGAACGCCGCCAGCGCTACGTTTTTTGCGCCGTTCAGCTGGATGGGACGTCTCTCGGACACTGCGATGAAGGATAGTGACTGGCTGGCGCGTTGTGTCGCCAAGGGGGATTTGCTGCCCGGTGGATTTATTTGCAGCCGAGCCCGAGAGCGTCTGGCGAGGCTTGAGAAACGTTCCGTCGATGATGAGAAATTGAAGATCGAAATCGACAGGTCACCCCGTGAACCGGTACACGTCGCGGTCCTGGTCGCCGATCGTTATCCCGATGATAACCAGAAACAAATCCGCAGCACCGTCACCTGCTGCGATGGCTTCGGCCGAACACTGCAAAGCAAGCAACAGGTCGAATCGGGATCGGCCTACATCGTCAACGCAAAAGCAGAGCTGACCCTTAAGGATGGAAAACCGATAGAGCAGATGTCAGCAAAGCGCTGGCGCACCAGCGAACGGGTGGAATACAACAACAAGGGATTGGTGATCCGGACTTACCGTCCGTACTTTGCCGATCAGCATCAGTACATCAACGATGTGTCCTTGCGACAGTTCGGCCACTGCGATCTGCAGTTTTACGATGCGCTGGGGCGGCCGACTCACACACGACTCGCCAAACAAGGCGATATTTCCTACATGCGGCGGCAAACCCGACATCCCTGGTACACCGTTGATGAGGACGAGAACGATACGCTCGAGGAGATAACGCCCAAAGCATCTGCCATTTCCGGAGGTGTCGCATGAGCGCGCAATTGCATCGCAAGACACCGACGCTCAACGTGGTCGACAGCCGAGGCCTGACAGTTCGGCATGTCGCTTACTGGCGCGGTGACGCTGCCACAACTGCGCACGCGCGGATTACCCGCCAGGCGCACGACCTTGCCGGACGCCTGGTTACGCAATGGGACCCTCGACTGTTTGGCGAGGCTGCAAAGGCCAACCTGACAAGCATCTACAGCCTGTCCGGCAAGTTGCTGAAGGTGGACAGTGTCGACGCCGGTTGGCGGCTGTATCTGCCCGGAGACGCAGGGCAGATATTGCGCAATTGGGATGAGCGCGGCAGTCATTGGCAAACGACCTACGATAACCAGCTCAGGCCTGTCAGCGTTCAAGAGCAAGCGACAGACCAGACCTTGCGCGTGATCGAGCATTTGAGCTACGGCGATAGCTCGCCGGAATCTGCGGAGCGCAATCTGTGCGGCGCACTGACCCGTCATGATGACAGCGCCGGCACCCTGCTCATCAACAAGTACGCGCTCTGCACCAAACCTCTTGGCCAGACACGACGTTTCCTCCTGGATCCCCGGCAACCACATTGGCCGAGGGACGAGACGAAACGCGATGGACTGCTTGAAGAGGGGAGTGGCCATGAGACAACCTGGCAATACGATGCGCTGGGAGAACCCATCCTGCAGATCGATGCCAGTCAACATCAACAGCGCTTCTCATTTGATGTCGCTGGCCAACTCAAGACAATCAGTTTGTTAATCAGGGAAACGGCTAATGAACAGATCATCCTGAAGGATCTGGCCTACAACGCGTTTGGCCAGGTTGAATACCAGACCGCCGGGAACGGTGTTATCAGCCGCGCCGTGTTCGATCCAGCCAGTGGCCGCCTGACCTCACTCAGTGCATCCGTGTCGGCCAACACCTTGCAGGATTTGCGCTACACCTATGACGCGGTGGGCAATGTGATGCAAATCGAGGACAGGGCTCAACCGGTGCACTTCGGCAGTAATCAAAAGGTCGAGGCTGTCAGCACATTCACGTACGACAGCCTCTACCAACTGATCAGCGCGACAGGCCGTGAAGCGGCGGGACAGAATACTCAACCCCACCTTCCCACTTCCAGTAGAACACCGATTGACGCCAACCAACTGTTCAACTTTGCCGAGCACTACGAATACGATGCCGGTGGCAACCTGACCAGACTGCGTCATGTTCGCGACCGTAGTGGCTATACCCGGACGCTGAATATTGCCGCCGCAAGCAATCGCCTTCTGTCCTGGAACAAGGGCGGCTCAATGGCTGATGCGACTGCGAATTTCGATGCCAACGGTAACCAGCAGGCGCTATACCCGGGCCAGGTGCTGGAATGGAACCCCCACAATCAACTCAAAAGCGTGATGCTGATCCAGCGTGACGATGGCCGCGATGACATTGAGCGATATTGCTACGACAGCAGCGGGCAACGCGTACGCAAGATTCAAACAACCTATGCGGCGTCTGTGACTCACACCCGAGAAGTCCGCTACCTGCCAGGCCTCGAAATTCGCACCCGCAACAACGAGCGACTGGAAGTCATCACCCTGCAAGCCGGTCGCTGCAGCGTTCGTTACCTGCACTGGACCAAAGGCCGACCATACGTTATCGCGGCAAACCAGTTGCGCTATAGCATCGACGACCATCTGGGATCCAGCTCACTGGAACTCGACGATCAGGCTTGGCTGATTAGCCAGGAAAGCTATTTACCTTATGGCGGGACTGCCTGGACGGCCTCCCGTTCGGCTGTGGAGGCCGACTACAAAACCATTCGGTATTCCGGCAAGGAGCGCGACGCCAGTGGCCTCTATTACTACGGACACAGGTATTACGCACCGTGGTTGCAGCGCTGGATCAGTCCCGACCCGGCCGGGGCGGTTGACGGGCTGAACCTGTATTGCATGGTTGGGAACAACCCCGTCAGATTTACTGATGCGCAAGGCCTGAACAGATCAGACCGTCTGGACTATCTCGATCTGGCAGAACTGAAACTCGACATGGTAGCGGGATATAAAGAAGGGATGTCTCGTGAAAACTTCGTTGATGTAGCCCTCCGGCGAACCCCTATCGTCAAGAGGCAATACAAAAGCTTCACCATGGAAACGGCCAGAATAATCAGCGAGGCCGAGGCCAACAAAAAGAAAACATTCAATCAGTTGAGAGCATTGGAGAAATCGAAAGAATGGAAGTATCCCGAACCTGTGAGATTTTCAGATCCCGTCTATACATCAGCCTTGCTGGATAAACATACCGCGCTCTCAGGTATTACGAATCAACACCATGACCATCCATTCACTGGATTTCACAACCTTCCTGGAAGCTTAAGCCCCAAGAGCCTGTTTCCCGGCGTCACCCTGAATGAATCAATTGGGAATAAGGAAGACACTTACCGAGTATCAAGTATTCCGGGGTTTATGCATGGCATTCAAAAAGCTTATTTTGCCGCCGATATGCGGCTCCACGTGTTCCTGACCAAACGGATCATTCGTCACGTGACGCGTCACCAGAAAATCCCCGTAAGTGCAGGAATAGCGGGGCTACATGCCGAAGTTGTCGCGGCCAATGTCTGGCTACAGGGAGGTCCCCGTACCAGTCATCACCATCAACGACTGTCACAAGCCTTTATTTACACGGCACGTATGCAAAAACGTGATCGAGGCGCGGACTTCCCTGCCTGCTTCAACTGCAGTGGAATTCTGCCTCCTTTCATTAACATCGTCACGGGACGAAAAGGTAAGTCCTACTGACCTCTCCGCATTCGTACAAAACGATATCAATGCCGGTTTCTCTCAAGCACTGATCGCATTGGTAAACACCAACCGATTGCCAAACGGATCACTGATGGTCATATCCTGGCTGCCCCACGGCATCGCCTGAATCTGTGGGCGAGCGAAAGAATATTCCTTGGCCAACAATTGCTGCTGGAAAGCCTCTAGCTCATCCGTCTCGATCCGCAACGCCGAGCCCGGCGTGCTGTCGCCGTGGTGTTCGGACAGGTGCAGTACACATTCGCCACGCGAGATCTGCAGGTATAGCGGGAAGTTTGTTTCGAAGCGATGCTGCCAATCGACCTTGAACCCCAGGAAGTCGACGTAGAACTCCAATGCCTTGGTTTCATCGAAAATCCGCAGGATTGGAGTGGTTTTGCCGAAGCTCATGGAGTTGCTCCCAGATTGAGAAGGCCCAGAGTGTAGCTGGGCTGGATGTCAGCGCTTCGGCTTGTTTGCGGCTTTCTTTAATTGCGATGTGCCACCATTAGACGTAGATCAAAAGATCGCAGCCTTCGGCAGCTCCTACAGGGGTTGCGATCTTTCCGGCATCACCGATCACAGAAACCCTTTCCGCAAATCCCCTTCCCGCGCCAGAAACCGTCCTTCCCTTCTCCCGTTTACCTGACCTTCGCTGTAACTCAAAACACCATTTATCCACACCCCATCAATGCCTTCCGCCGCCCGTTGCGGATCGTTGAAGTCCGCCACATCGCGAATCGTCGCAGGATCGAACAACACCAGATCCGCCCAATACCCTTCGCGGATTTCGCCACGCGCCTTCAAGCCAAATCGCGCTGCCGACAGCCCGGTCATCTTGTGTACGGCGGTGTGCAGCGGAAACAGTCCGACATCGCGACTGAAATGTCCGAGCACTCGTGGGAACGCGCCCCATAAGCGTGGATGAGGAAACGGGTCTTCTGGCAAGCCGTCGGAGCCGACCATCGTCAGCGGATGCGCGAGGATTCTTCGTACGTCGGCTTCGTCCATGCCGTAATACACCGCCCCGGCCGGTTGTAGGCGTCTGGCGGCATCGAGTAACGAAACGTCCCACTCGGCGGCGATATCGATCAAATCCCGGCCACCCATTTGCGGATGCGGCGTGGACCAGGTGATGGTGATGCGATGGGCGTCGGTGACTTGCTTGAGGTCCAGCGTCGAAGAGCTCGCCGCATAGGGATAACAATCGCAGCCCACCGGATGGGTTTTCGCGGCATGTTCGAGGGACGCCAGCAATTGCGGACTACGGCCCCAGTTACCGGCGCCAGCGCATTTGAGATGGGAAATGATCACTGGTGTTTTCGCATGACGACCGATCTGAAATGCTTCGTCCATGGCCTCCAGCACCGGTTCGAATTCGCTGCGCAAATGGGTGGTGTAAACCGCGCCGAATGCCGTCAACTCTTCGGTCAATTGCATCACTTCGTCGGTCGAGGCGCAGAAGGCGTTGGCATAGGCCAGGCCTGTGGATAACCCCAAGGCACCGGCCTCAAGGCTTTCTCGCAGTTGCTCGCGCATCGCACTGATTTCAGCGGCGGTGGCCGTGCGAAACAGGTCGTCCAGGTGATTGCTGCGCAGCGCGGTGTGGCCCACCAATGCGGCCACATTCAGCGTGGTATTCGCCGCTTCGACAGCCGCGCGATAGTCGCTGAAGCGCGGATAGACGAACGCAGTCGCCGTGCCGAGCAGGTTCATCGGGTCCGGTGGCTCGCCACGCAAACTCACCGGCGAAGCGCTGATTCCGCAGTTGCCGACGATCACCGTGGTCACGCCCTGGCTGAGCTTGGGCAACATCTGTGGCTGGCGGATCACCACTGTATCGTCGTGGGTGTGCACGTCGATGAAACCTGGAGCCAACACCCTTCCGGCCGCGTCGATTTCTTCGCTGGCACTCGCATCGCGCAAGTCGCCGATACGCTCAATGCGACCGTTCAGAATCGCCACATCGGCGTGGTAACCGGGGGCGTTGCTGCCATCAATAATCAGCGCGTTGCGGATCAACGTGTCGTACTGCATGTCAGTCTCCCAGCGGCAAGTGATCGTCGCCACCGCGGTAGTCGTCCAGGGCCAGTTTGATCCGCCGCAGACGTTCTTGATTGTCTTCAGGATTGGCCAGCGCCAGCTCGGTGGCGAGCACGTCGATGGCCAGCAACATGCCGTAGCGCGCCGCCGTGGGTTTGTAGATGAAGGAAGTTTCGGCGCTTTGCAGCGGCAACAGCACATCGGCCAGTTGCGCCAGTGGCGAGTCAGCCCGGGTTATAGCGAGAATTCGGGCGCCGTAGCTGCGAGCCAGGTCCACTGCTTCGAGCAGCTCGGGCGTGATGCCGGTCAGCGAGCAGGCGATGACCGCGTGTTCGGCACCGAGGCTGGCGGCGGTGACGCGCATCATCACCGGGTCATGACACACCGCAATCGGGTAGCCGAGGCGCACCAGCCGCACTTGCAGTTCACCGCCGCACAAGGTCGAGCAGCCGCCCATGCCGAAGGCGTGAATCATCCGCGCTTTGCCCAGCAATTTCACCGCGTCGGCGAAACGTGATTCATCGAAGGCCGACAGATGCTGACGCAAGGTCGATTCGATATCGCCGACGATCTGTCCGTAGAACGCCGACTGCTCGGGTGTACCCGCCGGGTCGAGAAAGCGACTGCCGACGCCGCTGGCCTGGGCCAGTTGCAGACGCAAATCGCGCAGGTCGCGGCAACCGACCGTACGTGCAAAACGCGACAGTGTGGCGGTGCTGACTTCCGCCCGCTGCGCCAGCTCATCGAGGCTGGCGGAGGCGGCAAATCCTACGTCGTCGAGCATCAACCGAGCGATGCGTCCTTCACCAGCGCTGAAGGAATCCTGACGGGCGCGGATCTGATAGAGGATGTCCATGGCGGATGGCTCCGACTAAAGCAGGTAAGAAAGACCTACGGTCAAACCGAAGGCGACTAGCGAGATGATGGTCTCGAGCACCGTCCAGGTCTTGAAGGTCTGGGTGACGGTCATGTTGAAGTATTCCTTGATCAACCAGAAGCCGCCGTCGTTGACGTGGGAAAAGATAACCGACCCCGCCCCCGTCGCCAGCACCAACAACTCAGGATGCGGATAACCCAGACCAACGGCCACCGGCGCAACAATCCCTGAAGCGGTGGTCATGGCTACCGTGGCGGAACCGGTGGCGATGCGCATCAACGCGGCGAACAGCCAGCCCATCAACAGCGGCGACAGCTGGAATTCATCGGCCAGGCTGACGATCTGATCGGTGACGCCTGCGTCCACCAGAATCCGGTTCAAGCCACCGCCGGCGCCTACCAGCAAGGTGATGCTGGCGGTCGGCGCCAGGCATTCGTTGGTGAACTTGAGGATCGATTCGCGGTTGAAGCCCTGGGCCAGGCCGAGGGTCCAAAAACTCAGCAAAGTCGCCAGCAGCAAGGCAATCACCGAGTTGCCGATGAACAACAGAAACTGGTTGAAACCACTGCCCGGGGTGGAAATCAGATTCGCCCAACCACCGATCAACATCAGCACCACCGGCAACAAAATGGTCGCCATGGTGACGCCGAAACCCGGCAGGCTGTCGCGCGGTTCACGCTCGAGGAACTGCCGCTCCAAAGGGTTATCCGCCGGCAGCTGAATGCGCGGCACGATGAATTTGGCATACAGCGGGCCGGCGATGATCGCGGTCGGAATGCCGATCAGAATCGCATAGAGCAATGTCTGCCCCACCGACGCCTGATAGACCTGCACCGCCAGCATCGCCGCCGGGTGCGGCGGTACCAATGCGTGGACCACAGAGAGCCCGGCAACCATCGGCAAACCGACCATCAGAATCGACACGCCCACCCGCCGCGCCACGGTGAATGCGATGGGCACCAGCAAGACAAAACCGACCTCGAAGAACAGCGGCAGCCCTACAAGAAAGGCGATACACACCATCGCCCAATGCGCATTTTTTTCACCGAAGCGGTCGATCAACGTACGCGCCACCTGCTCGGCGCCGCCGGACTCGGCCATCATCTTGCCAAGCATCGTCCCCAGCGCCACCACCAGCGCAATGTGCCCCAGCGTCTTGCCCACCCCGGCCTCATACGCCCCCACCACACCCGACGGCGGCATCCCCGCCAGCAGCGCCAGGCCGATGGACACCAGGGTGATGACAATGAAGGGATTAAGCCGGTAACGGGCGATCAGGACGATCAGCGCGATGATGGCGATGGCGGCGTACACCAGCAGCCAATAGCCGAAGGAAAGCGTCATGCGGCACTCCTCGAAAGGGTCACGTCGAATAAGTTGTGAAACTCATAAATCATTTCGACGAGCTACTTTCAAACGAAGTGAAAGTAATTTTCGTGGAGGGATAAGGGATGTCGTGCAGAGGTATGGCAGGTCGTGAGTTATGAAAATCGGATGGGGGAACTTTCATCCCCTCACCGACTTGCCGAGTTCAAATCGAGATCAAATCGAGATCAAATCATCAGAGATTGCGCGATAGCGCCCTGCGCACGCTATCACTGTTCAGCGCAGGGCTTTCAGCCTCGGCAGGGGGTTGCTCCGGTGCAGGACTTTCGACCTGGAAAGAGGTTTCAGCCGGAGCCGGGCTTTCAACTTGAACAGGGCTTGGTGCATGACGGCGGTTGGTAATCTGATTCTCCAGTTTCTCGATGTAGGCGTTCAAATCGCTAATCAGCCGTTTCTTGCGCTGGGAACCCTGATACCACGCGTAGAAAAAGTAGCCCGCCGCCGCCAGGAAGCCTAGCCCGGCTGTGGCAAAACCGGCGATGCACAATCCAAGCACGATCAACACGGTCCTCCACTTAAAGGACGAAAGCTCCAGTTCAGTATTCAGCACCTTCGCGTCACGCAGCACCCAGCGCTTGGACGCCGTGTGGTTCTGCAAAATGGTGTGCAGAGGCGAACCATCCTTTTTCAAGGCACTGATCAAAGAAACTTGCTGACCTGTGCGCAAAGGAATATCAACGCCGCGCAGCTTTACATCGTGCTCGATGCCGTCCGGGGTTTTGACCCAGAACTCATGATTGATGATCGAAACAGAACTGATGCGCACAGGCGTCACATCATCGTCGTTACCGTTCACACGAACGCCGCCCGTGGATGTCACACGGGTCTCGCTGAGCTTTTCGCTGCTCACCACTTCACCGCTCAAGACAGTGAAACAAACGGTTTTATCGCCATGGGTGAAGTTGTGCATTTCGATTCCTTGTTAGACCCACGTCGATCGACGAGCAGGAGAAAGATCCGTATGCGGCGGATGCTACTAAGTAGCCACTAGACTGTCCAGAATTCGCCCCCCAGTGACGTAGAGCGGGGAACGATCACTCATCGATTTCAGTCGTGATGCTCGCTGGCGCGTTTGAGCAGTTTCTTGCAGCGTTCGGATAAATGCAGAACGCGCAGCTGCTTGCCAGCCTTGGCGTAGCGCTCGCGCAATGTCTTCAGCGCAGCGATGGCCGAGTAGTCGACGAAGCTCAGGTGGCGACAATCAAGGGTCACCTGGGCCGGGTCGTTGGCGGGATCGAACTGGTTGAGGAATGGCGTGGTAGAGGCGAAAAACAATGTGCCGTGCAGGCGGTAGAGTTTGCTGCCGTCGCTTTCCTGATAGCTGTCGGCATACAACTCGCGAGCCTGTTGCCAGGCGAAGTTGAGCGCCGCAATGATGATCCCGCACAACACGGAGATGGCCAGATCGGTGAACACCGTAATCACCGTGACCGCGATGATCACCAGGACATCGTTCAGCGGCACCTTGTTCAGCACCCGCAACGAAGCCCAGGCGAACGTCTGCTGCGACACCACGAACATCACCCCGACCAATGCGGCCAGCGGAATGCGCTCGATCAGCGGCGAAAGGAACAGCACAAACAGCAAGATCATCCCCCCAGCCACCGCACCGGACAGCCGACCACGACCGCCGGAGCTGAGGTTGATCACGGTTTGCCCGATCATGGCGCAGCCGCCCATGCCGCCGAACATACCAGAGACCACGTTGGCAGCGCCCAATGCCACGCACTCACGGTCGGGGTAGCCGCGGCTCTCGGTGATCTCGTCGGTCAGGTTCAGGGTCAGCAGGGTTTCCAGCAGGCCGACCAACGCCATCAATATCGCGTAAGGGGCGATGATGCGCAGGGTTTCCAGGCTCCAGGGGATGTCTGGCAGCGCAAGCGTCGGCAAGCCGCCAGCGATGTGCGCCATGTCGCCCAGGGTACGGGTCGGCAGGCCGAGCAGATAAACCGCCAGCCCAACACCCAGAATCGCCACCAACGCCGGCGGCACGGTGCGCGTCAGGCGCGGCATCAGGTAAACGATGGCCATCGTCAGCGCCACCAAGCCGATCATCATGTACAGCGGCGCACCACTCAACCAGCCTTCACCGCTCTTGAAGTGCTCTAACTGGGCCAGGGCAATGACAATCGCCAGGCCGTTGACGAAACCGAGTATCACCGGGTGCGGCACCATGCGCACCAGTTTGCCCAGCCTCAACAGACCAAACGCCAGCATGATCAGCCCACCCAGCAGCACCGTCGCCAGCAAGTACTGCACACCGTGCTGCACCACCAGCGCGACGATCACCACGGCCATCGACCCGGCGGCGCCAGACACCATTCCCGGCCGCCCACCAAACAGCGCTGTCAGGGTGCAGATGATGAAAGCGCCGTAAAGCCCCATCAATGGATTGAGGTGGGCCACCAGCGCGAAGGCGATGCATTCGGGCAGCAGGGCGAAAGAGGTCGTGAGTCCGGCCAGGACATCGGCGCGCAGACGTTTGGGTTTCATGGCTTACCTAAAATACAGGCGGGAGAAGAGAGGGCGGATGTTACGGAATTGAGGGCGGGCCGACCAGTGAATGGGGCGCCGGAAACGCAATCGCGAGCAGGCTCGCTCCCACATGGGCTCTATGTCGATCCCACTATCGTGAATCGACGCAAGTCCATTGTGGGAGCGAGCCTGCTCGCGATGAACGATGACGCAATCTGCGAATCAGCCCTTGAAATCCGCAATCGCGTAAGCCGCCAATTTGCCCTGGATGAAGTCCAGGAAGCACTGAATCCGTAGGGCAAGTTGCGAGTTGCGGTAGTACACCGCGTTGATCGGTTGGCGATATCCGCTGTTGAATTCCGCCAGCAGTACCTGCAAGCGCCCGGCGCGGATGTCGTCGATGGTCATGAAGTGCGATAGGCAAGCAATGCCTTGGCCGGCCAGCGCGAGGTGCCTGACCGTTTCACCACTCGACGCACTGATCGATGCCTGGATCGGCCAACGATCACCATGGACATAGCGTAGCGGCCATTGGTTGAGGCCTTCATTGTGGGTAAAGCCCAGCAGCTTGTGCTCGGTCAAATCCGCTACAGCGTTCGGTATGCCGTGTTGTTCCAGATACGCCGGGCTGGCGACGATGTGCAGCGGGCTGCAACCCAGGGAGCGCGCGTGCAAGGTCGAGTCGGCCAGCGTGCCGATGCGGATGGCAATGTCGGTGCTTTGTTCGAGGAGATCGATGATCAGGTCGTCGCTGTTGAGTTCGAGCTGGATGTCTGGGTAGAGACGGCGGAACTCATCGATGTACGGCACGATGGCGTGCAGCATGAATGGCGAGGCAGCATTGATTCGCAGACGTCCGGAGGGGGTTTGCTGCCGTGAGGACAGACGCTCTTCGAGTTCGTCCATTTGATCGAGAATCAGCTTGGCGTGCTCGAAGAAATACTTGCCCTCCTCGGTCAGGTCCATGCGGCGCGTGGTGCGGTTGATCAGCGTGGTGTCGAGCTTGGCCTCCAGACGCGACAGCGTGCGGCTGACCGCCGACGGCGTTTGCCCGACCTGTTCGGCCGCAGCCGAAATCGATCCGCACTCAATCACGCAGACGAAAATCTGCAACTCATCGGATCTGGCTTTCACGTGTGTCCCTTATCGATAGTCCTGCGCCGTTCTGCTGTGGAGGGTGGGCTTGCCTGTGGCGAGGGGCCCATGTGGCGAGGGGGCTTGCCCCCGTTTGGCGGCGAAGCCGTCGTAAAATAAGTAACTGCGGACTATCTGAACCACCGCGTTGGCAGGTTTGGGGTCCGCTTCGCGCACCAACGGGGGCAAGCCCCCTCGCCACAGATTCAGCGCCTGCTTCAGATATCGATAGTAGCTGAGCGTTATGCCTTAAGGCCAAACACCTCGCTCAAGTGCTGCTCATAACGCGCCACATCGGCTTCGACGTTCGGGCGTTTCATCACATCGACGCACAGGAAGGTCGGCAAACCGGTCATGCCAAGGAAGGTGTTGGCCTTGTGGAACGGGAAGTACACCGCATCCACACCTTTGGCTTCGAAGAAGTCGGTCGGGTCGTCGAAGGCTTGCTGCGGCGCGTTCCAGGTCAGCGACAACATGTATTTTTTACCGTGCAACAAACCGCCGCTGCCGTACTTCTGCGACGCGTCGGAGCGCGTGCGGCCATCGCTGGCATAAAGACTGCCGTGACCTTCGGTAAAGACTTCATCGACGTACTTCTTGACGGTCCAGGGCGCGCCCATCCACCAGCCTGGCATCTGATAAATGATCACATCGGCCCAGAGGAATTTGGCGACTTCCTCCGCGACGTCGTACCCCTCGTCGATGAACGTGGCTTTTACATCCACACCGCCGCGATCCAGCACGCTCAGCGCCGCTTCGTGCAACGTCGTGTTGTAGCGCCCATCGGAGTGGGCAAATTTTTTGCCGCCATTGAGCAACAGGACTTTTTTCATGGGAGAAATCTCGCAAGGTTGAAATTCGATGGCGGCAGAGTAGCGATCGACCTCGCGTGGAATAAGCCCAGGATCAGCAAAATTCATTTGACCAATACGCACGAATCAACAGGCGATTGTTGCCATAAGCTTGTGCTGATTCTGACATCCAAGGAGAACCTGATGAGCGAACTGCATGGCTTCATCCTGCACGCCAAGACCCGCCCGGAAAAAGCCGAGGCCTTCGAAGCGTTGTTCCGTGCTTATGTCGAACCGAGTCGCGCCGAACCCGGCTGTATCGAGTACCACATGCTGCGCGACAAACAGGACCCGACGCTGTTTATCTTCTACGAGATCTGGCAGTCCCAGGCCCATCTGGACGTGCACTCGAACCTGCCGCACATGAAGCAGTTCCTCGACCAGCGCATGGAGTTTCTGGAACGGGATTTCGATATCCGGCCGATCGAGATGCTCAGCGCGTCATCCGCTAGCCGCTGATCAACAGGTGGCCGCCGAGTACGCCGAGGCCGATGAAGAACACGCGCTTGAACAACACGGCGCTGATCCGTTGGCGCAGCCATTGCCCCAACAGCATGCCGAGCACCGCCGGAATCAGCGCCAGCAGCGATGCACTCAACTCGCCTCCGCCGAGGGCGCCGCGCCATAGCAGTCCGGCGGCCAATGCCAGGGTTGAGACGGTGAACGACAGGCCCAGCGCCTGCACCAGTTCATCCTTGCTCAAGCCCAGCGCTTGCAGATAAGGCACCGCCGGAATCACGAAGACGCCGGTGGCCGAAGTGATGACACCCGTCAGCACACCGCACAGCGGACCGAGCCAACGCTCGGTGCGACTGCCGACACGCAAGGTCGGCAGGAACAATCCGCTCAAGGCGTATATCAACAACGCCGCCCCCAGCCCTCGCACGACCCAATGCCCACCGGCCATGCCGATCCAGAGCGTGCCGGCGCCCGTGCCGATGAAAATCGCCAGCAGCATCGGCCACAACCGGTTCAGCAGCCCGCGCAAATGACCGCCGAATGCCAGTTGCCAGACGTTGGTCAACGTCGCGGGAATAATCAGCAACGCCGCAGCCTGCGACGGTGCCATAGCCAGACCGAGCAAGCCCATGGCAATGGTCGGCAGGCCAAGGCCGATCACGCCTTTGATCATCCCGGCCAGCAGGAAGGTGGCTATGACCAGCAAGGTCAGGGACAAGCCCAGATGTTGGTAGAACGCGGCGAGTGTATTCATGGGGCTATCCTGAGCCCTGATGGTTGCCTTGGAAATCTGCCATATACTGAGGCTGCCTCTTGATTTGGTAGAGGCTAAAGTTTTCGTTGCGGCTGATGACGTCTTCGCGGGCAAGCCTCGCTCCTACAAGGATGTGTCGATCACACAGTCCCTGTAGGAGCGAGGCTTGCCCGCGAAAGCGCCCGCCCAGACAACAAACCTCCCGAGGCTGTAACAATGCACTTCGACCTGACCGACCTGCGCCTCTACCTGAACATCCTCGACACCGGCAATATCACCGCCGGCGCCGCCCGCAGCCATCTGTCGCTGGCGGCAGCGAGCGCTCGAATCCGCGCCATGGAGGCTTCACTGGGCATCGAGTTTCTAGAGCGAGGTCGCCGCGGTGTCAGCCCGACGCCTGCCGGCCGGGCCCTGGCGCAGCACGCCCGAGTCCTTTTGCAACAGGCCGAGCGCATGCAGCAGGACCTGGCCGAATACGCCAAAGGAGTCAAAGGCCAAGTACGGTTGTTGTGTAATACCACAGCAATCACCGAGTACCTGCCTGAGTTGCTGGCAGACTTTCTGCGCGATCATCCGAACCTCGACATCGACCTCCAAGAGTTGCCCAGCGCGCGCATCACCCACGCCTTGCGCCAAGGTGCGGCGGACCTGGGCATCGTGTCCGACGCCGTGGATGCCGACGGCCTTCAGACCCGCTATTTCCGTGACGACCCACTGGTGTTGATCCTGCCATGGGATCACCCCTTGGCCGACACCGGACCGTTAAGTTTCAACGCCACCCTGCACCACGATTACGTCGGCCTGAACGCCAACAGCGCCTTGGCCGTGTACCTGGAAGAACAAGCCCTGCACAGCGGCTTACGGATGCAAATCCGCATCCGTGCCGATGGCTTCGATGGTGTGATGCGCGTGGTCGCCCGAGGTGCCGGGCTGGCGATCGTGCCCTTGGCAGCGGTCGAACGCTGGCCGACTGAAACACCGTTCAAAAGCATCGCACTGAAAGAGCCATGGGCACGACGCAAACTGTTGCTGTGCGCCCGGGACTTCGCCGTGCTGCCCGGTTATGCCCAGGCCTTGCTGAACGCCTTGACTCTCCCCTGAGGGGCAGACTTTACCCTTGAGGTTTCATCTTCAGGGACCGTTACGATGAGCAAGCGAATTCTGGTGATCCTCGGTCATCCTTCGAGCAACAGTTTCTGCGGCGCACTTGCCGAACGCTACGCACAATCGGCGTTGCGTGCCGGGCATGAGGTGCGCCAACTGTGGCTGGGTAAAATGGACTTCGACCCGGTCCTACGCGAAGGCTATCAACATGTGCAGCCGCTGGAAGCCGACTTGCGCCGTGCTCAGGCGGACATTCTGTGGGCTGAACACCTGACCCTGGTCTACCCGATCTGGTGGGGCGGTATACCGGCCTTGCTCAAGGGTTTTCTTGATCGGGTGTTGCTTCCCGGCTTCGCCTTCAAGTATCGCGAAGGCAAGGCCTTCCCCGACAAATTGTTGTATGGCCGTAGCGCGCACCTGCTCGTGACCATGGACACGCCACCTTGGTATTACCGTTGGATCTACCGCATGCCCGGGCTGCATCAGATGCGCAAAACCACCCTGGCGTTTTGCGGCATCGAACCTCGGCGCACGCTCACCTTCGGGCCGGTTCTTGGGTCCAGCGCCGGTCAGCGCGAAACCTGGCTGCTGCAAGCCCAGGCTATCGCCAGCCGATGAGTCTGCCGATAATGGGGCTGGCTTATCCTCGGCAAAAAAGGACTTTTCATGTACATCGGCCAAGCCGCGCATCGCTCGGGCACGACAATCAAGAGTATCCGCCATTACGAGTCGATCGGCTTGCTGCCTGCCGCTCGGCGGCAAGGAAAATACCGTGTCTATGATCAGCACAGCGTCGACCTGCTGATCTTCATCAAGTGCGCCCAGCAACTGGGCTTCAAGCTCAAGGAGTTGCAGGCGATCTTTACCGAACATCAAGGCCTGGCGATGCCCTGGTCATTGGCGCAGCAAGCCATCGATGCCAAGAAACGCGAAATCAGCCAGAGGATTGCCGCACTCAGGCATCAACACGAGCAATTGGTCGAGTTCGAAGCCAGCCTCACACAGGCCAGAGCCGATTGCCCGCTGGAAAGTCTTTGAGAGTCTGCGCGTTTCTGGACAGCTCAATGTCGAATACAGACAACTGAACGGTGTATGGGCGCTATAGGGTGCGACTTCAGTTCTTGAACCCACTGCCCGGAGTCATCATGACCGCACCGATTACCGTCCTTCGCGATACTCATCCACTGCCCGTGCTCGACGCCTGCAAATGGGAAAAACTCGAAGGCGACCCGCACACCGTCAACCTCAACGCCTACACCAGCGAAGACGGAAGCAAGATCATGGGCACCTGGATCTGCACGCCGGGCAAGTGGTATGTGGAATATGTGAAGTGGGAATACTGCCATTTCCAGGAAGGCTACTGCATCATCACCCCGGAAGGCATGGCACCGATCCATCTTCGCGCCGGTGATATTTTCGTTATCGAGCCAGGCATGAAAGGCACGTGGGAAGTGGTTGAGACCGTGCGCAAATATTTCGTGTTTGCCTGATGCAAAAAACCGAGAGACCACCCGACGTGGTCTCTCGGAAATACTGAAATACGCAGTCCCCGTGGCGAGGGGCTTTTGTGGCGAGGGGGCTTGCCCCCGTTCGGCGGCGAAGCCGTCGTCAAACCTGCCGATGCGGTATGTGCGGTATGAATGAAGGAATGCAGGGGGAGCGCTACGCACTCCAACGGGGGCAAGCCCCCTCGCCACAGGCAAGCCCTCTCACCATAGGCAAACCCACCAGCAATCCCGTCCCCTTATTGGGGTTTGCGATAGCTGTTGATGATCGCCGAGAAGTCCTTGCCACCTTCCCCACGCTGACTCATCGCCTGATACAACTGCTGCGCCACCGCGCCGAGCACCACCGGTTGGTGCGCCTGACGTGCCGCCTCAGTGGCCAGCCCCAGATCCTTGAGCATCAGTTCAGCACCGAAACCGCCGGTATACCCGCGCGAGGCCGGCGCCGTTTCGACGATACCCGGCCACGGGTTGTACATCTCCGAACTCCAGCAGCGCCCGGTGGAACTGTTGATGATCCCCGCCAGCACCGTCGTGTCGATCCCCAGCGCATCGCCCAAAGCCATGGCTTCGCTGACGCCGACCATGGAAATCCCCAGCAGCAGGTTGTTGCAGATCTTGGCGATTTGCCCGGTGCCGACTTCGCCACAGTGCACGATATTGCGGCCCATCAGCGCCAGCACCGGTTGCAGGGTGGCGAACAACTCAGGCGTAGCGCCGACCATGAAGGTCAGCGTCCCGGCCGCAGCACCGCCAGTACCGCCAGAGACCGGTGCATCGGCCATGGCCACGCCTTGTTTGGCAGCCGCTGCGGCAACGTCGCGCGCTGTCTGCGGATCGATGGTGCTGCAATCCACTGCGGGCACGCCCTTGGCGATTCCCGCCAACACGCCGTCTTCACCCAGCCAGACGCTGCGCACATGCACAGCGGCTGGCAGCATGGTGATCACCAACTCTGCACCTTGAGCCGCTTCACGCGCCGAAGCGCTGATGCTGCCGCCCAGTTGCTCGAGCTCTGCCAGCACAGTTTTGTTCAGGTCGACCAGGCTCAGTGAATGGCCGGCCTTGATCAGGTTGCGCGCCATCGGCGCGCCCATGTTGCCGAGACCGATAAAAGCGATTTTCATGTCCGGCTCCTTAACGCAAGTGGATGGTGGTGTTCACACCGTCGTTGACGCTGTCGTCATCGAACCAGCGCGCAGTGACGGTCTTGGTTTGAGTGTAGAACTGCACCACTTGCTTGCCATACGGACCGAGGTCGCCGAGCTTCGACCCACGGGAACCGGTGAAGCTGAAGAACGGCACCGGCACAGGAATCGGGATGTTGATGCCGACCTGACCGACGTCGATTTCCGTCTGGAATTTACGTGCCGCCGCACCGCTCTGGGTGAACAACCCCGTGCCGTTGCCGAATGGGTTGGCGTTGACCAGTGCGATGGCCTGATCGAGGGTATCGACTTCCAATACCACCAGCACCGGACCGAAGATTTCCTGGGTGTAGATCTGCATCTCGGGAGTGACACCAGAGAACAGGGTTGGGCCGACAAAGTTACCCTTCTCGTAGCCCGGAACGCTGATGTCGCGACCGTCCAGTTCGAGCTTGGCACCCTCCTTGATGCCGCTCTCGATCAGATCGAGAATCCGCGCCTTGGCTCGCTTGGAAATCACCGGACCAACATCAGTGCCCGGCTCGCTGCCGGCATTGACCTTGAGTTTCTGCGCCAGCGCCTTCAGGTCAGGCAGCCATTGCTTGGCCGCGCCCACCAGCACCACGACGGATGTGGCCATGCAGCGTTGCCCGGCCGCACCGAAACCGGCGCCGACCAGAGCGTTGAGGGCTTGCTCGCGGTTGGCATCGGGCAGCACAACGGCGTGGTTCTTGGCGCCCATCATCGATTGCACGCGCTTGCCGTGTTTGCCGGCCAGGTCGTAGACGTGAGTACCGACCGCGGTCGAACCGACGAACGAAACAGCCTTGATGTCCTTGTGGGTGCAAAGCGCATCCACGACATCCTTGCCGCCATGAACGACGTTGAGCACACCCGGCGGAATGCCGGCCTCGATGGCCAGTTCCACCAACAGCATGGTCGACATCGGGTCCTGTTCGGACGGCTTGAGCACGAAGGTGTTGCCGCAGGCGATGGCCATCGGGAACATCCACAGCGGAATCATCGCCGGGAAGTTGAACGGGGTAATGCCGGCGCAGACGCCGATCGGCTGACGCAGGGTGTAGGTATCGACACCGCCAGCGACGTTCTCGGCGAACTCGCCCATTTGCAGGCTGCCAATGGAGCAAGCGTGTTCGACCACTTCCAGGCCGCGGAAGATGTCGCCTTCAGCATCGGCAATGGTTTTGCCCTGCTCGTTGCTGAGTACCACGGCAATACGCTTGGAGTGTTCACGAATCAACGCCTGAAGCTTGAGCATGATGCGCATCCGCGCGCCGATCGGTGTCAGCTTCCAGGTCTGGAAGGCGCGATGGGCTGCGCTGATGGCAGCATCGACTTCGGCAGCCGTCGCGAATGGGACTTTGGCCAACACTTGTTGGGTCGCCGGGTTGACGATGTCGTGCCATTCGGTGGTCTGGGATTCGACCCACTCGCCATCGATCAACAACTTGACCTTTTGCACGGTGGTTTCTAGCGATGCGTTCATGTTGGTCTCCGGGACGTTGTTCTTATTTAGAGAGCTATCTTTGGAGCCAAGGCGAGAAAGTCGCCTTGAGATGCGACGTGTGTCACGAATTGGTTGTCGGACTGTTTTTGGAGTATAGATGTGCAAACTTCTAATAAGAACGCACATAAAAGCCGGTCCATCATGCAAAAAAACATCACGTCTTTAGGCTCGTTGAACTGGGATGACCTCAAGTTTTTCCTCGAGGTTGCCCGCACTCGCAAGGCCAGCACCGCGGCCAAACGTCTGGCGGTGGACTACACCACTGTGTCGCGACGCATCAGTTCACTGGAAGCCTCGTTGGGCACGTTGCTGTTCGAAAAGTCCCGCACCAGCGGTTTCGTCCTGACTGCCGAAGGCCAGCGGCTGCTGGGTTACGCCGAGTCGATCGAAAGCACTCTGCACATGGCCTGCGAACAGGTTTCGGGCTCCGGCGTGGCGTTGTCCGGGCATGTGCGCATGGGTTGCACCGAAGGGTTCGGCAGCTTTTTCATCACCCCGCAGCTGAGCCATTTCGTCGACGCCTACCCGGCGATCTCGGTGGACATCCTGCCGCTGCCGCACTTCATCAGCCTGTCCAAACGCGAGGCAGACATCGTCATCGCGCTGGAGCGGCCGGAACATGGCCCGTATGTCTGCTGCAAACTCTGCGACTACCGACTGCAGCTGTATGCGACCCAGGATTATCTGGACAAGCACCCACCGATCCGCCGCCCGGCAGACTTGGGCAAGCATCAATTCATCAGTTATGTGGACGATCTGGCGTTCAGCTCGGAGCTGCTGTACCTGGCGAATGTGTTGCCCGGTGCCAGTGCCAATCTGCGCAGCACCAGCGTGATCGCGCAGTTCGTAGCGGCGCAGCAAGGACGGTCACTGGCGATTCTGCCGTGCTTCCTGGCGGCTCAGGATCCGCGATTGCTGCCGGTGTTGCCGCAAGAGATCACCATTACCCGGCAGTTCTGGATGTACTGCCGGGAAGACCTGCGCAAACTCAAGCGGATCACGTTGCTGTGGGACTACATCCGTGGGGTCACCGAGCAGAATCAAGCACTGTTGATGGGGGAAAGTCGGGAGATGTTGTTCGCCGATTAATCCGCGCTCACCACGATCGACACCCGACGGTTCTCGGAGCGTCCAACCGCAGTGTCGTTGGACGCAACAGGCTTGCTGCTACCCAGGCCGCGCAGTTGGATGTTTTCTTCTTTTATGCCGACAGCGGCCAAAACCTTGCCGACGCTTTTTGCGCGACGCAGTGAAAGCTGTTCGTTATAGGACTCTTTGCCCGAGGCATCGGTGTGGCCATCGATCCTCACCCGCTCGATGCCCACACCCAACAACGCCTTGCCGATGCGCTCGACGATCTCGGTACTGGCGGGGTTCAGGCTCTCGACGTCACTGCTGAACAGCACCTTGTCCGACAAGCCATAGGCCCAGCCATCATCCGTCATTTCGAAACCTTGCTGCTTGAGCACAGCGATTTGCGCCGGGGTCAGACCCTTTTGCGGTGCTGTCTGGCAACCGGTCAATGCCAGCAAGGCCAGGAACAGGGTGATCGTGAAAAATCGTAGAAAACGCTGATTGAAGGTGAACACAGACATTAGCTCCTGGTTTGAACATGGGCGACAGGGAACTCCGCCCCTGCCGTTTGCTGCGCGCCTCGGGAAAGGCGTTTGGCCTGGTACATCGCGGCGTCGGCAGCATCGAGCAACGCACCCGGTGTGCCCCCATGATCGGGGTACACGGCGATGCCGATACTGAGTGAAGTCAACACCTGAATACTGCCCGGCAACTGGATGGGTATTTCCATGCTGGCGATGATTTTGTCAGCAATCCGTTCGGCGTCTTCGGTTTTATGCAGCGGTGTCAGCAGGACGGCAAACTCGTCGCCGCCCAGACGCGCGACCAGGTCCTCTTCACGCAGCTGCGCACGAACCCGCGTTGCCACGGCGATCAGCACCGCATCGCCGGCAGCATGGCCAAAGTTATCGTTGATCTCCTTGAACCGGTCGCTGTCGAGAAACAGCACGGCCACTCGCTCATCCAATTTGCTGGCATTGCGTAAGGCTCGCATCAGGCGGCCTTCGAAAAATGCTCGATTCGGCAGTCCGGTAAGGCTGTCATGGCTGGCTTGGTGGGCCAGGGTTTCGTTTTCGCTTTGCAAGTGGGTCTGCCAGGATTCGAGTTCATCGAGCAAGGCATTGAAGTCGTTGCCCAAGTTGTCGAGTTCGGCAATATCGGCGGGCGGCACGCGCTGGTCGAAGGCTCGCTCGCTGCGAGCGGCGTGAGCCACCGCAGCCAAGCTGCGCATCGGGCCGATGATCCCCCGCAATTGCCGCCGCGCCAGATAGAGCGCAACCCAGGCACTGACGGCGGTACACAAGACGATCCCCATCAGGCCGCTGAGCAAAAAGCGCATGAGACTGCCGCCGTGACCGATGAGCAGAATGCTGCCGATTTCCTGACCTTGATGGACGATCGGCATGCTGATGGGTTTTTCCAGAATCACCCGGGCGATCTGCACTTCAAGATCGGACAACAATCCCGTTTCCGGCCGTTGCCAACGTGCGAGTAACTCGCCTTTCTCGTCCATCACCTGTGCATCGGCCACTTCTTCGGTGGACGCGATCAATGCCAGCGCTTCGGTGGCGGCGACCTTATCGTTGAACACCACCGCGGCTTCCACGGTGTAATTGATCGAACGGGCGATCAGATGCAGGTTGTGATCGGCATAAACCCGCAAGGCCAGAACCCCCAGCAGGGTCAACGAAACACTGGCCATGGCCACGCCCACCAGGGCGACGATCAAATGCCCACGGCCGATAACCGACCCCAGGGTCGGACGTATACGAGATTTGAATAGACTCATGGTGCCGCCGGCTTGCGACGCGACAGTTGCAGCACACTGGGATGGATGCGCACACCGCTGCGGGCGACCGAGTCGAGGTTGACCTCGAAGGATACCTGTTCATCGCCGACCCGCAGGCAGAACAGACTGCCGACGGTGCATTGATCGCCGCCTTCGCTGATGCTCACCACCGGGCGCCCTGTCAGCGAGGCGAATAATCGACTGCGTTCGTCGCTGGTCAGCTTGCCGATGTACACCGCGTCGCATTCACCCGCAATGGCCGGGTTATCGGCCAAAAGCCGTCGCACGGTGACAGCCCGACCAGTGGCCTGGGTAGTGCCTTTGACCAGATCGTCGGTGTACTCGGTAGGGCCGACCACGCACAGACGCAACTGTTGAGGCTCAACAGGCCACCGGGCATAACTGAGGATCCCGAGCACCACCTGAGTGACTGATCTGGCACGCTGGTCGGCCTTGCTTACGGTGGTTTCCGGCTGAGCGAAGGTAACGCCCGCCAACAAACAGAGAAGGCCGGCAAGCAGCACTTGCTTGCAGCCAACAACGCGCTCTGTCGCCCGGACAGCCACCTTCATGCAGGGATTCTCTTCGATCGCAACGAAATGATGCCGCAACGATAGCACAGCACCGAAACACCAGCGAGGCCACGCACCACGGCACTTCGGACAGATTCCGTCGTCTGGCGCCGCCCGTTCAGTGACTCGGCTCGATACCCTCTTCCAGCTCCAGCATCAACCCGCTCAAGCGCTTGACCTTACGCCGCACGGCCTCTTCGAATACGCCGGCACGAGGCTCGATCAGGGTGAACCAGTGTTTGGCCCGGGTTATTCCGGTATAGATCAGTTCCTTGGTGAGCACAGGGTTCAGGGCGTCTGGCAGAATCAGCGCCGTATGGGCAAATTCCGAGCCTTGGGATTTGTGTACGGTCATGGCGTACACGGTGTCGACATCGTTGAGCCGACTTGGCAGGACAAAGCGCACACCGCCCTGACCATCGTTGCGCGGGAAGGCCACACGCAGCACTTGCCGCCCAGCATCGGGGCCCTCACGTTCCGGTAGCTTGAGGGCAATGCCAATGTCGCCATTCATCAAACCCAGGCCATAGTCGTTGCGGGTCATCAGCACGGGCCGACCTTCGTACCACTGGTGGTCGCTGTCAATCAGCCGAGCCTTGAGCAGCGCGTCGGTCACTCGCTGATTCAAGCCTTCCACACCCCAAGGCCCTTTGCGTACCGCGCACAATAGCTGGAAGGCGTCGAAGGCTTGCAGCACCACACGAGCCCAATGGGTCCAGCGTGGATCGTCGAGCGGGCTGTCGATCGGCGGCCGCTGACTGCGCAAAAGACTCAGGTAATGCCGATAACCTTGCGGCCCCTCGCCATGACCTTCGAGCAACAACCGCTCCAACGCCCGGTCCTGCTCACCCTTCAGAGGCAGGGAAAATACGTCGTCATGGCTTCCAGCCGCCAGTAACTTGCGGGCTTCCTCGGGTTGCTGCCGGTTGACCCAACGGGCCAACTGACCGATGCCGCTGCCCTCACCGAAACGCCGTGAGTGACGCAGCATCACGACTTGCTGAGCCAGGGGATGCGTTCCGTGGACGTCTTCGTGCAAATCGCTGGCACCAAGGTTTTCACCGCTGACCGCCTCCAGCCACTGGCGGGTCTGCGGGCTGTACCAACCGGCTTCGGCATCGCGGCACAGATCGCCCAGGACGGCACCGGCCTCCACCGACGCCAGTTGATCCTTGTCCCCGAGCAGCACCAGACGGGCGTGGGCCGGCAATGCGTCGAGCAGATTGGCCATCATTTCCAGGTCGATCATCGAGGCTTCGTCCACCACCAATACATCCAGTGGCAAGCGATTGCCAGCGTGGTGCCTGAAATGCCGGGTGCCGGGACGACTGCCGAGCAAACGGTGCACGGTGGTCACATCCGACGGGATCTTCTCCCGCACTGTTTCAGCAACTTCCAGGGTTTGAACCTGCTGGCTGATGGACTCGGTCAATCGTGCGGCAGCCTTGCCAGTGGGTGCCGCGAGACGAATACGCAACGGTTTGCCGGCTTCCACCGCGGGCGCTTGTAGCAATGCGAGCAAGCGCACGACCGTAGTGGTCTTGCCGGTCCCCGGGCCGCCGGTGACGATGCTGAATGCGCTGCGGGTAGCCAGGGCGCAAGCGAGCTTCTGCCAGTCGATCATTTCATCAGACCTGGCTGGACCAAACAGGCCAGTCAGGCGTTGAGGTAAATCACTCGGTGTTGTTTCGTGTGCCGCCAGGCGCTGACGCAGGGCGTTGTCGATCCGCCGCTCGTAAGCCCAGTAGCGGCGCAGGTATAGCCGTTTACCCGACAGCACCAACGGCCGGTGCTGCGCGGCTTCACGCCCGTCGACGGCCAGAGCCACCAGACGGCTGGACGCCAGGACCTTGCACCAATGAGCAACTTCCAGCGCCTCAAGCAATTGCGACGGCAGCAACATCGCGCCACTTTGCAGATCACCTTCCGGCGGCAGCGACAGAGCGAAGTCCGGCTCTTTCAGCGTTTCGAACAGATCCAGGCAAACATGGCCGTGACCCAACTGGTGACTGGTCAACGCCGCGGCCAGCAGCACCAGCGGATCATCGTCGGGGGCGAGCTCGTGGAGAAAGGCCACGAAGGCCTTGTCCAGCGCCCGTAGCCAACCGCGTTCGACCCAGCGCGTGAGCAGCAGCAACAAGTCATCTGCGCGACTCAGCGGGGCCAGGTCCGCCAGACTTTCGGCCGCCAACGGCGTGGGCAGCAAATCGGCGAAGGTGCGAGTCATAGCAGTACTCCCTGTTCCCAGGCGGGTTCGGCCTTGGGCTCTGGCTTGCCCTGGAACAACCGGTCCAGACGCTCGATCAGCTCCCGTGGCGGACGGGCGAAATACACGCCCTGGCTGGCCGCGCGAGTACCGCGAAGGAACAGGTACAACGCCCCACCGACATGCCGGTCGTAATCGTAATCGACCAGCCGCGCCTTGAGCTGGCGATGCAAGGCGAGCAGGTACAACACATATTGCAGGTCGTAACGGTTATCCAGAATCGACTGCTCCATGGCCGGCACGGTATAGGCCGCGTCATCGACGCCCAGCCAATTGGATTTGTAGTCGGCGACGTAATAACGACCGTCGTGCTCGAACGTCAGGTCGATGAAGCCTTTGAACATGCCATTGAGCAGCACCGGTTCGGCAGCCACCCTGGCCACGCCGTTGTGGGTGTATTGGCGCACCAGTTCATCGAGTTTGAGCACATCGACTTTGTGACTGGCGAACCAGAATTCCATCTCGACCCGGTACTGGGTCAGTTGCTCGAACACCATCGGTGCCTGCCCGCCGCCGATGTGCAGCGGGGATTTGAGCAAGTGCTGTAGCCAGTCACTCAACGTCGTGATCCAGCCTTCCCAGCCACGGCGATTGCAGCGGCGGGCGATGGCGTCTTCCACAGTTTGTGGTGCAGCGGCAAAACCTTCGTCACCGGCCCACTCGAGCAATCCATGGAGAAAAGTGCCGGGGTTTGGCCCGCGAGGGAATCGATGGATATCAGCGCCGCCAGCAATCACTTCTCGCGGCGCTTGCGGATCGAGACGTTCGTCGTCAAAAAGCTTTTGTGCTTGCGGGCTCTCCGGCGCTTCGTCACTGCCCACGCTCAGACTGTCGCCAATGCGCAAGGCGCTGTAGGAGGCGATCCACCAGTTTTCGCTGGCCTTGCGCTTGGGTATCAGCGGCGCAAGCAAGGTCGCTTCATTGCGCGGCGGATGGTAATGCTCGGCGGTCGCTTCAGGCATTTCACCGTAGTTCAGCGCCGGGCAGTCCTGCTGCAGATCTTCCAGCCAACGCCGCAACCCCGCCGACTCGGCCAATGGCGCACCACCGCCCAGCAGATAACCCAACGCTGAAAGGTGCAACGTCGAACCGTTGTTATTGCCGCGCTTGAGGTCAGTCACGCCGAGCCAGCAAGCATGTTGTGCCCGGGTCAGGGCGACATAGAGCAGCCGAAGATCCTCGGCCAAGCGCTCATCATCAGCCTGGGCAATCAACTCGGGCGTCGGCTTCAAGCTCACCTGAGCCTTGCCCGTCGCGTCGTGGTAATGCAATGGCAAACGGCTGCCGTCCACCGGTTTTGCCGAGCAAATGAACGGCAGAAACACCAACGGATATTCAAGCCCTTTGGATTTATGGATGGTCACAACCTTGACCAGTTGCTCGTCGCTTTCCAGGCGCAGGATCTGTTCTTCGCCAGCCTGACCGGACAATGCCAGATGCTCGGACAAGTGACGGATCAAGGCTTGCTCGCCATCAAGCTCGGCGGCGGCCTGCTGTAGCAACTCGGACAGGTGCAGCAGGTTGGTCAGCACCCGCTCGCCATCGTTGCGCGCGATCAACGCCTGGGGAAGTTGGAAGTCGTGCAGCAAACGTCGCAGCATTGGCAGCACGCCCTGCTTGCGCCAGAGCTCGCGATAACCGCGGAACTGCATGACCCGTGTTTCCCAAGCCAGTTCGTCCTGATTCAGCCGTTCCAGTTCAGCCAGCGAAAGGTTCAGCGTGATGCAGGCCAGCGCGGCGCGGAGGGGACGCTCGACATCCGGCTCGGCACACGCCTTGAGCCAGGTCAGCAGGTCATGGGCTTCCTGAGCGGCGAACACGGAGTCCTTGTCTGACAGGTAAACACTGCGCACGCCGCGGGCCGAAAGTTCGCCACGCACGGCCTGGGCCTCTTTGCCGTCGCGCACCAGAATTGCGATATCCGATGGCAGTAAACCTTTGAAACCCTTACCGTCCTCGATGAAGCCCGCACGGTCTTGCTGGCCACCATTGAGCAGCGCGGTGATTTCACTGGCGCAGGCGGCGGCCAATTGTTGTCGATACACCGCGCCAGACAGTGGCTGATCGGCGGACAGGTGCCAGATGTTCAGGGCCGGTACATCCTGGCCTTCAATCCGCAGGACTTCTTTGCGCCCCTGGGATTCGACGGGCAGGAACGGTACCGGGTTCTCGCCGTTCTTCTCACGAAACAGGAATGCTCCGCGCCCCTGCTCACGAGATTCGGCGCGTTCGAACACATGGTTCACCGCACTGACCATGCCATGACTGGAACGGAAGTTGGTGCCCAGGGTATGCAGGCGACCAGTGGTGGCCTGGCGAGCGCGCAGGTAGGTATAGATGTCGGCTCCGCGGAAGGCATAGATCGCCTGCTTCGGGTCGCCGATCAGAAACAGACCGGTTTCAGGATTGTTGTCTTCGATGCGATAAATGCTCTCGAAGATTCGATACTGCACCGGGTCGGTGTCCTGGAATTCGTCAATCAACGCGACCGGGAATTGCTCGCGGATCAGTGTTGCCAGGCGCTCACCGCCTTCGGACTGCAAAGCCGCATCGAGGCGCAGCAGCATGTCATCGAAGCCCATCTCCGCGCGGCGACGCTTTTCTTCCTCGAACCGCGCACCGACCCAGTGAGCGGCGTGTTGCAGCACGGCGGCATCGGGGGTCGGCAAACCATCGAGACTGGTCTTGAGACCGGCCATCGCATCGAGACCGGGATGACGGGGGGCCTCACCCTTCCAGGCTTCAGTCATGCCATCGGGAGTCAGACGAGTGAAGCCGGTGCCAATGTCCAGTTGCTCGAGAGACTCATCCTCGGCCCAGGCCCGGAGCTTTTCGAACCAGGGCTCGAAGTAGCGCGGCTGCATCTTGCGGCCATCGACGCTCTTGCTTGCGACACCCTGGTGACAGATGGCAAGCAACTCATCCGCCCATTGGCGCCAGGGCATCTTGAGTTCGAGCAAAGCGGCCCGTCGTTCCTGCAGGCACTCGTCAATCAACTCGGCAGGCTCTTTACCTTCAACACTGTCACGCTCGCTGGCGAACAAGCCACGCACTCGCGGCAGCAACGCCGCCGGGCCACCCCAATTGCCGCGAACCCAGTTCAACGCATCGCCTTGCATCGGATAGCAGAACAGTCGCCAGTAGTCGCGCAGGACTTCGCCGAGCAAATCGCTGTGATCGGTTTCCAGGGTCTGGGTGAACAGGCTGCCACTGTCGAACGCATGTTCGCGCAACATGCGCTGGCACCAGCTGTGAATGGTCGAAACGGCTGCTTCGTCCATCCACTGGGCGGCGATGTCCAGGCGGTTTGCGCAGCCGGACCACTGTTCGGGGAGGTACTGCTCGCGCAATTCGGCAATGAGGCCATCTGGCGCCGGTGTCTCATCGCGGAAAAACCGTGCGGCCTCAGCCAGCCGTGTGCGAATACGTTCGCGCAGCTCTTTGGTCGCGGCATCGGTGAAGGTCACCACGAGGATTTGCGGCGGCAGCAATTCACGGCCAAAACCACTCGACTCACCGCCGTGGCCAAGGACCAGACGCAAGTACAGTGCAGAAATGGTGAAGGTCTTGCCGGTCCCGGCGCTGGCTTCGATCAGTTGGCTGCCACGCAGGGGGAATGCCAGGGCCAGCGGTGTTTTCGTGGTCATGAGCGCGCCTCCTCGCTGGTCAATGAACGCCAAGGGGCTTCAAGCAGAGGCCGATACAAAGCGTTGCACCAATCGGGGAAGGTTTCATCGGCAATCAGAGCATCGTAGTCGGCGAATTGCCGAGCGAGTGCCGGGCTTTCGCGGCGCTCGCCGTCAGTGGTCTGGCCGTCGCCTTCATAGGCCTTGCGGGCAACGGCGTCAGCTTTGGTCGGGTCGGTTTGAGCGAGCCAGGCGAAGGCGGTTTTTACTGCTATCGGCAGCGGTTGGCGCATGCCCGTTTGCCAGGCCAACAACAGATCGCCCAGAACCCGGGATGCTGCCGCCTCCTCCATCGGACCGAGCAGCAAACTGTCGTCGCTGGCCACCAACGCGGTTGTCATCGGCATGCCGCTGGCACAGGCAACCAGGTGATTGATCCAAGGTCGCGTCAGGCGATGCCATTTGCGCGCCTTGATCGAACCGATGCTGTTGGGAATCGTAGTAACCGACAACAATCCGCCATCTGCGCGCTGATGCAGTCCACTGAGCCAACCTTCCAGACGCAGCCCGTGCAGTTCCAGACTCACCGGCAACGCGCTGGTGAGCGGGGTTGGCCATAACGCCAGAAGTTGCTGATAGCGCAGCAGCAGATCCGGCAGCGGCTCGATCAACTCTCGCTGAAGACATTCTCCAAAACCGGCCATGGGCAAGAGTCCGCTGTTTTGCAGGCGTTTTGCCTGCGCCTCCAGTACCTGATCGGTTTGGTCCAGTTGCCCCAGCGCCGCTTCGAGCAAGCTGTCGCTGAGGCTATAGCGTTGCAACGCATCGAGTACGAACGGCTCTTCATCTGCCAAAGGCACTTCGGCAGCCTCGAAGAACACTTTGAGCCGCTGACTGAAGAAATGTCGTACAGGGTTGCGCAGAAAATCCTGCAGCTGACCCAGGCTCAGCGGTTCGTCCTGAACGTAGGGCTCAAGCACTTCGATATCAGTCGCCAGATCGCTGGCTTGATGAAGAACCTGCCACTCGCTGGCGTAGCTGAATAGATCATCGCCCTCATGAAAGTAGCGATGGCTGAAAGGTTGCAGCGGATGTTCCTGAGTCATGGACTCAAGCAGCTCATCATTGTCATCGTGCAGTCGCCAGCCGCTGCCGAGATGGTCACGCAACTGCCCTATCAACACCGAAGCAGGGCGCTCGCTGTTGTCCCGAATACTGCGGCCGACCCAGCTGATATAGAGTTGGTCGCGTGCCGACAACAATGCCTCCAGCAACAGATAGCGATCATCTTCGCGTCGGGAACGATCACCGGGGCGGTAGTCACTGCCCATCAGGTCGAAATCCAGCGGCGGCTGCGCGCGAGGGTAATCGCCGTCATTCATGCCAAGCAGGCAGACCAGTTTGAAGGGGATAGCTCGCATGGGCATCAAGGTACAGAAGTTAACGGCACCGGCGAGAAAACGCTGAGACAGGCGACCTTGGTCGAGACCCGCCAGCCAGGCTTCCCGGACTACGGTCAGCGGTAACTCGTCCTGCAAACCTACGGACTCGCAGATCTCGAGCCAGGTCTCTCTCAGCTCTTCGAGTCGGGCCAACAAATAGTCGTCATGCTCGTTGCTGGCCAGGAAGAATAACTGCACCAACGCTTGCAACCGCGTGCCCCATTGTTTGGGCGCTGCAGGTTGAGTGAGTTCCTGGTGGGCAATTTCCAGCGCATCCAGCAGTGCAACCAAAGGACCTATGAGTGCGGCATCCAGGCCGCCAATCTCGTCGTAAGGTTCGATCCCCTCGCAGGCACTGGCGCTGCCCACGGCATAACCCAGCAGCATCCGTCGCAAACCAAAACGCCAACTGTTTTGCTCCAGTTCTTCAGGCAGGCCAAGTCCCGCGCGCTGCTCGGCGTTCATCCCCCAGCGGATACCTGCTCCTTCAATCCAGCGATGCAAGGTCGGCAGGTCACGTTCCTCTACACCAAACCGAGCGCGTAATGCCGGAACGTCCAACAGATCGAGGATTTCGCTGACGGGAAAGCGACTATCGGGCAGCTTGAGCAAATGCTCGACAGCGATCAATAGCGGATCCCGGCCGCGCTGGCCTTGATCCGCAAGCGTGAAAGGGATGAAGCGCGGATCAAAGCGGTCAAGCTGACCAAAAACAGCACGGATGTGCGGAGCATAACTGTCGATGTCCGGGACCATCACGATTACGTCGCGAGGCCTTAGGTCTGGGTCAGCACTGAATCGTGCGAGCAACTGATCATGGAGTATTTCCACTTCGCGTTGAGCGCTATGGGCGATGTGAAAACGGATCGATTCGTCCTTTTTCAGATCGACAGCAGGCCAACGCTCGCGAGTCTCGTTCAGGGGACGCAACTCCAGGATGTCGTCCTGCAACTGATTGAGCATGTTCTGTGGCTGGCTTTCGCTGAAAAGATCGATGCGCCCGTCGCGAAATGCCGAGCGATAGCTATTAGGATCGTCGTAGCTGTCGAGCAGATTAATATAGTCCCGCCCCTGCTTGCCCCACGCTGCCAGTAGCGGATGGGCATGCTGATGGAGCGTTTGCGAGTCGAGCACAACCGGCATGCCGCTCTTGCGAGCCTGGCGCTTGTATTGATGTCGCAACAGATCTTTATCAGCGACGATGTCCGCCCAATGGTGACGACATGGGTTGTGTACGCACAACAAGACCTGGCTGAATCGAGCAAGCCCGGCAAGCGCTTCCAAGGCTTGAGCAGGCAGTGAAGAAATCCCGAAAACGATCACCCGTGAAGGCAAACCACTGGGCGCTACGTCGAGGCAATTGATGCGCTCGATAAAACGTTGGTGCACGCCTGCGCGGCTTTGCGCCATGCCTTGTTCACCGACATCCAGCAACAGTGCACGCCACAGCTCCGCCTGCCAGCAGTTGGCCGGGGTCAGGGCTTTGGCTTCGCCTCTGCCATTTCGTAACTGATGACGACCTTCTGCCCAGTCTTCGAGCCAGTCGGCACGGTAGACCTGATATTGGTCAAACAGATCCGCCAGTCGCTCTGCCAATTGATAGCGTTTACGTAAGTCGGTGTCATGTGTAAGAAAGCGCTGCAGAGGTTCGAAGTGCGGTTGGTTGATCAACTGTGGCAACAGACGCATCAGACGCCAGGTCAGCGGAGCTTTATCGAGAAGGGATTTGACCGGGATCTCGTCACGTCCCAGCACCATGCGATAAAGCTGCCACATGAAGCTGCCCGGTAACTGCACGTCGATGGCCGCGGCGATTCCGCAACCGCCCATGTCGTCATCTTCGGGGTCTTCGGCCAGTGCCAGCTTCAGCCATTGGGCGATGCCGTTGCTCTGTACCAGGGCGATTTCATTTTCCAAGGGAGCTAGCGGGTAGCGCCGCATCCAGCTGACCACCAGGCTGCGCAACTCGTCCAGGCGGTTGCCGTGAACCACCATAAAACCAGCACTGAGGGACGTAGCGTCCGGCATAAAGGCTTCCTTGGAAAATACAAAAGCTAGGGCCGAACCTTAGCACTGTCATCAGACTGTGACAGCCGGAAGCGGTCCGATAATGCTGTACGAACTTTCCTGCGGACAAAACAAAACCCCTACCTGCATACGCAGATAGGGGTTTCGGAATTTAATCTTGACGATGACCTACTCTCACATGGGGAAACCCCACACTACCATCGGCGATGCATCGTTTCACTGCTGAGTTCGGGATGGGATCAGGTGGTTCCAATGCTCTATGGTCGTCAAGAAATTCGGTAGCCAGGTCGTTCTCTCTTGCGAGATCACGCTCCAGCGAATGGGTATGCGATAGTTTGTGTGTTTGTTCTCGAACTTTCGGTTCGTTTCGTCTTCACACACCGCAATCTGGCCTCTTTCGAGTTCACAAATTGCTTGGGTGTTATATGGTCAAGCCTCACGGGCAATTAGTATTGGTTAGCTCAACGCCTCACAGCGCTTACACACCCAACCTATCAACGTCGTAGTCTTCGACGGCCCTTCAGGGGACTCAAGGTCCCAGTGAGATCTCATCTTGAGGCTAGTTTCCCGCTTAGATGCTTTCAGCGGTTATCTATTCCGAACATAGCTACCCGGCAATGCCACTGGCGTGACAACCGGAACACCAGAGGTTCGTCCACTCCGGTCCTCTCGTACTAGGAGCAGCCCCTCTCAAATCTCAAACGTCCACGGCAGATAGGGACCGAACTGTCTCACGACGTTCTAAACCCAGCTCGCGTACCACTTTAAATGGCGAACAGCCATACCCTTGGGACCGGCTTCAGCCCCAGGATGTGATGAGCCGACATCGAGGTGCCAAACACCGCCGTCGATATGAACTCTTGGGCGGTATCAGCCTGTTATCCCCGGAGTACCTTTTATCCGTTGAGCGATGGCCCTTCCATACAGAACCACCGGATCACTAAGACCTACTTTCGTACCTGCTCGACGTGTCTGTCTCGCAGTCAAGCGCGCTTTTGCCTTTATACTCTACGACCGATTTCCGACCGGTCTGAGCGCACCTTCGTACTCCTCCGTTACTCTTTAGGAGGAGACCGCCCCAGTCAAACTACCCACCATACACTGTCCTCGATCCGGATAACGGACCTGAGTTAGAACCTCAAAGTTGCCAGGGTGGTATTTCAAGGTTGGCTCCACGCGAACTGGCGTCCACGCTTCAAAGCCTCCCACCTATCCTACACAAGCAAATTCAAAGTCCAGTGCAAAGCTATAGTAAAGGTTCACGGGGTCTTTCCGTCTAGCCGCGGATACACTGCATCTTCACAGCGATTTCAATTTCACTGAGTCTCGGGTGGAGACAGCGCCGCCATCGTTACGCCATTCGTGCAGGTCGGAACTTACCCGACAAGGAATTTCGCTACCTTAGGACCGTTATAGTTACGGCCGCCGTTTACCGGGGCTTCGATCAAGAGCTTCGCGTTAGCTAACCCCATCAATTAACCTTCCGGCACCGGGCAGGCGTCACACCCTATACGTCCACTTTCGTGTTTGCAGAGTGCTGTGTTTTTAATAAACAGTCGCAGCGGCCTGGTATCTTCGACCGGCGTGGGCTTACGCAGTAAATGCTTCACCCTCACCGGCGCACCTTCTCCCGAAGTTACGGTGCCATTTTGCCTAGTTCCTTCACCCGAGTTCTCTCAAGCGCCTTGGTATTCTCTACCCAACCACCTGTGTCGGTTTGGGGTACGGTTCCTGGTTACCTGAAGCTTAGAAGCTTTTCTTGGAAGCATGGCATCAACCACTTCGTCACCCAGAGGGTAACTCGTCATCAGCTCTCGGCCTTAGAATCCCGGATTTACCTAAGATTCCAGCCTACCACCTTAAACTTGGACAACCAACGCCAAGCTGGCCTAGCCTTCTCCGTCCCTCCATCGCAATAACCAGAAGTACAGGAATATTAACCTGTTTTCCATCGACTACGCTTTTCAGCCTCGCCTTAGGGACCGACTAACCCTGCGTCGATTAACGTTGCGCAGGAAACCTTGGTCTTTCGGCGTGGGTGTTTTTCACACCCATTGTCGTTACTCATGTCAGCATTCGCACTTCTGATACCTCCAGCAAGCTTCTCAACTCACCTTCACAGGCTTACAGAACGCTCCTCTACCGCATCACCTAAGTGATACCCGTAGCTTCGGTGTATGGTTTGAGCCCCGTTACATCTTCCGCGCAGGCCGACTCGACTAGTGAGCTATTACGCTTTCTTTAAAGGGTGGCTGCTTCTAAGCCAACCTCCTAGCTGTCTAAGCCTTCCCACATCGTTTCCCACTTAACCATAACTTTGGGACCTTAGCTGACGGTCTGGGTTGTTTCCCTTTTCACGACGGACGTTAGCACCCGCCGTGTGTCTCCCATGCTCGGCACTTGTAGGTATTCGGAGTTTGCATCGGTTTGGTAAGTCGGGATGACCCCCTAGCCGAAACAGTGCTCTACCCCCTACAGTGATACATGAGGCGCTACCTAAATAGCTTTCGAGGAGAACCAGCTATCTCCGAGCTTGATTAGCCTTTCACTCCGATCCACAGGTCATCCGCTAACTTTTCAACGGTAGTCGGTTCGGTCCTCCAGTTAGTGTTACCCAACCTTCAACCTGCCCATGGATAGATCGCCCGGTTTCGGGTCTATTCCCAGCGACTAGACGCCCTATTAAGACTCGCTTTCGCTACGCCTCCCCTATTCGGTTAAGCTCGCCACTGAAAATAAGTCGCTGACCCATTATACAAAAGGTACGCAGTCACCCAACAAAGTGGGCTCCCACTGCTTGTACGCATACGGTTTCAGGATCTATTTCACTCCCCTCTCCGGGGTTCTTTTCGCCTTTCCCTCACGGTACTAGTTCACTATCGGTCAGTCAGTAGTATTTAGCCTTGGAGGATGGTCCCCCCATATTCAGACAAAGTTTCTCGTGCTCCGTCCTACTCGATTTCATGACCAAGAGATTTTCGCGTACAGGGCTATCACCCACTATGGCCGCACTTTCCAGAGCGTTCCGCTAATCTCAAAGCCACTTAAGGGCTAGTCCCCGTTCGCTCGCCACTACTAAGGGAATCTCGGTTGATTTCTTTTCCTCAGGGTACTTAGATGTTTCAGTTCCCCTGGTTCGCTTCTTAAGCCTATGTATTCAGCTTAAGATACCTAACTTATGTTAGGTGGGTTCCCCCATTCAGACATCTCCGGATCAAAGTCTGTTTGCCGACTCCCCGAAGCTTTTCGCAGGCTACCACGTCTTTCATCGCCTCTGACTGCCAAGGCATCCACCGTATGCGCTTCTTCACTTGACCATATAACCCCAAGCAATCTGGTTATACTGTGAAGACGACATTCGCCGAAAATTCGCGATTAAACTCACAAATTTTACCTTAGCCTGAACAACACCAGTGAAAGTGCCATCCAGTCTATCTTTCTATCACATACCCAAATTTTTAAAGAACGATCTAATCAAAAGACTAGAAATCAATATTCACACCAGAATATTCATTTCTAAACTCTCAAACGTTTCGAAGCAGTTAATGGTGGAGCCAAACGGGATCGAACCGTTGACCTCCTGCGTGCAAGGCAGGCGCTCTCCCAGCTGAGCTATGGCCCCATACAAAATTGGTGGGTCTGGGCAGATTCGAACTGCCGACCTCACCCTTATCAGGGGTGCGCTCTAACCAACTGAGCTACAGACCCAATTTCGAGCGCGTAACTGTTAGCGTTGAGCTATCAGCTTGGAGCTTAAAGCTGCTTCTATCGTCTTCTTCAATGAATCAAGCAATTCGTGTGGGAACTTATGGAGCAGCTGATGTCGTCGATTAAGGAGGTGATCCAGCCGCAGGTTCCCCTACGGCTACCTTGTTACGACTTCACCCCAGTCATGAATCACACCGTGGTAACCGTCCTCCCGAAGGTTAGACTAGCTACTTCTGGTGCAACCCACTCCCATGGTGTGACGGGCGGTGTGTACAAGGCCCGGGAACGTATTCACCGCGACATTCTGATTCGCGATTACTAGCGATTCCGACTTCACGCAGTCGAGTTGCAGACTGCGATCCGGACTACGATCGGTTTTATGGGATTAGCTCCACCTCGCGGCTTGGCAACCCTCTGTACCGACCATTGTAGCACGTGTGTAGCCCAGGCCGTAAGGGCCATGATGACTTGACGTCATCCCCACCTTCCTCCGGTTTGTCACCGGCAGTCTCCTTAGAGTGCCCACCATGACGTGCTGGTAACTAAGGACAAGGGTTGCGCTCGTTACGGGACTTAACCCAACATCTCACGACACGAGCTGACGACAGCCATGCAGCACCTGTCTCAATGTTCCCGAAGGCACCAATCCATCTCTGGAAAGTTCATTGGATGTCAAGGCCTGGTAAGGTTCTTCGCGTTGCTTCGAATTAAACCACATGCTCCACCGCTTGTGCGGGCCCCCGTCAATTCATTTGAGTTTTAACCTTGCGGCCGTACTCCCCAGGCGGTCAACTTAATGCGTTAGCTGCGCCACTAAGAGCTCAAGGCTCCCAACGGCTAGTTGACATCGTTTACGGCGTGGACTACCAGGGTATCTAATCCTGTTTGCTCCCCACGCTTTCGCACCTCAGTGTCAGTATCAGTCCAGGTGGTCGCCTTCGCCACTGGTGTTCCTTCCTATATCTACGCATTTCACCGCTACACAGGAAATTCCACCACCCTCTACCATACTCTAGCTCGTCAGTTTTGAATGCAGTTCCCAGGTTGAGCCCGGGGATTTCACATCCAACTTAACGAACCACCTACGCGCGCTTTACGCCCAGTAATTCCGATTAACGCTTGCACCCTCTGTATTACCGCGGCTGCTGGCACAGAGTTAGCCGGTGCTTATTCTGTCGGTAACGTCAAAACAATTACGTATTAGGTAACTGCCCTTCCTCCCAACTTAAAGTGCTTTACAATCCGAAGACCTTCTTCACACACGCGGCATGGCTGGATCAGGCTTTCGCCCATTGTCCAATATTCCCCACTGCTGCCTCCCGTAGGAGTCTGGACCGTGTCTCAGTTCCAGTGTGACTGATCATCCTCTCAGACCAGTTACGGATCGTCGCCTTGGTGAGCCATTACCTCACCAACTAGCTAATCCGACCTAGGCTCATCTGATAGCGCAAGGCCCGAAGGTCCCCTGCTTTCTCCCGTAGGACGTATGCGGTATTAGCGTCCGTTTCCGAGCGTTATCCCCCACTACCAGGCAGATTCCTAGGCATTACTCACCCGTCCGCCGCTCGCCACCAGGTACAAGTACCCGTGCTGCCGCTCGACTTGCATGTGTTAGGCCTGCCGCCAGCGTTCAATCTGAGCCATGATCAAACTCTTCAGTTCAAACATCTTTGGGTTTTTAAGAAACCCTAAACTTGGCTCAGCAATCGTTGGTTACATCTTTGATTTCTCGCGGAGTAACTTGTGATGCTGATAATCTTGTTGACTATCAGTCTGACTCCACAAGCACCCACACGAATTGCTTGATTCAGTTGTTAAAGAGCGGTTGGTTAAGATCTTTCGTCTCAACCGAGGCGCGCATTCTACAGCAGCCTCTGTTGCTGTCAAGCGGTTATTTTCAGAAGTTTTCAAAGTTTCGCTTG